>NZ_JBEZKB010000008.1:0-322606 GCF_040651475.1 Streptomyces sp. NPDC048442
GCCCGGTTACATTCCGAACCCGGAAGCTAAGCCTTTCCGCGCCGATGGTACTGCAGGGGGGACCCTGTGGGAGAGTAGGACGCCGCCGAACAATTTTTAAAAAGCCGCTGCCCCCGAGTCTGTTGACTCGGGGGCAGCGGCTTTTTTGCGTTTATGGTCGAGTCATGCGCTACGAACTGGTGATCTTCGACAACGACGGCGTCCTGGTGGACAGCGAGCCGATCTCCAACACGATTCTCTCGGGCTACCTGACCGAGCTCGGGCACCCCACGACGTACGACGAGTCCCTGCGGGACTACATGGGGGCCGCCGTGCACCGGGTGCAGGACCTCGTCAGGGAGAGGACCGGGCAGGAACTTCCGGCGGACTTCGAGCAGACGCTGCACCAGAGAATCGTGGCCGGCTTCGAGCGGGAGCTCCGGCCCGTGCCTGGAGCGGAAGACGTACTGGGCAGCCTGGTCGCCGACGGGGTGACGTACTGCGTGGCCTCCTCCGGAAGTCACGACCGGATCAGGGCCGGGCACCGGAAGACCGGGCTCGACGAGTGGTTCGAGGAGGAATGGGTGTTCAGCTCCGAGGACGTCGGCAAGGGAAAGCCGGCGCCGGACCTCTTCCTGCACGCCGCCGATCAAATGGGGGTGGCGCCCGAGCGGTGCGTGGTCGTCGAGGACAGTCCGCTCGGAGTGCAGGCCGCGCGGGCCGCCGGGATGGACGTGTACGGATTCACCGCCATGACGCCCGCCGAACGGCTGGCCGGAGCCAACGGGTACTTCTCGGACATGAAGGAACTGCTCGGGCTGCTCGGCTGAGAGTGGCGGGGGTCCGGCCGGGATTGGGTGCGTGATCCATCTACCCATGGGTAGGCCGGGGTCGTACGCTCACCGTTCATGACAGATGCGCGCCTGCGGCACGGCAGGGCTTCCTTGGCGTTGAGCTTCTTCGCGCAGGGCCTGGCCTTCGCGATCCTCGTGACTCGAATACCGGCGCTGCAGAAGCAGTACGGGATGTCGGACGCGGTGCTCCCGATCTTCCTGGCCGCAGTGCCGATCCTGGCCGGGGCGGGGAGCTTCGCCGCCGAGGCGCTCGCGAAACGGGTCGGGCCTGCGCGGGTGCTGCGGTGGTCCCAGCCGGTCGTGCTGCTCGCCCTCCTCGGCGTGGGGGCGGGCCGCGAGATGTGGCACGTGGCACTGGCGCTCGGGGTGTTCGGCCTCGCGGTGGGCATGCTGGACGCCTCGATGAACATGCTCGGGGTGAGCCTCCAGCGGGCGTACGGGCGCAGCATCATGCTCGGATTCCACGCGACGTACAGCCTCGGTGGGATCGCCGGGGCCTCGCTGGCCTGGGTGGGGGCGCACTGGGAGCTGTCGCTCCTGGTGTCGTACCTGCCGGTGGTGTGTGTGCTGGTGCCCGTGGTGCTGGTGGGGAGCCGGTGGTACGTGGACGCGGTGGCGGTGACGGGGGAGGGGCAGGAGGCTGTTGCTGCCGGTGCGAAGGAAGCGGCGAAGGTGGGGGCGAAGGAGGGGGCGAAGGGGGCGGGGGCCTTCTCGTTCAAGCTGTTGCTGCCGCTGTGCATGGTGATGGCTTTTGCGTACATCGGGGACTCGACGGTTTCGAACTG
This sequence comes from Streptomyces sp. NPDC048442, assembly GCF_040651475.1. Classification (NCBI taxonomy): domain Bacteria; kingdom Bacillati; phylum Actinomycetota; class Actinomycetes; order Kitasatosporales; family Streptomycetaceae; genus Streptomyces; species Streptomyces sp. NPDC048442. The sequence goes on from NZ_JBEZKB010000008.1 coordinate 1,619, forward strand.
GAGCGCCAAGTACCTGCAGGACGTGCTGGGTTCGTCGGAGGCGCTGGCGACCGTTCCGTACAACGTCTACATGGTGACGACGCTGCTGGGGCGGGCCGTGGGGGACTTCGGGGTGCGGCGGTTCGGAGCGGTGGCGGTGGTGCGGTGCGGGGCTGTTGTTGCCGCTGTGGGGTTCGGGGTGGTGGCGGCGGCTTCCGGGGCGTGGATGGGGATGGCTGGATTCACGCTGCTGGGGCTCGGCTTGTGCGTGATCGTTCCGCAGACCTTCGCGGCGGCGGGGCGGATGTTCCCGGCCCACAGCGATGTGGCGGTGGCCCGGCTGAACGTCTTCAACTACGTGGGATTCCTGGTCGGGTCGCCGTTGGTGGGGGCGATCGGGGATGCGTGGAACTACCGGGGGGCGATGCTCGTGCCGACGGTTCTGGTGCTCCTGACGCTGGTGTACGCCCGGTCGTTCGAGGCGGAGGGCGACCGATACGGTGGCGGGCATGAGCGGCCGCGCACTGTTGATGTGGGATGACGCCGTCACGGCGTACAACTTCGGGAAGCACCATCCGATGGACCCGGTCAGGCTTGAGCTGACCATGGGGCTGGTGCGGGCCTACGGGCTCGATGGGGCGGTCGAGGTGGTGGCCGCGCCGCCGGCGGGGGACTCCACGTTGCAGCTGGTGCACCGGGAGGACTACATCGCGGCGGTGCGGGCGGCGTCGAAGTCGCCGCAGGACGCGGATCCGCGGTACGGGCTGGGGACCGAGGACGATCCGGCCTTCGTGGGGATGCACGAGGCCGCTGCGTTGATCGCCGGGCTGTCGGTGGGGGCGGCGGAGGCGGTGTGGCGTGGGGACGCGTCGCACGCGGTGAACTTCGCCGGTGGGATGCACCATGCGATGCCCGGGGCGGCGGCGGGATTCTGCGTGTACAACGATGCGGCGCTGGCGATCGCGCGGCTGTTGGAGAAGGGCGTCGAGCGGGTCGCGTACGTCGATGTGGATGTGCATCACGGGGACGGTGTGCAGACGGCCTTCTGGGACGATCCGCGCGTGCTGACGATCTCGTTGCACGAGCACCCGAGGATGTTGTTTCCGGGGACGGGGTGGCCCCAGGAGACCGGGGGCGAGGGGGCCGGGGCGGGGAGCGCCGTGAATGTGGCGCTGCCGGCGGGGACGGGGGACGCGGGGTGGCTTCGGGCCTTCCACGCGGTGGTGCCCGAGCTGTTGGCTGATTTCCGGCCACAGGTGCTGGTGTCGCAGCACGGGGCGGATACGCACTTCGAGGATCCGCTGGCGCATTTGACGGTGTCGCTGGATGCGCAGCGGGCGGTGCAGGCGGCCTGTCATGAGCTGGCTCACGAGTACGTGGAGGGGGCGCGGTGGGTCGCCCTCGGGGGCGGGGGATACGCGGTGGTGGACGTGGTGCCGCGGTCGTGGACGCATCTGGTGGGGATCGCGGCGCATCGGCCGGTTGAGCCGGAGTCGGTGATTCCGGCTGGCTGGAAGGACCAGGTGTACGCGCTGACGCGGGAGTGGGGACCGGGGCGGATGACGGATGGGCGGACGGTGGCCTGGCGGGGGTGGGACGAGGGGTACGACCCGGCGGATCGGGTGGATCAGGCGGTGGTGGCGGCTCGCAGGGCGGTGTTTCCGTTGAGGGGGTTGTGGGCGTAGGGGGTGGGGGCGGGGGTCTGCTTGAGGGCTGTTCGGCCCTCCGGCGCCCCCGTGCGGTGTGCCGGCTAGCGGGGCGAGCGTGGGCCGGAGCGAGGGGGCGGGCTCCGCGTGGGGGCCGCCCCCTTGCCCACCCGTTCCGCCCCCGGGGGGCGGCCCCGCTGCCCAAGGGGGCTAGGGGGCTAGGGGGCAGGGGGTGAGGGGTGGAGGGGTGGCGCCGCTGCCCAAGGGGGCTAGGGGGTGGGGGCGGCCCCCGCTGCCCAAGAGAGGGCTAGAGGGCCGGGGAGGGGGAAGGGGCGGCCCCGCTGCCCAAGAGGGCTAGGGGGCCAGGGGGGTGGGGAGAGGGGGTTAGGCCAAGGGTGTTGGGGGGGTGGGGTTTTGGGGACAGGGGGTGGGGGGTTCGGGAGCATGGTGGGGTGTTGAGGAGTGGGGCGCTCAAGGCGCATCTGGTGCAGGCCGGGTTGGCGGGGGTCGTGGCTACTTCGCGGGAGGTGAGTCTGCGGAGCTATCGGGCGTTCGGGGCGGGGGATCCGCGGGTGTTGTTGGGCCTTGAGCCCGAACGGGGGTGGGGGGAGGGGGAGTTGTTGGAATTGATGGCGGAGAGGTGTGGGGTGTCGGCGGATCCGGGATATCGGGTGGGGCCCGATGTCATTGATCCGGAACGGACGTTGGTGGCGCTCGATGCCTTTGCGAAGCGGGTGGGCGAGGCGGCCGCGAAGGGGCTTCCGGTGTTGTTCGGGACCGGACATCCGCACCGGCTGACGGGGTTCTACGGCGGGTTGGCAGACGCTTTGTCGGCGGCGGGGTGTGAAGTGCTCACCCCCGCGCAGGGGCATCGTGTCGACATAACGACCCGGTTCGGCGTACGTACGTACAACCTTGACTACGTACGGGGAGTCGCGCTGGTGCGTGAACCCGGCGCGCGGGGGAGCGGGAGTGGCACCGGCGTGCACTCCCATTCGCCGCTCCCGGTTCGGGTGGTTCTGGAGGCTGCGGCCGAGGGTGGAGGGCCGCTTCCCGGGCTGGTCGTGGGGGACCACGGATGGGTCTGCGGTGCAGGTCAGCTGGGGTTTGAGGCGATCGGTCTGGCGGATGTCGACGACCCCGCGCTGTTCGTCGGACAGGAGGAGGGGCGGGTGTCCGTGGTCGTTCCACTTGATGACGGTGTGCGGTCTGATTACTACCGACCGCTTACTCGCTATGTACTCAATCGAGCGTGTCTGTCACGGTAGCGGGCCGATCGCATCTCCTCTTCCCCACTCGCATCACACGCCCCTAGTCTGGGGAGTGAGCGCACAGCGACGAAGAGTCACCGGAAGGGGAAGCCGGTGCGCGTCATGTGCGGAAGGTACAGGTGGGTCATGACTGCTTCAGGCGAGAGGCCTCTCAACGAGGTCAAGTTTCTGACCGTGGCGGAAGTCGCCTCGGTGATGCGAGTGTCGAAGATGACCGTGTACCGCTTGGTGCACAGCGGTCATCTGCCGGCGATCCGGGTGGGCAGGTCCTTCCGGGTCCCGGAGCAAGCGGTGCACGAGTACCTCCGGGAGTCCTTCGTGGGGGTGGAGACGGCCTAGATTCACCTCGGATTACGTCACTCACTCGGTGGCGGGTTAGGCTAGGCCCTTGCTAGGTCGTGTGGGCCCAGACGCCCCGCACCGATCTCCGCTGACGCGGAGGTGTTCCGAGTAGTGAGCGAGGGTAGTCGTGGGCTCTGTCATTAAGAAGCGGCGCAAGCGGATGGCTAAGAAGAAGCACCGCAAGCTGCTGAAGCGCACTCGCGTTCAGCGTCGCAACAAGAAGTAAGCGGCAGCTGTACGCAATAAAGGAACGGCCCCTCTGCCAGTGATGGCAGAGGGGCCGTTCTGCGTTTACGGGGGCCGTGGCCGAGAGCGGCCTGCGGTCATCACAGCGCAACATCCAGGCGCTACGGTGGCCCTCAGGGGCCCGGGGAGACCACGGGGACCCGGGGAGACCGAGGGAAGGCGCTGATCTTGGGCAAGGTCGTGCTCGTCACAGGTGTGGCCCGGCAGCTGGGGGGCCGCTTCGTGCGGCGCGTGCAGCGGGACCCCGAGGTGGACCGGGTGATCGGGGTCGACGCCATTCCGCCCGAGCACCATCTCGGCGGGGCGGATTTCGTACGGGCGGACATCCGGCAGCCCGCGATCGCACGGATTCTCGCCGAGTACGGGGTCGACACGGTCGTCCACATGGACGTGACCGGGACCCCGCTGGCCGGCGGCGGCGGCCGGACCACGGTCAAGGAGACCAATGTCATCGGCACCATGCAGCTGCTCGGCGCGTGCCAGAAGTCGCCGACCGTGCGGCGCCTGGTCGTGAAGTCCAGTACGAGCGTGTACGGGTCCGCGCCGCGGGATCCGGCCGTCTTCACCGAGACGACGTCGCCGAAGGCGCTGCCCAGCGGCGGCTTCGCGAAGGACGCCGTCGAGGTCGAGGGGTATGTGCGGGGCTTCGCGCGGCGGCGGCCCGACGTGGCGGTGTGTGTGCTGCGGTTCGCGAACATCCTGGGGCCGTGTGCGGACTCCCCGCTCGCCGACTACTTCTCGCTGCCCGCGATGCCGACGGTGCTCGGGTACGACCCGAGGCTCCAGTTCGTGCACGAGGACGACGTGGTGGAGGTGCTGCGGATCGCCGCGCACGAGCCCCGGCGGGCCACGCTCAACAGCGGGACCTTCAACATTGCGGGCGACGGCGTGCTGCTGCTTTCGCAGTGTGCGCGCAGGCTGGGGCGGCCGACGGTGCCGTTCCTGCTGCCCGCCGTACGGTGGGTGGGGACCGCGCTGCGGACGGTGGGGATGAGCGACTTCTCGCCCGAGCAGATCCGGCTGCTGACGCACGGGCGGGTGGTGCGGACCACGCAGATGCGCGAGACGCTCGGCTTTGAACCCAAGTACACGACCCTTGAGACCTTCGCGGACTTCGCGCGCAGCCGGGGCGGCGGGCTGCTGCCGCCCGAGGTGCTGGCGTCCGCGGTGGACCGGGCAGCCGCGTTCGTACGCCGGAACAGCCAGGACCGCCAGGACGGCCAGGACGGCCAGGGCCGCAGGGACAGCCAGGACCGTCAGCACGGCCAGGGCCGCCAGAACAGTCAGGACCGTACGGAACCCAAGGAGCGCATCTGACATGGCCGATGCCAAGGTCATCCCCTTCGGCGACGAGCCGCGGTCGCGGCGGGGCGCGGGGGCCGCGCGCCCGGCCTCGGGGAAGCGCGGCGGCAGCCGGAAGGGCGGGTCCGCGGCGGGCGGCGGGGGCGCCGCGCTCGCGCCCGTACCGGAACAGCAGGGGACGTCCCCCGAGGCTCCCACGGCGGCTCCCGAGGCGCCCGTCGAGCAGGGCGGCGGCTGGGACCGGCGAATCGCGGGCGGTCTCGCCTTCCTGCGGCGGCGGATCACCGGGGACTACGAGGTCGACGAGTTCGGGTACGACAAGGAGCTCACCGACCAGGTCCTGATGTCGATGATCAGGCCGTTCTACGAGAAGTACTTCCGGGTGGAGGTGAAGGGCATCGAGAACGTCCCCGCCGAGGGCGGGGCACTGATCGTCGCCAACCACTCCGGGACGCTGCCGCTGGACGGGCTGATGCTCCAGGCGGCGGTGCACGACGAGCATCCGGCGGGGCGGCACCTGCGGCTGCTGGCCGCCGACCTCGTCTTCGTACTGCCGGTGGTGAACGAGCTGGCGCGCAAGGCCGGGCACACGCTGGCGTGCGCCGAGGACGCGCAGGCGCTGCTGGAGCGCGGCGAACTGGTCGGGGTGATGCCCGAGGGGTTCAAGGGGATCGGGAAGCCGTTCAGTGACCGCTACAAGCTGCAGCGGTTCGGGCGGGGCGGCTTCGTGTCGACCGCGTTGCGGGCGGGGGCGCCGATTGTGCCGTGCTCGATCGTGGGCGCGGAAGAGATCTACCCGATGATCGGGAACGCGAAGACGCTGGCCCGGGTGCTGGGCTTTCCGTACTTCCCGATCACGCCGACGTTCCCGTGGCTGGGGCCGTTGGGGGCGGTGCCGCTGCCGACGAAGTGGACGATCCAGTTCGGCGAACCGATCGAGACCAAGGGGTACTCGGCGGAGGCGGCGGAGGATCCGATGCTGATGTTCAACCTGACGGACCAGGTCCGCGAGCAGATCCAGCACACCCTGTATGAACTGCTGGTGCGGCGGCGGTCGGTGTTCTTCTAGTACGAATTCTCGTACTTCTCGTACTGAGCGCGAAGAGTGTGAACCGGCCGCCGCCGCACGGCAGTTGTTGCTACTCGGTGTCCTCGCCGTCGATGCCCAGGCCCGGGAGTACGTCCGGAAGGATGGGCGGGATCGTGACGTCGGGGACGGTCGGCTTGCCGGGGCTGCCGGGCTTGCCGGGTGTCACGGGCGGGGCGGGACGGTGGGCCGGGGGGTCCAGCAGGTCGCCCGCACCGCCGATCAGGCCTTCGGACGGCTTGCCGTCGGAGGTCGCGGGCGGTGGACTGCCCGGCCGGCCCTGGTGGGGGCTGCCGGGGGTGGAGCCGGGGGCGGCGGGGCGCGTCCCGTCGTTCGAGCGGGGAGTGCCTGGGCGGTCCTTGTGGGTGCCCGGGGCAGCCGGCTTCTGGTCCGACTGCGGGGGCTTGGGCAGCAGCGACCGCAGCGGTCCGACCTCCTGGTCTATGGCGTCGAAGACCGAGCTCACCTGCGAGCCCACGTCGCCCAGTTGGGCGGGCAGCAGGCCGCGCAGACTGCTCCAGCTGTCGCGGTGGGACTGGGCGAAGGCGTTCAGGGCCTGAATGGGGCCAATGTTTCCGTCTCTCTCGTACGCCTCGTGGAGGAGCCGGTGGCCCTCGCCGACGTCGTGCTTCATCCCGGTCAACGTGCGTCGTACTTCACCCAGTTGCTCGTGGTCGAGGTCGGCTGCTCTGCCCCGGTCCATGAGGCGTCGGGCCTCCTGGAGCCTGGTGGACGCCTGGTCGAGGTAGATCTGGCCCCGGTCGGACTCGTCGTCCGCCATGGTGAGCTTCAGATCTTCCATGCCGCGCTTGAGCCCGTACAGCGAATCACCGGGGAGGGCGTTGGAGCTGGCAGCGGCTACGCCGCCGAAGGCTCCGCCGACCACACCCACGGTGAGTCCGCCCGCCGCCAGGCCTTTCGACCAGCGGGAGCGTGGGCTCAGTTTCCGGAGTGCGGCGGCCCGGTGGGCGCCTCGTCCGGTGCGCTGCTCGGGCACGTGAGGACCCGTGGGGCCCGCTGCGGTGCCTTCCAGCATCATGGCTTCCATGGCGGCGACGAGCTGGGCTCGTTGCACCACTTTGACCTCGGGGTCCATTTCCGGTGCGGGCAGGCCGCCCAGACCTGTGACAAGGGACAGCAGTGCTCCCTGGTCAGCAGGCCTTTCGGCTGCTCCGGCCGTACCTTCGGGCTGTTCGGCCGCCGTGCCCTGGAGTTCCTGGTCCTCCAGGGCCTGGGCGAAGGCGTTGGCCCGCCGGTACGCCGATACATTTGCGATCACTGGCGGCACCTCCTCTCGTCATGACGATCGACTCCCCGGGTGGTCCGGAAGGTTGCACGCCATGAGTGCGTCCACACGATTGGGCGAGTGGCTGCGGGCATGGCGTGACCGCAGGGAGCCTGCATTCCGCACAACGAGCCTCTGGGCACTTGGGTTACGGACGAAAGATGATCCGACTGCCACTTGTGCAGGATTGCGCGCGAACTTCGACGCCCGGTGATCGAACGATCACCGGGCGTCGTCGAGAGATGTCCTACCGGGCGTCGTCGGGGAGCAGCCGCGCCAGGGTGCGGACGGCCCGGTACTGGAGGGTCTTGATGGCACCCTCGTTCTTGCCCATGACGCGGGCGGTCTCGGCGACCGAGAGCCCTTGCAGGAAGCGGAGTGTGACGCACTCCTGCTGCTGCGGGTTGAGCTTTCGCACGGCTTCCAGGAGGGCCGCGTTGGAGAGCGACTCCAGGACGGAGTCCTCCGGACTTCGCTCGACTTCATTGGCGTCGAGCATTTCGCCCGTGGTCACTTCGAGTCTGAACCTGCTCGATTTGAAGTGGTCCGCGACCAGGTTCCGGGCGATGGTGACCAGCCAGGCGCCGAAATCACGGCCCTGCCAGGTGAAGGTGGAGATCCTCCGCAGGGCGCGCAGGAACGTCTCGCTGGTCAGGTCTTCTGCCGTCGCCTTTCCGCCGACGCGGTAGTAGATGTAGCGGTAGACCGTGTCGCTGTACTGGTCGTAGAGGCGGCCGAAGGCCTCGGCCTCGCCGCCCTGCGCCCGCTCGACGAGGTCCATCATGCGTGCGCTGTCGCTGTCGGCGGTGGGCCGACGGACGGTGGACGTGCCGGAGCCCGAGCCGCCGGTGCCGCGGCTGCGTCTGCCGACGGCGGCACCGCCGTCGGCGAGGGCGTAGCACGGGCGTGCGGCTACAGGGGTGGCATAGGCGGGGACGGCGTACGCGGTGGGGACGAAGCCGCGCAGGCGGTCGATGACCGTTGCGCGCAGCGTAGCCAGGCCCGAGGCGTCAACCCCGACGTGTGGGTACACGGGACTCCCAGAGGCAGAGCTTCCATCACGTGCAGTGCCGGACTGTTCACTCGTGATGCTGATGAATGGGTTCCGGAATGCGTCTGAGGAGAATAACGCTTCGTACAGGCAGCGCTACACCCAGTTGCTCAAATCACCGTTTCCGTCGCTTCTGTAGCGTCTAAGTGACGGAACAAGTAGCAGATAGTGACTACTTCTTGATCGGATCGGGTCGCGATCTGCCTGAATGCGGGATCTGTTGTGGCCGAGTGCAGACAGGACGACTGGCCGGGGCGCGTGGCGGGTAAGACCCGGGGAATGCCCGGCGTACGGAAAAGGGCCGGGCGCGCCCCCCTCAAGCGGGGTGCGCCCGGCCCTTCTTCGTATGAAATTCGTACGAAAGGGGGAAAGGGGAAGCGGGGGGTGTCAGCGGCGGCGGCGGTGCAGCGCGAGGGCTGCGGCGGTGCCGCCCGCGAGGGCGCCGACGCCGGCCGCGGCCGGGATGCCGACCTTCGCGGCCTTGCGTCCTGTGCGGTAGTCGCGCAGCCGCCAGTCGCGTTCGCGGGCGTGCCTGCGGAGCTTGGCGTCCGGATTGATCGCGTACGGGTGGCCGACGAGCGAGAGCATCGGGATGTCGTTGTGGCTGTCGCTGTACGCGGCGCAGCGGGTGAGGTCGAGGCCCTCGGCGGCGGCCAGGGCGCGGACTGCCTCGGCCTTCGCGGGGCCGTGCAGGGGTTCGCCGACGAGGCGGCCGGTGTAGATGCCGTCGTGGGACTCGGCGACCGTGCCCAGCGCGCCGGTGAGGCCGAGGCGGCGGGCGATGATCGTGGCCGTCTCGACGGGGGCGGCCGTCACCAGCCAGACCTTCTGGCCCGCGTCGAGGTGGGCCTGGGCGAGGGCGCGGGTGCCGGGCCAGATGCGCTCGGCCATGTACTCGTCGTAGATCTCCTCGCCGATGGTCATCAGCTCGGAGACCTTGTGGCCCTTCACGATGGACAGGGCGCTCTCGCGGGCGTCCTGCATGTGCTCGGGGTCCTCGACGCCGGCGAGCCGGAACCAGGCCTGCTGCCAGGCGAAGCGGACGAGTTCCTGGCGCTCGAAGAACTTCCGCTTGTAGAGGCCGCGGCCGAAGTGGAAGATCGCGGCGCCCTGCATGACGGTGTTGTCGAGGTCGAAGAAGGCGGCGGCCTTGGTGTCGCCGGGGACCGGGAACTCTGGTTCGGAAGGCCCGGCGGCTTCGTCCGGGCTTTCGGGCTCGGCGGCGCGGGCCGCCTCCAGCTCTTCGAGTTCCTGTGACGACTTGCGTGCTGCTTCGGCTGCAGCCTCGCCCGCCAGCACGCTCCGTGCGGTCGCGGAGCGCCTACGGGGGGTGAGCCATCCCAGTGCGGCCATGTCGTGAGCATAGCCATTCTGTTCGGGACTTCCGGAGCCGGTGGGATGCAAGGGTGTGAACTCTCCGCGTCCGGTCCGTTACGGCGCCGCCCGGGGCGTGCCGGAGGGCGGTCAGAATGGGGGGATGAGCCCTCTGCTGCGACGTAAGAAGAAGGAGCCCGGTGAGCGTCTCGTCACGCTGATCGGCAAGCCCGGCTGCCATCTGTGCGACGACGCACGGGGGGTCGTCGGGGCGGTGTGCGGGGAGTTGGGGGTGCGCTGGGAGGAGAAGGACATCTCCGTGGACGCGGAGTTGTACCGGCAGTACTGGGAGCAGATTCCGGTGGTGCTGGTGGACGGGGAGCAGCACACGTTCTGGAAGGTGGACGCGGGGCGGCTGCGGCGGGAGCTTGGGGGGTAGGGGGCTGGAATGTGCGGGCACGTCGTGGCTGGTCGCGCCGTTCCCCGCGCCCCTGAAGGCGCGGCTGCGCCGGCCTCAGGGGCTTGGGGCCGCAGGGATGCCGCGTACCATCGGGGGCGGTTTGGGTTGAGTTGGGGGCTGGCTTGTGAGGAGTGTGTACCGGTTTGCCCCCGATGGAATCGCGACGTCACCGTGCGTGTTCCGGTTCCAGGGTGACGCGGCGTGAACGCGTGACCCCGGTCACTTTGCTTGGACAAATCGGACACAATCTTTGTGCACGCGTTCACAAAGACATAGCCTGCATCCGACGGGGCGGCCTTGGGACATACGGCCGCCTACAGCCCCGCTCATCCCGCAGGAGCACCGTGGCAACTGGCCGAACTCACCGACCGGCGACCCGTAGCCGAGGCATTCCCGAGGCCACCGTCGCCCGCCTTCCGCTGTACTTGCGCGCCCTGACCGCGCTCTCCGAGCGCTCGGTCCCGACCGTGTCGTCGGAGGAACTCGCCGCAGCCGCGGGGGTCAACTCCGCGAAGCTGCGGAAGGACTTCTCGTACCTGGGCTCCTACGGGACGCGCGGGGTCGGCTACGACGTCGAGTACCTCGTCTACCAGATCTCGCGCGAACTGGGCCTGACCCAGGACTGGCCCGTGGTCATCGTCGGCATCGGCAACCTCGGCGCCGCGCTCGCCAATTACGGCGGTTTCGCCTCCCGCGGGTTCCGGGTCGCCGCGCTGATCGACGCCGATCCCGCGATGGCCGGGAAGCCGGTCGCCGGGATGCCCGTCCAGCACACGGACGAGCTGGAGAAGATCATCGCTGAGAACGGTGTGTCCATCGGGGTCATCGCGACTCCGGCGGGCGCCGCCCAGCAGGTCAGCGAGCGGCTGATCGCCGCGGGCGTCACCTCGATCCTCAACTTCGCGCCGACGGTGCTCCAGGTGCCGGAGGGGGTGGACGTGCGGAAGGTCGACCTGTCGATCGAGCTGCAGATCCTCGCCTTCCACGAGCAGCGCAAGGCCGGCGACGCCGAAGCCGCCGCTGCCGCCCTGCTGCCCCCCGCCGCGCGCGCCGCCGCCGAGGGCCAGAACGACGGCCCGAGCGAGGGCCCGAACCGGAAGGGACCCGACGGCGACGTGCCCGCCGTGATGCCGGCATGAGTCTTCTGGTCGTCGGGCTGAGCCACCGCAGCGCGCCCGTCAGCGTGCTGGAGCGCGCCTCGCTCTCACTGGACGCCAAGGCGAAGCTGCTGCAGGACACCCTCGCGTCCGAGCCGGCCGCCGAGGCGACGGTGCTCGCCACCTGCAACCGCATCGAGCTGTACGCCGACGTGGAGAAGTTCCACGCGGGCGTCGCCGAACTGTCGACGCTGCTCGCCCAGCACAGCGGGGTGGGCCTCGAAGAGCTGACCCCTTATCTGTACGTGCACTACGAGGACCGGGCCGTCCACCACCTCTTCTCGGTGGCCTGCGGCCTCGACTCGATGGTCGTCGGCGAGGGGCAGATCCTCGGCCAGATCAAGGACGCGCTCGCGCTCGGGCAGGAACTGCACACCGCGGGCCGCCTGATCAACGACCTGTTCCAGCAGGCGCTGCGGGTCGGCAAGCGGGCGCACTCCGAGACCGGCATCGACCGGGCCGGGCAGTCGCTCGTCACCTTCGGTCTCGAACAGCTCGCCGGGGACGCTCCGGTCGCCGAATGGGCGGCCGGCAAGCGGGCGCTGGTGATCGGTGCGGGCTCGATGTCCTCACTCGCCGCCGCGACGCTCGTACGGATCGGCGTCGCCGAGGTCGTCGTCGCCAACCGGACCGCCGAGCGCGCCGAGCGCCTCGCGGAGATCCTCAACCAGTCGGGCGGCGCCGCGCGCGCGGTACCGATGGACGAGGTGGCTCAGGAACTGACACGAGTCGACGTCGCCGTCTCGTGCACCGGCGCGACCGGCCTCGTACTGACCGTCGAGGACGTCGCGGGTGCGCTGGGGCTGCCGACCGGCTCGGCCGTACGTACGGCCGAAGCAGGCCACGTACCGCAGATACGTGCCGAGAGCGACGCCAACTCCCTTGAACTGCACGGAGCCTGGGCCGACAACGGGGAGATCGCCGCACAGGCGCAGCCCCGGGTCAGGCCGCTGGGCGCCGGCGGGAAGGCCGTGCGGCTCGCGCTGCTCGACCTGGCGATGCCGCGCGACATCGACGGCGCCGCGCACCGGCTCGACGGCGTGCACCTGGTGGACATCGAGTCCCTGGCCGACGCCGCGGCGGATGCGCCGATGGCCGCCGACGTGGACCGGGTGCGCACGATCGTCGGCGACGAGGTGGCCGCCTTCGGCGCCGCCCAGCGGGCCGCGCAGATCACCCCGACCGTGGTCGCCCTGCGCAGCATGGCCGCAGACGTCGTGGCCAATGAAGTGGCCCGGCTGGAGGGCCGTCTTCCCGGCCTCGACGCGAAGCAGCGGGCGGAGATCACGCAGACCGTACGACGCGTGGTCGACAAGCTCCTGCACGCGCCGACCGTACGGGTCAAGCAGCTCGCCAGCGAGCCCGGCGGCGCCGGGTACGCGGACGCGCTGCGCGAGCTCTTCGACCTCGACCCGCAGACGGTCGCGGCGGTGAGCAGGGCCGACAGCCTCAAGGGCGGCCCCGAGACGGGTGGCCCCGAGAAGGGCCCGCAGGCCGACCGAGACGACACCGACGGTGCGACGAGTGCGAAGAGAGGGCGGGCATGACTGATGCCGCTAAGGCCGCTACGGCCTTGAAGCTGGGGACTCGGCGCAGCAAGCTGGCCATGGCCCAGTCCGGACACGTCGCCGAGGCGGTGCGTCAACTGACCGGGCGCGACGTGGAGTTGGTGGAGATCACCACGTACGGCGACGTGTCGAAGGAGCAGCTGGCGCAGATCGGCGGCACCGGCGTCTTCGTCACCGCGCTGCGCGACGCCCTGCTGAGGGGCGAGGTCGACTTCGCCGTGCACTCGCTGAAGGACCTGCCCACCGCGCAGCCCGAGGACCTGACGCTGGCCGCCGTGCCCGTGCGGGAGGACCCGCGCGACGTGCTCGTGGCGCGTGACGGGCTGACGTTCGCGCAGCTGCCCGAGGGGGCGCGGGTCGGTACCGGCTCGCCGCGCCGGATGGCGCAGCTGAACGCGTACGCCCGCAGCCACGGGATGAAGATCGAGACTGTGCCGATCCGGGGGAACATCGACACCCGGGTCGGATACGTACGAAACGGTGAGCTGGACGCGGTGGTTCTTGCCGCGGCCGGGCTGCGCCGTATCGGCAGGGTGGACGAGGTGTCCGAGTTCCTGGACCCCGGCGTCTGCCTGCCCGCCCCCGGTCAGGGGGCGCTGGCCATCGAGTGCGCGGCGACCAACGCCGACCTCGCCGCCGTGCTCGCCGAGCTCGACGACCCGCGCACGCGGTTCGCCGTGACGGCCGAGCGAGCCCTGCTCGCCGCCCTGGAGGCCGGTTGCAGTGCACCTGTGGGTGCCCTGGCCGACTTCTTGGTTGACGGGCAGATTGTCAATGAAATGCGCCTGCGTGGTGTTGTCGGCTCGACCGACGGCGCCGAGCTGGTGCAGCTGTCCACTACCGGTCCCGTACCCACGTCGCACCACGCCGCGGAGGCACTGGGGCGCGAACTCGCGTCCGAGATGCTCGCCAAGGGTGCGGCCGGTCTTATGGGGGAGCGAGCACTTTGAGCCCCACACCTGCATCCTCGGCGTCCTCGGTGTTCTCCGCACCCGGGCACGTCACCTTCCTCGGCGCCGGCCCCGGTGATCCGGGCCTGCTGACTCTGCGCGCCGTCGAGGCGCTGTCGAGCGCGGACGTGCTGATCGCCGAGCCGGCAGTGCTCGACGTCGTACGCGCTCATGCCAAGGCGGGCGTAAGCACGCCTCAACTGGCCGTAGTTGACGACTCGTCAGTAACTTCGGGCACGTCTGCGATCCGGACGCCCATGTCGTCCAAGGTCGTGGTCAATCTTGTCATGGAGGCTGCGCGCAGCGGCAAGCGGGTCGTCCGTGCGGTCTCCGGCGACCCCGGCCTCGACGGCAATGCCGCCGAGGAGATGCTCGCCTGCGCGGCCGAGGGCTTCGCCTTCGAGGTCGTCCCCGGCGTCGCCACCGCGGTCGGCGTGCCCGCCTACGCGGGTGTGCCGCTGCGGGACGCGGCCGGGGCCGACGTCCGCTTCGTGGACGCCCGTACGGCCGACGAGCGGTGCTGGGCCGAGGTCGGGGCGAGCGACGCCACGGCCGTCGTCTCCACGACGCTCGACTCGGTGGCCGCCGCGGCCGGCGAGCTGGTCTCGGCGGGCCGTAAGCCGGACACCCCGATGACGGTCACCGTCGCGGGCACCACCACGCGCCAGCGCACGTGGAACGCCACGCTCGGCACCGTCGCCCAGGTCCTCAAGCAGGCGAAGGTACTGCCCTCTCCCGAGGGTCACCAGCCCGTCATAGCCGTGGTCGGCGCGCGCAGTGCCGCAGCCCAGCGCGACCAGCTGTCGTGGTTCGAGTCGAAGCCGCTCTTCGGATGGCGGGTGCTGGTGCCGCGTACGAAGGAGCAGTCGGCGTCGCTCTCCGACCAGCTGCGTTCGTACGGCGCGGTGCCGCACGAGGTGCCGACCATCGCGGTCGAGCCGCCGCGGACCCCGCAGCAGATGGAGCGGGCCGTGAAGGGCCTGGTCACCGGACGCTACGAGTGGATCGCCTTCACCTCCGTCAACGCCGTCAAGGCGGTGCGGGAGAAGTTCGAGGAGTACGGGCTCGACGCACGCGCCTTCGCGGGGATCAAGGTCGCCGCGGTGGGCGAGCAGACGGCCGCCTCGCTGGTCGAGTTCGGCGTGAAGCCGGACCTCGTACCGAGCGGTGAGCAGTCGGCCGCCGGTCTGCTTGAGGACTGGCCGCCGTACGACCCGGTCTTCGACCCGATCGACCGCGTCTTCCTGCCGCGTGCGGACATCGCGACGGAGACGCTGGTCGCGGGCCTGATCGAGCTCGGGTGGGAGGTCGACGACGTCACCGCCTACCGGACCGTGCGCGCTTCGCCGCCGCCGGCGGACACGCGGGAGGCGATCAAGGGCGGTGGCTTCGACGCCGTTCTCTTCACCTCGTCCAGCACGGTGCGCAACCTGGTCGGCATCGCCGGGAAGCCGCACAACGTGACCGTCATCGCGTGTATCGGTCCTGCGACGGCCAAGACCGCGGAGGAGCACGGGCTGCGGGTCGACGTGCTGTCGCCGGAGCCCTCGGTGCACAAGCTGGCGGAGGCTCTCGCCGAATTCGGCGCGGCCCGTCGGGCGTCGGCCCTGGAGGCCGGCGAGCACGTGGCACGGCCGAGCGAGCGGCGGCCGGGGTCGCGGCGGCGGCGCACGACGTAAGCAGTAGCCGCAGGGCAGTCGGACCGAAGGGCGGGCCGGGGATTTCTTCCCCGGCCCGCCCTTTTCCGTACGTACGGATTCCTCGTACGGATTTCTCGTACGGTACGGGCCCGGCTCAGCGGCGTCGGGAGGCGGTGCCGCGGCGGCGGGTACCCATGGTGTGGAGGAACTCCAGGGCGTCCAGCAGGACCGTGCGGTTGTACCAGGCGAGCCATTGGCCGGCCTGGGCGCCGAGTTCCGTCATGGCCTCGTCCTGCGCGGTGGACATCGCCTTGAGCGGACGGTCCATGTGGGCCGAGACCATGCCAAGGCAGACCCCGGCCGGGGTGACGAGGGGCACGCTGTGGGAGGCGCGGCTGCCCGCTTCGAGGATCGCCAGGCGGGAGGGCTCGTCGAGGATCGGGTCGGACTCGACGTTCCTGACGGTCACCTGGGAGACGGTGCGGGCGGCTTCGGCGCACGAGGTGCCGTCTTCGCCGACGTGGGCGAAGAATTCGACGAAGTCCTCGGACAGCCCGGTGTGGTGTTCGAGGCGCAGGCCTCCGCGGACCCGGTCGGGGAGCTGCACGTTGCCCATGTCGGTGCCGGTCACGGTGAGGAGCTGGCTCAGCACGGACCGCAGGACCGTGCCCTGGTTGAGGCCGTCGCCGTTCGTGCGGCGGGCGGCCTCGTAGGTGAGCTGCGGGGCGGGGAGGCGGGTGCGCTGCGGGAACCACAGGGAGGGGGCGCGCGGGGTCGGCTGCGGCGCCGGTGGCGGGTCGGGCCGCGGGGTGCGGATGACCGCCTCGACGAGCAGGCGCATGCGGACGTTGTGCTGCTGGGAGGCGCGCTGGAGGAGAGCGAAGGCGGATTCGCCGTCGGGGAGGGCGTAGCGCTCCTGGAGGATGCCCTGGGCCTGGGAGATGAGGGGGTGGGTGTGGGCGCGGGCGCGGAGGTGGCGGAGTTCGGCGCGGAGGCGGGCCAGTTCGGGCTGGTGGGGTTGACCGGGCTGGTCGGGCTGACCGGGCTGGTCGGCAGGGGCCGGACCGGTCGGCCCGGCCGACCGGTTCGGGAGGGAGCCTTGGGAGTCCTGGGAACCCTGGGAGTCCTGAGGGTCCTGGGAGTTTGCCAGGGAGAGCTGGTCCGTCACGTCGTTTTCCTTTCGAGTAGTCCGTGTTTGGGACGGACGGGAGCGTAACGACCGGGCGCGGGGGCCGGTGACGCTGGGTGGTGCGACCGGCAGGGTGTCGGTAACGGGGGGTGTGGAGCGGGTTTAGCGTGGACGCATGACTGAGTACGGATCCTTTCCGGGGGCACGGCCCCGCCGACTTCGGACGACTCCTGTGATGCGGCGCATGGTCGCGGAGACGCGGCTGCACCCTGCCGATCTGATCCTGCCCGCGTTCGTGCGGGAGGGAATCAGCGAGCCGGTGGCGGTCTCCGCGATGCCGGGGGTCTACCAGCACACGCTGGACACCCTGCGGAAGGCGGCCGTCGAGGCCGTGACGGCGGGGGTCTCCGGGATCATGCTGTTCGGCGTACCCGAGGAAGCGAAGAAGGACGCGGCGGGGACCGCGGGCACCGACCCGGACGGGATCCTCCAGGTGGCGCTGCGCGCGGTGCGCGAGGAGGTCGGGGACGACCTGGTGGTCATGTCCGACCTGTGCCTCGACGAGTTCACCGACCACGGCCACTGCGGGGTGCTGGACGCACAGGGGCGTGTCGACAACGACGCGACGCTGGAGCGGTACGCGGAGATGGCGCAGGTACAGGCCGACGCGGGTGCCCACGTGGTTGGGCCGAGCGGCATGATGGACGGTCAGGTCGGTGTCGTCCGCGATGCGTTGGACGGAATCGGCCGCGAGGACGTGTCGATCCTCGCGTACACCGTGAAGTATTCGAGCGCCTTCTTCGGGCCGTTCCGGGAGGCCGTCGGGTCCTCGCTGAAGGGCGACCGCAAGACGTACCAGCAGGACGCGGCCAACTCCCGTGAATCCATGCGGGAGTTGGCGCTGGACCTGGCGGAGGGCGCGGACATGGTGATGGTCAAGCCGGCCGGCCCGTACCTCGACATCCTCGCGAAGGTCGCCGAGAGCGTGGACGTGCCGGTGGCGGCGTACCAGATCAGTGGCGAGTACGCGATGGTCGAGGCGGCCGCCGAGAAGGGCTGGATCGACCGCGACCAGGCGATCATGGAGTCGCTGACGGGGATCAAGCGGGCGGGTGCGCAGATGATCCTGACGTACTGGGCGACCGAGGCGGCGCGGGCGCTGCGCTGAGCGGGGGCCTGGTGGGGGCGGGTCGCCGGGCGGCTTGCCCTCAGTGCCGGCGGAGGCGGTCGCCGGGGGCGCTGTGGCAGGAGATCCGGGTGCCGTCCGCGTTCACCGTTGGGGGAGAGGGTCGCCCCGCTCGCCGGGGCCGGAGCGGTGCGCTTCGGCGGCGTTGACGGCTTCGGGGCGTGGCTGCGCGGGGGAGCGGGCGGCTCAGCGAGGCGGAGCGGGGGCGCGGCGGGCTTCGGCGTCGCAGCCGAGGGCGTCGGTATCGCGGTGGGCGTGCGGGGCGGGGTCTCGGTGGGGGTCGCCGACGGCGTCGGGGTGGGCGGTGGTGTGGCGGACTCCGTGGATGCCGTCGAGGCCGTGGACGGGGACGCGGGGCGTGAGGGTGCCGCCTTGGTGGTGTCCTGACAGCCGGTGACCAGCAGCGTGGCGAGCAGAGCCGTGCCGGGCAGGGCGAGGCGGCGTACGAGGGCGGGGGCGCGCGGAGGCGTGCGGGGGCCGATCCTGGGCTGAGGAGGGGGGACAGTCCCAGGTTCGTATGCGGCAGGTAGGGAAACGCGCGCCGTTCGGCCCGTTCGGAGCGGGGCAGGGCTTTCAGACGGTACGGGCGAAGGCGGACCAGGCGGCGGGGGCCAGGGTGAGGGTGGGGCCTTCGGGGTTCTTGGAGTCGCGGACGTGGACGGCGGTGGGGTGGGCGGCGATTTCGACGCACTGGCCGCCTTCGTCACCGCTGTAGCTCGACTTGCGCCAGGAGTAGGCGAGTTCGAGGCACTGGCCGCCCTCGCTGCCGCTGTAGCTCGACTTGAACCACTGCAGTGCGGTGCTCATTGATCTCCTAGCAGTCTGTCCAACAGGCCCTTGGAGTCGTCGGTGTTGAGTGCCTGTGTTCGCAGCATCGCATATTTGCGGGCCAGCCTGGATGCGTCGTCGGGGTCGGAGACCCACTGGCTGCCGAGCTGGCTCTCGACATAGGCGAGGTGCTGGTGCTCGGGGGTTTCGAGGAGGGTGAAGGTGCCGTTCAGGCCCGCGTGCTTGGTGCCGGTCAGCGGCAGGATCTGGATCGATACGTCGAGGAGATCGGCACAGATACGCAGGTGACGCAGTTGGGCCTGGTGGTCGGACGGGGCGCACAGGATCAGGTGGAGCACCGGTTCCCAGATGACGAAACTGGCGGTGGGCGGCTCCTTGCGGTGCAGGATCTCCTGGCGTTTCAGGCGGCCCTGGGTGAGATTCGCGATCTCGTCCTCGTCGAACGCAGGGACGCGGTTGCGCAGCACGGTTTCCGCGTAGGCGGCGGTCTGGAGCAGGCCGGGCAGTACCTGGTTGTCGTACCAGGAGAGGGCCAGCGCCTCCCGCTCGTGCGCCATGTACTCCTCGGCCCAGCGGGGGAACTGGTCGACCTCCGGCATGTTCTCGACGCCGACGAGCAACGCGCCCCGGGTGTCGAGGAGTTCGTCGAGTTTCTGGGCGAGGTCGGCGCGCAGGGCGCGCCTGCCCTGCTCGATCGAGGCGATCGTCTCCATGTCCACCTGTACCGCATCCGCAAGCGCCTGCTGGGTGTAACCGGCCGCTTCGCGGAACCTGGCCAATTGCTTGCCCAGCATCTTCATGGCCGATGCGTTCTTCCTCTGGCGTTGCCTGGGGCTCATTGTTCCTAACTCCCCGTGCGCGCGCGTGCTTGAGCGTGGGTGCGCCCGTACAGATTTTTTGTACGGGTCGGCCCAGTGCTCCCCACCGGCCCCGGCCCGCAACCCTCGTCCCGTGAACGAGACGACTCAACTCACCCTGGTGCGCCAGAAGTTCTACCGCCGCGAGCGCCGCTCCGTCCCCGCCGCGCGGGCGTTCGTCCGCTGGGCGTTGGAGGACTGGCGGATGGGCCCGCTCATCGAACCCGTACTGCTGTGCGTGAGCGAGCTCGCGACGAATGCGCTGCGGCACGGGGTTCCGCCGGGGCGGGAATTCGACGTGCGGGTGCTGGCCGGGGGTGGCCTGCTGCGGATCGAGGTGCACGACAGCGGCGGTGGCAGGGTCGAGGCGGCCCGCCCTGACGGGGAGTTGGAGTACGGGCGCGGGCTGCTGCTCGTCGGTGCGCTGGCCGACCGGTGGGGCGTCGGGGACCGGGAGATCGGCAAGGTGGTGTGGTGCGAGTTCGCGTGGCCGGGGGCGGATCAGGCGCGGGGTTCCTAGCGGCTGAGTACTTCCGCGAGGCGGGAGAGGCCGTCGTGTGCGTGGCCCGCGGCGACCGCGCGGTCAAGGAGGGGCTGGAGGCCGGTGATGAGGTCCACCGGCAGGCCCTGTTCGAGGTGGGTGGTGATGAGGTTAGGGAGGGCGGCCTGGTTGACGGCCAGGTTGGAGACGTCCGTGAGGTGGCTGTCGGTGTCGAGGGCCTTGCCCCAGTGGGCGGTGGAGGGGGCCATCGCGGCCAGCCACTGGTGCAGATCCTCCGAGAACGGGCCGGTCGGCAGGCCTGCGGACCGGATCAGGGCGAGCGCCTGGGTGGCGCCCGCGAACAGCCCGTACATGCCGGTCAGCAGTGCGACGTCGTACAGCGCGGCGAAGCCGGGGTCGGTGCCGACGAAGCGGGTGTCGCCGAAGCGGGCGAAGGTGTCGCGGTGCGTGGTGAAGGCTGCCTCGTCGCCGCTGTAGTAGACGTACGCGGCGGGGCCGCCGATCATCTGCGGGACGGCCATGATGCCGCCGTCGACGTATGCCGCGCCGTGCTCCCGTGCCCAACCGGCCAGCTCCCGCGCCTGGTTGGGGGTGCCGTTGGTGAGGTTGACCAGGGTCTTGCCGGTGAGGCCGCCGGACTCGGCGACGGGGGTGAGCACCTCGGTCACGGTGTCGTTGGTGAGCAGGCAGACGATCACGAGCTCGCTCGCGGCGACGGCCTCGGCGACGGTGGTGGCGGGGGTCGCGCCCTGGGCGGCGAGCGGGCCGGTGCGGGCCGCGGAACGGTTCCAGACGGTGGTGGGGTGACCGGCGGTGAGGGCGGCTGCGGCGAGGGCCTGGCCCATGTTGCCGAGGCCGAGGAAGGTGACGGGGGCGGGGGTCGGGGCCGGCGTGGACGTGTTCGTGGGCATGGCGGGGTGCTCCTCCGGGAGGGGGTGGGGTGTGGTGGGCCCCTCGGTGGGGCTCCTTGATGGGCCCCTTGATGGTGTGCGGAGGGCGGTGGGGTCATCAAGTACGCACTTATTTGTGGGTGGTTACCGCAAGGTGGGCAGCGGCGAATTTCGGCCAGTCGTCGCATGCGCCCCACGGTGCGAGGGGGAGGGGGTCGGGCGGGGCGGACGGGGGCGGACCTGGGGGCTTGCATGGAACGGGGTGTTCCGGCAGCCGCTCTCCCGCTCTGGTCGGCGTCCCATTTGTGTCTTGGCTTAAGCAAACGCAAATGATGAGGTAGGGAATGTGTCCGGGCGACGGGCCCGGCATGGCGGCTCCTGTGTGACCGACGGGTGCCGGTGGGATCCTTGAGGGGGAAAATCTGTGCGGCTCACCGATGTACGTTCAGTAAAGTCTGTGCTGGTTACAGCAGTTGCTGCTGCGGTGCTGGTAATCCCGGCCGCGGGCACGGCGAGTGCCGGTGCTCCGGTCGCGCGCCAGGCGGCGCCCGGCCAGGTGGCGCCCGGCCAGGCCGTTGACGCGGCGGCCGCCAGCTTTGATGCCCTGTGCAGGAGTCACAGTCGCAACTATGTGCTGAAGCACTACTACCGAGGTCCCGGCAAGTACAACCTGCGCTGCGGAACCAGCAGCTGGGGCTGGAAGCACATCAAGGCGCGGCACGGCTGGAACGCCACGATGGACCGGAAGATCAGCGCGGCCTTCTGGTCGGGGCGGCCCAACGGGCGCGGCGGGTTCTCGACGTACACCGCCGCCTGCCCGAGCGTCGAGAAGTTCCGCACCATCCTCGGCACCCCGGCGGGGCCCTACGAGCTGCTCACCGCGTACAAGGTCAATTCCCTCGCCGCAGCCGCGAAGTGCTGACGCGCCCCGCCCGCCCGGTCGGCGTACCGTGGGCCGTGCCCGCACGGCAGGCGGACCATGCGGACCAGGCGGACCGGGAGACGGGAAGGGCGGGTGAGCGGCGATGACCGTTCGTACGCCCGCCGAGCGCGCGCTGGCGCGTTCGTACACCACAGGGGACGGGGAGGTCAGCTTCGCGGTGCGCGAGCTGACCGTCGACCATCACGGGCGCGACGACGTGACCCTGACGTACCGGCTCACGGTCAGCGGGACCGGCTTCGAGGACGAGTCGTGGGTCTTCACCCTGCCCTGGGACGACAAGTCCTTCCTGGACGTCCTGACCTCGCCCGCACCCGACCCGGACCGTCTCGCGCAACTCGTGCATCTCGTACGGGCCCTGCTGGAGGAGTGGTGGGACACCAAGGGGTACGACCGGCGGGCGGCGAAGATGGGGCGGCGCGGCGCCTGAGGGCCTTCAGAGGCTGTTGACGTCGTCGAGGGAGGACTGCCAGAAGGAGACCTTGATCGAGGAGTCGATGTAGACGCCCTTGGCGGGCAGGCCCACGTTGACGAAGCCGTCCACGTTGCGGTGCCCGGCGTCGTAGAAGCCGAGGGAGAGCGACTTCGCGGTGTAGCCGGGGTCCGGGGTGCCCGTGGGCGACGAGAGCTTCACGGCGGCGTAGCCGCTCTCGCCGGGCTTCAGGCTCACCACGGCCTGCGGCTGGGTGTCCTTCATCGACGGCGGTACGGACTGGGCGCCCTCGAAGCGGACGACCGGGGCGTAGAAGAGGTCGCAGAGCTTCGAGCCCTTGTTGGTGGCCGTGAGGATCATGGTGTTGAGGGGGCGGCTCGTCACCTGGGCGGTCACCTTGATGTTGGCGGCGTCGCAGCGGGCGCGGTGGGCGGGGGCGTCGGGGGAGTCAGGGGCGGTGGTGCCGGTGCCGGCGCTGCCGCCCTTGCCGTTGCCGCTGGTGTTGCTGTTGCCGTTGCCCTTGCTGCCGGTGCTGGAGCCGGAGCCTCCGGTGCTGGAGGAGGTCTGCTGGGCGTCGCCGCCGGACTGGCCGGGCTGGCCGGGCTTGGACGTTCCGGACGGCTTGCTGTCGGTGTTGCCGTCCGTGGTGCCGTTGGCGGCGGGGGAGGACGTCTGTGCGGCGCCGGCGTCCTTGGTGCCCTCGCCGTTCTGGCAGGCGCTGAGGGAGAGCGTCGCGACGAGGGCCACCGCCGAGGCGGCGAACAGACGAGTGCGGCGGGCGGTGCGGGGGAGGCGGGCGGTGCGGGCGGTGTGTGCGCTGCGGGCGGTGTGTGCGGACATGGCGGATCTCATTTCGGTGTGATGCGGAGTGAGTTGCTGCGTGTGGTGAAAGGGGCCGCTCGACCGGTTGCCGGGGGCGGCGTGCTTTGATGCCCAGAGCTTGTACGACGGGCCGTCCCGGCCGCCAGGGCTGACGGGCAGTTGGGGACGGCTGGAACGCTCGCACAGGCTTTGACCTGCGGTGATGCGGCGTTCCTGGAACGCCGGGATGGGATGGGTACCGGTGTCCGACACTGGGGGAACGGCTGAACTCGCGGAAGCCCTGCGGGAGCTGAAGGGCCGTTCGGGGCTCAGCTACGGAGTGCTCGCCAAGCGGCTGCACATGAGTACGTCGACGCTTCACCGGTACTGCAACGGGGATGCCGTACCGACGGAATTCGCGCCGGTGGAGCGGCTGGCCCGGCTCTGCAGGGCCACTGGGGACGAGATGGTGCGGGTGCACCGGCTGTGGATCCTGGCGGATGCGGAGCGGGGGAAGAAGGCGGCCGCGGGCAGTTCAGGTGCGGGGGCTGCGGCTCCGGAAGCGGCGCCCGTACCGCCAGGGTCCGTACCGTCGGAGCCTGCGCCGTCGGAGCCCGTACCGCCAGGGTCCGTACCGCCAGGGCCCGTACCGTCGGGGCCTGCGTCGTCGGGGCCTGCGTCGTCGGGGCCGGCCGCCCCGGACCGGCCGGCTTCGCCCGAGCCCCTCGTCTCGCTCCGCAGCGGTGACGGTGACACTGGCGACGCCGACGCCGACGCCACCTCCGGCACCTCCACGGCCTCCCTCCGCAAGCGGCGGCGCAACGTGCTCATCGGGGTGGGCGCCGTACTGGCCGTGGCCGCCTCCACCGTGCTCGTCACGCACCCGTGGGACGGCGC
Source organism: Streptomyces sp. NPDC048442 (assembly GCF_040651475.1). Taxonomy (NCBI): domain Bacteria; kingdom Bacillati; phylum Actinomycetota; class Actinomycetes; order Kitasatosporales; family Streptomycetaceae; genus Streptomyces; species Streptomyces sp. NPDC048442. The sequence goes on from NZ_JBEZKB010000008.1 coordinate 25,341, forward strand.
GTGGAGCGGAGGTTCCGGCAATCAACCCGCCCGCGCCGTGTCGTCGATCGCACCGAGCGGAAGTGGGGGTACGAGCGCGGGCGCCGACAGCGGCGGCGCCGCGAAGTCCCCTCCCGCCACCCCTCCCCGTTCCGGTGCGCCCGGTGGCGCCGATCCCTCGGCGCCCACCGGCGCCCCCGGCCAGGGGCAGGACTCCGGCGGCAGCAAGGACGGCAGTACGGACGGCAGCAAAGTCGGCAGCGAGGGCGGAAGCAAGGACAGCGAGGCCGGGAGCGAGGGCCAAGGATCCGTCTCACCCTTCTCCGCCGCCGTCCGCCCCTTCGTCTACGAGAGCCCGTGCAGCCAGTTCTTCCTCATCGACAGCGCACCCGAGCACGTCGCCCCGCCGCCCAGCGAGCAGGACGCCCCCGGCTGGGCCGCCTCGTACAAGGCCGTCTCCGCCGACGACCAACTCGTCGCGCTGACCCTGCAGGGCCGCTCGAAGAAGACCGTCGTCCTGCAGGCCCTGCACGTACGCGTCGTACGCAACGAGGCACCCGTGCTCTGGAACCGGTACGCCGCCGGCGTCGGCTGCGGCGGCAACGTCGACACCAAGTCCTTCGCCGTCGACCTCGACGCGGGCCGCCCCTCCGCCGCCCCGCACGCGGGCCAGCGGGACTTCCCGTACAAGATCAGCGAGACCGACCCCGAGGTCTTCTACGTCAAGGCCCGCGCCCGCACCCACGACGTCACCTGGTACCTGGAGCTGGAGTGGTCCAGCGACGGGAAGCGCGGCATCCAGCGCATCGACAACCACGGCAAACCGTTCCGTACGAGCGGTTCGGCGGGGCGGCCGCTGTACGTGCACCCGCTCGGCAGCACCGCCTGGGAGAAGCCGCTGGACGACGGGAGCGGGGAGCAGTACCCCTGAGCAGGCATGGGACCTGAGCAGATACGGGACCTGAGCAGATACGGGAACGGCCCCGGCGGAATCACTCCCGCCGGGGCCGTTCACGTACGTACGAAGGAGCAGGTCAGAGCCGCTCGGGCGTCCGGATGCCCAGCAGTGCGAGGCCCTGGTGCAGGGTCCTGGCGGTCAGGTCGCACAGGAACAGCCGGTTCTCGACCTGCGCCGGGCTGTCGGCCTTGAGGACCGGGCACTCGGCGTAGAACGAGGTGTAGAGCGAGGCCAGCTGGTAGACGTACGCGGCCAGCTTGTGCGGCTCGTACGCCGCGGCCACCTCCGCCAGGGTCTCGCCGAACTGGTCCAGGTGCAGCCCCAACGCCCGCTCCTGCGGGGCGAGTTCGAGCTCGGGGTGGGCCACGGGGGTGGCCTCGCCGCGCAGCCGCAGGATCGACTGGATCCGGGCGTACGCGTACTGCGAGTACACCGACGTGTCGCCGTTCAGCGACACCATCTGGTCCAGGTCGAACTTGTAGTCCCGGGCGGCCGACGTCGACAGGTCGGCGTACTTCACCGCACCGATGCCGATCTGCGCACCGTTCTCGACGATCTCGTCCTCGGTCAGGGCGACCTTCTCGTTGTTCTTCTCGCGCACGACCGCCGTCGCCCGCTCGATCGCCTCGTCGAGCAGGTCCACCAGCCGTACGGTCTCGCCCTCACGGGTCTTGAACGGCTTGCCGTCCTTGCCGAGGACCGTGCCGAAGCCCAGCTGGTGCGCCGTGACGTCCTCGGTCAGCCAGCCGGCCCGCCGAGCCGTCTCGAAGACCATCTTGAAGTGCAGCGACTGCCGGACGTCCACCACGTACAGCAGGGTGTTCGCCTTGAGGTCGCCGACCCGGTTGCGGATCGCGGAGAGGTCGGTGGCCGCGTAGCCGTAGCCGCCGTTCGACTTCTTGACGATCAGCGGCGTCGGGTTGCCGTCCGGGCCCTTCACGTCGTCGAAGAACACGCACAGCGCGCCCTCGGAGCGGACCGCGACGCCCGACTCCTCCAGGATCCGGCAGGTCTCTTCGAGCATGTCGTTGTAGCCGGACTCGCCGACCACGTCCGCGTCCTCGATCTGCATGTCGAGCTTGTTGAAGACCGAGTAGAAGTAGATCTTCGACTCGTCGACGAACCGCTGCCACAGCGCACGCGACTCGGGGTCACCGGCCTGGAGGTGCACCACCCGGTCCCGGGCGCGCGCCTTGAACTCCTCGTCGGAGTCGAAGAGGACCCGCGACGCCTTGTAGATCCGGTTCAGGGCGGACATCGCCTCCTCGCCGTCGACCTTGTCCGCGCCGCCGTGGTCCAGCTCGCTCGGGTGCTCCACCAGGTACTGGATGAGCATGCCGAACTGGGTGCCCCAGTCGCCGATGTGGTGGCGCCGTACGACCTTCTCGCCGGTGAATTCGAGGATCTCGACCATCGCCGCACCGATCACGGCGGACCGCAGGTGCCCGACGTGCATCTCCTTGGCGACGTTCGGCTGCGCGTAGTCGACTACCGTCGTGCCGGCGTCGTCGTTGTACGGAACGCCCAGCCGGGCGTCCGCGGCGCGGGCGGCGAGGGTCTCCACGATGGCGCGGTCGGAGACGGTGATGTTGAGGAAGCCGGGCCCTGAGACCTCGATGTCCTTGAGGACGTCACCGGCCGGGAGCTTCTCGACGACCTGCGCCGCCAGCTCCCTCGGGTTCGCCTTCGCCTTCTTGGCGAGGGCCAGGATCCCGTTGGCCTGGAAGTCGGCCCGGTCGCTTCGGCGCAGCAGCGGGTCCGCGGGAGCACTGTCCGGCAGGGCTGCCGAGAGTGCGTCCGCGAGGCGCTGATTGACGGTCGAGGCGAGCGAGGGGACCGAGGCCATGGGGTGCCGTTCCTGTGGAAGATCGGGTTGATGGTGCGACCCAGTATTTCACGCGCCCCCTCGCCCCTCCTCCCGATATAAAGCAACCCCGGGCTCGCTCCCGCCGTCTGGGACAATGGCCTACGCCAGCTTTCACAGAATCCGGAGAACCAAGGACGTGCCGACCGTGGCTCAGAGCAGCACCCCCGAGACCGACTGGGTCTCCCGTTTCGCGGACGATGTCATCGCCGAGTCGGAGCGACGTGCGCCTGGCAAACCCGTTGTCGTCGCGTCCGGACTCTCCCCGTCGGGCCCCATCCACCTCGGCAACCTCCGCGAGGTCATGACCCCGCACCTGGTCGCCGACGAGGTCCGCCGCCGCGGGTACGAGGTCCGTCACCTGATCTCCTGGGACGACTACGACCGCTACCGCAAGGTGCCGGGCGGCGTCCCCGGCATCGACGAGTCCTGGGCCGAGCACATCGGCAAGCCGCTGACCTCGGTCCCGGCCCCGGCCGGTTCCGCGTACCCGAACTGGGCCGAGCACTTCAAGGCCCCCATGGTCGAGGCGCTCGCCGCGCTCGGCGTGGAGTTCGACGGCATCAGCCAGACCGAGCAGTACACCGCCGGTACGTACCGCGAGCAGGTGCTGCACGCGATGAAGCACCGCGCGGACATCGACGCCGTACTGGACCGCTACCGCACCAAGGACAAGCCCGGCGCGAAGAAGTCGCAGAAGCCCCTCGACGAGGCCGAGCTGGAGGCCGCCGAGGGCTCCGGCGCCGCGGCCGAGGACGACGGCACGAGCGGCTCCTCGTACTACCCGTACAAGCCCTACTGCGGGCAGTGCGAGCGCGACCTCACCACGGTGACCTCGTACGACGACGACTCGACCGAGCTGGCCTACACCTGCGTGTGCGGCTTCGCCGAGACGGTGTTCCTGAACGAGTTCAACCGCGGCAAGCTGGTCTGGAAGGTCGACTGGCCGATGCGCTGGGCGTACGAAGGTGTGATCTTCGAGCCCAGCGGCGTCGACCACTCGTCCCCCGGCTCGTCCTTCGTCGTCGGCGGGCAGATCGTCCGCGAGGTCTTCGACGGCGTCCAGCCGATCGGCCCGATGTACGCCTTCGTGGGCATCTCGGGCATGGCGAAGATGTCGTCCTCCAAGGGCGGGGTCCCGACCGCGGGCGACGCGCTGAAGATCATGGAAGCGCCGCTGCTGCGCTGGCTGTACGCGCGCCGCAGGCCCAACCAGTCCTTCAAGATCGCCTTCGACCAGGAGATCCAGCGGCTGTACGACGAGTGGGACAAGCTCTCCGCGAAGGTCGCGGACGGGACGGTGCTCCCGGCGGACGCGGCGGCCCACGCCCGTGCGATCGGGACCGCGGCCGGTGAACTGCCGCGCACACCGCGGGTGTTGCCGTACCGGACGCTGGCCTCCGTCGCCGACATCACGGCCGGTACGGAGGACCAGACGCTGCGCATCCTGAGCGAGCTGGACCCCACGGACCCGATCGTGTCGCTGGACGAGGTCCGGCCGCGGCTGGACCGGGCGGAGTCGTGGATCACGGCGTACGTCCCGGCCGACCAGCGGACGCTGGTGCGGTCCGAGCCGGACGCGGAGACGCTCGGTGCGCTGGGCGAAGCGGACCGGGAGTCGCTGCGGCTCCTTGCCGAGGGCCTCGACTCGCACTGGTCCCTGGACGGGCTGACGACGCTCGTCTACGGCGTCCCGAAGATCCAGGCGGGCCTGCCGGCGGACGCGAAGCCGACGCCGGAGCTGAAGGTGGCCCAGCGGACCTTCTTCGCGCTGCTCTACCAGCTGCTGGTGGGCCGCGACACGGGCCCCCGCCTGCCTACGCTGCTGCTGGCGGTGGGGGCGGAACGGGTACGGAAGCTTTTGGGGGCGTAGCCGGGGGGGGCTGGGGCGGTCGCGAGGGCGTGCGGCCGCGGAGAGGGCGGGCTCCGCGTGGGGGCCGCCCCCTTGCCCACCCGTCCCGCCCCCGGGGGGCGGCCCCGCTGCCCAAGGAGGCTGACTTAGGGGCGCGGGGAACTGCGCGATCAGCCACGACGCACCCGCACGGTGCAAACGCTCCCGCCCAGCGCCCAGCGCCCCCGCACGGTGAGAACTTGCTGCATCTTTCGGTGGACCGCCAGGCCCCCCGTTCCGCCTCGCGCACGACGCGCGCCCGGTGGCCGCCGGGCCATCCTGGGCTCATGAAGAACGAAATCGTCCTCACCGTCGGCTGGATCGTCGCCATCCAGGGCATCCTCGGCTTCGTGGGCCGCACCTGGTTCGACAACGACTGGGGCCTGCTGCACAAGTGGTTCACCCCGCACACCGGGCTCTACATCGCGATGGCCGTCGTCGGCGCCGCGCTCGCCTTCGTCGGCGAGACGGCCAAGAAGCGCGCCAAGGCCCGGAGCTACTGAGCGGCGCGGGCTCAGGCGATGTGCTCGTCCAGCTCCAGCTGGAACCGCTCCTCGTACCGCTTCGTGTACGTCTCCAGCTCCTCCACCGGCAGCTGCTGCCCGTACAGGTCGCTCAGGTACGAACCGAACTGCAGCGGCGTCGGGAACGCCCCGTTCGCCCCCGCGCACTTGCGGAACGCGTCGTAGTACGCGTCGTCGTCCAGCACGAAGTCCGCTTCGGCAGCGCCCTCGGCGGAAGCGAAGTCGGGCCCGAACTCGGCGTCGTAGTCCGGGTTGTAGCCGCCGAGCGGACGGCTGCGGCCGGGACCGGACGGCACCATCACCGGGTGCGCGTCCACGTCGCCGCCCTGCGGGAAACGCTCGTCGTACTGGTCCGCGTACTGCTCCGCCGGATACTGCTCAGGACCGTACGGAACCTGCTGGCCCTGCGTCGCAGACGCCTGGTGTCCGACCGGAGCCGCGAACCACGGGCTCGGGTGCTCCTGCGGCCGCTCCTGCTCCTGCGGCTGCTCGGCAGGGGCCGGGACATCGGCCTCCGGAGCCTGCTTCTCCAGGTTCACGGCCTGCGCCCCGGCGGACCCGTCCCGTACATCGGGGTGCCCCTGAACCTGGTCTTCCGCTATCGGACCGGAGGCACTCTCGCCCCCGTCCTCCCCCTCCCGCCGAGCGGCAGGCAACGCCGGAGCGTTCGCCGCAGCCGTCGCCGCCACCGGCGCGGGCGGCAACAGCATCGGCTCGATGCCCGCCGCCGCGAGCCCCGCCGCCGCGGTGTCCGCGATCGGGATCCCGTACTTCGCGAGCCGCAGCGGCATCAAAGCCTCGACCGGCGCCTTCCGCTTCCACGACCGCCCGAACCTGGCCTGCAGCCGGGACTGGTAGATCAGCCGGTCCTGCTCCAGCTTGATCACCTGCTCGTACGAACGCAGCTCCCACAGCTTCATCCGCCGCCACAGCCTGAACGTCGGCAACGGCGACAGCAGCCACCGCGTCAGCCGCACGCCCTCCATGTGCTTGTCGGCCGTGATGTCCGCGATCCGCCCCACCGCGTGCCGGGCCGCCTCCACCGACACCACGAACAGGATCGGGATCACCGCGTGCATGCCCACGCCCAGCGGATCCGGCCAGGACGCCGCACCGTTGAACGCGATCGTCGCCGCCGTCAGCAGCCACGCCGTCTGCCGCAGCAGCGGGAACGGGATCCGCATCCAGGTCAGCAGCAGGTCCAGCGCCAGGAGCACACAGATGCCCGCGTCGATGCCGATCGGGAAGACGTACGAGAAGCTGCCGAAGCCCTTCTCCAGGGCCAACTCGCGTACCGCCGCGTACGAACCCGCGAAACCGATACCCGCGATGACCACCGCACCGGCGACCACCACGCCGATCAGTATTCGGTGCGTGCGTGTCAACTGCATCGCGGCCACCCGCGATCCCCTCCCGTACGTCCACACCCGGCGGTACCTGCCAGGCGGCTTCAGCCTGGCACACGCACACGGGGGCCCGGTCCTCGCATGAGGACCGAACCCCCGCAAACCTGCTCGAACCGGGCCCAGTTGTAGTCAAGTCGTTGACTACCCCCCTACAAGTGGGCCGCTACGAGCGGACTTCTGCCTGCCCGCCCAATTGCCCGCCCACCTGTCCGCCCACTTGCCCGCCTACTCGCCCGCCTACTTGTTGGCCGCGGCGATCGACGCCACGACCTCCTTCGCCGCCTTCTGCGCACCCTTCATCAGGTCCGCCGAGTCCGGCAGCTTCGCACCCGAGTAACCCGAACCGTTGTAGTCCAGCGTCACCACGACATTGCCCGTACGGGCCACCACGACCGCGTGCTGGAAGTCCGTGCCCGACTCGCGCGCCTGGTACGAGGTCATCGACGCCGCGTCACCGATCCCGCTCACCGGATTGGTCCTGGAGTCCTTGGCCCCGTCCTTGCCCTTGACCTTGGTGACCTGCTTGGCCAGCTCCTGGTCGGCCCGCTTCTCACCGTTGCCCAGCACCAGGTTCGACTCGAAGCGCTGCAGCAGGTACGTCAGGTAGTGGTACTGCGAACCCTTCACGCCCTTGTCGTCCAGGCCCTTCCAGGAGCAGCCCCGGCGGATCTCCGGGTCCGAGGACTTGTCCGCCGTGCCGCCGGGCTCCTCGGCCTGGGGCACCAGCTCCCCGACCGTGTCCTTCGTCACCGCCTTGCACACGTCCGGCAGCTTCGCGAACTTCGCCGGAGCCACCGTCGGAGCGGCCGACGGCGTCTGCTTCGCGGCAGCGCTCTGGTCCTTCTTCGTGCCGCCGTCAGAACCGGAACCCGAACCGGAACCGGAGTCCGACGAACAGCCGGCCATGACGAGCAGTGCCGGAGCGGCGACCGCGCAGGTCAGGATGCGGGCGATACGGGGGGCTTTTCGGTACATGGTTCCTGTAGTTCCTTCTCTGTCGCGTACTGCCTCTGTCGCGTACTGCGTGGATCACTCGCTGCTGTCGGTCACTCGCTGTTGGAGGAGAACTGCTCGGCGAGTTTACGGGCCAGGCCCTGTGCCCGGTCCTGGAGCACCTTGCTGTCCGGGATCTGGCCGGTGCCGCCCGGCTGCTCGCCGTACTCGATGCTCACGATCACGTTCGACGTCCGGAAGACGACCGAGATCGTACGGTCCTGGACCGCCCCCGCCCCCACCTTCGTCTCGTCGAGGAAGGCGTCGTCCCCGAGACCGCCGAGGGTACGCGGCTCAAGACCGCTCGGGTCGGGAGCCGTAGGCGTACCGGAAGGAGAACCGGGGGCTCCGGGCGTGCCGGTCGCGGTCGGGAGAGCGGGGCTCCCGGTCGGGGACGGGGAGGTGGGGGCGGTGGCCGGAGGGGGCGGCGCCGGCAGGTCCGCGGCGTCCAACTTCTCCTTGTACACGACCTGTGCGCGGTCGTCGTCGCTCACCGCGTCGTCGTACGAGACGACCCGCTCGAAGTCCACGCTGAGCAGATGCGTGGCGTCCGGCGACTCCGCCTTCCAGTGGCAGCCGACCCGCCGGTCCGTGTCGTACGTCACCGCGGGATCGCCCCCGAACAGCTTCTGCTGCTGCTCGTCGGGCAGTGTCTCGGCCCCCGGCAGCATCGCCTTCAGCGTGCCCCGGTCGATGATCCGGCAGGGCTCGGGGAGCGTGCGGTACTTGCCCGGCTGGGCGGCCGGTGCGGCGGACTCACCGGGCTTGGCGTCGGTCGCACCGTCCGTGGTGCCACTGTCGCCCGAGCAGCCGGTGGCGCCCATGGTGAGGGCAGCGAGCAGGGCGAGCCCCGGCACAAGGCCGGGTACGCGCCCCTTGACGTACACAGACGGCGCAGACGGCTTTCGCGGCACGTTCCCAGGCCTCCTTCGGAGGAAATTTAGTTGCCGCCCGGAGGTGGCCGATGACCACAATGTGTATCGCACAGGCCGGTGTGGATGCCGGTCCGCTGTCCCTTTTGCGGATCTTCCCACCCTTTTTTCGCTTTGCGAATGTTGCTTATATCTCGGGTGATTACTCACGCTTCGGGGGAACTGAGGAGAAATGTCGTACGTAGAGGTGCCGGGCGCGAAGGTCCCGATCCGCATGTGGGCCGACCCGGCGACGGTCGAGGAGGGCGCGATGCGCCAGCTCCACAACGTCGCCACGCTCCCCTGGATCAAGGGCCTGGCCGTGATGCCGGACGTCCACTACGGCAAGGGCGCCACGGTCGGCTCGGTCATCGCCATGCAGGGCGCGGTCTGCCCGGCGGCGGTCGGCGTCGACATCGGCTGCGGCATGTCCGCCGTCAAGACTTCCCTGACCGCGAACGATCTTCCGGGTGATTTGTCGCGGTTGCGCTCGAAGATCGAGCAGGCGATTCCGGTGGGGCGGGGCATGCATGCGGATCCGGTGGATCCGGGGCGGCTGCATGGGTTCGCGACGGCGGGGTGGGAGGACTTCTGGGGGCGGTTCGAGGGGGTGGCGGATGCGGTCAAATTCCGTCGCGATCGTGCAGTGAAACAGATGGGAACGCTCGGAAGCGGCAACCACTTTGTCGAGTTCTGTCTTGATGAGGCAAATTCGGTCTGGCTCATGCTGCATTCCGGTTCGCGGAACATCGGCAAGGAGCTTGCCGACCACCACATCGGGCAGGCCCAGAAGCTTCCGCACAACCAGGGCCTGGTCGACCGTGACCTGGCGGTATTCATTGCGGACACACCGCAGATGGCGGCGTACCGCAATGACCTCTTCTGGGCGCAGGAGTACGCGAAGCACAACCGGGCCATCATGATGGGCCTCTTCCAGGATGTGGTCCGGAAGGAGTTCAAGAAAGCCCGGGTGACTTTCGAGCCGGTCATCTCCGCCCACCACAACTACGTCTCCGAGGAGCGCTACGACGGGATGGATCTCCTGATCACTCGTAAGGGCGCCATCCGGGCCGGCTCCGGCGAGTTCGGGATCATCCCGGGTTCGATGGGCACGGGGTCGTACATCGTGAAGGGCCTCGGCAACGTGGCGTCCTTCAACTCCGCGTCGCACGGCGCGGGTCGGCGGATGAGCCGTGGTGCCGCGAAGAAGCGCTTCTCCACGAAGGACTTGGAGGACCAGACGCGGGGCGTGGAATGCCGCAAGGACTCCGGTGTCGTGGACGAGATCCCGGCCGCGTACAAGCCGATCGAGCAGGTCATCGACCAGCAGCGCGACCTGGTCGAGGTCGTCGCGAAGCTGAAGCAGGTCGTCTGCGTGAAGGGCTGAGGTATCGGAGAGGAATGGTGCAGGGCCCTGCCGGCTTTCGGCTCGGGCCCTGCGAGCCGTCAGGCGACGGATGCTTCGTTCTGCCGGGGGACGATGACGATCCTTGCCGGGTCGAAAGTGCGGGATCCCTTCTTGCCCGGGAGGACGGCTACGACTTCGATGAGGCGAATGAGGGCCTCGCGCCTCTCTCCCAGCGTCATTCCGGACCACATTTCGGGTGGACCGGCCGAGCTTTGCTTCCATGCCCAGCTCTTGCGCTCCTTGACAAGACTTTTCAACTGAGCTTCCTCGCACCTGAGCTGAGAGAAGTAGTCCGTGTCATCGATCTCCTCGGCGTACCACTGCTCTTGAAGCATGGACGTGCGCTGACGGACGGTCTCAAGCCGGTGTTCGTCCGGCCAGGGGGCGGGGGATCGTAGCGTGAGCAGGCCCAGCGCGCGTTCGGTGATGAGATCGTCCACGGCTGGGCCCTGGCTGCTTACTCTGCCGCAGCCTCCGTTGGTCACCGTGCGACATCTGTACACGTACGAGTTCCCGGCGGGGGCTCCATGCATCTGAACACCGCAGATGCGACCCTCGGGCGTCAGTCCTCCGCATCGGACCAGCCCGGTCAGCAGATACCCGCTGTTGGGTGACGACCGGGTTCCGGATCTGTCCCACCCGCCGGGGTGACGCTTCTTGTCCAGTAGCTCCGCGACGGCCAGCCAGTCGTCCGGTGACACGATGGCTTCCCATTGGCCCACGACGGGCTTTCCGTCGGCTCCGACCACCAGCTCCCCGCCCAGTCTTCGATAGCCGCAGATCCGGGGGTTGCGCAGAACCCATTTGACGGTCTGTGACTGCCATGGATTCCCCAGGGTGCTGGTGAACCCGGATGCAGTGAATTCATGAGTGACGGCGGTGAGGGTCTTTCCTGCGAGGAGCCCCTGTACGCCCTGCCGTACTACCTCCGACTCGCCAGGATGCAGTGTGTACTTGTCGCTGTTCCACCCGAAGGGGCGGCGGGAGGAGACAGGCTCGCCACGTTCGGCGCGTGCCCGGTGGTTCAGCTTCGCGCGCTGTTGTTGTTTCTTGCTCTCGGCCTGTGCGGCTGCGGCGCCCATGAGGCCACGCTGTGCCGAGCCTTCGTTGTACAGGTCGTGCGGACCGAGTTCGTCGGCGTATGAACGTCCGGGGAAGGCTTTGAAGCTTCGGCTGAATCGTTGGTAGGTGTGTTCGTCACGGTAGAGCCTGTCGTCTGCCACGCAGACAACACCGTCGATCGGGTATCCGGTGCTGGTGGCCCCCTTGTCGAGAGCGGCGAGCATGGCTTCGAAGTCAGGACGTACGACGCCGGCCTTGGAGGCGGACATGCCGTTGTCGATGAACCGGTGGATGACGATCATCTTGTTCTCGGCCGCGATGCGATTGCAGTGCCTGGTCTGGTCTTCCACGCCGTGGGCGTCGCGCCTGTGGACGTCGAAGGAGATACGGCAGTAGACGACCACCAGGCGCCATCCACGCTCCCGCAACTGCTGGGCCTCGACCAAGCTCGGCGCGTCGGCCGGAACGCCCCGGAGCTGAGTGACCAGCTGCCCTCCGGGAGAGGGCTCACGGCTTGTGGGTTTGCGCCTGTCGGTGAAGAAGTTCGGACGCCCGGTACTGTCGTCAGGAGTCATCGGGAAGTTGGTCCTTCCGCGGTGGTGAGGCCCTCGGCCGGGATTGCACTCCCAGCCGGGGGCCGTTCTGTGTGTGGTGGTGTGGCGAGCCTAGGGCGGGGTTTCGGCGGTCGGTGGGTGACCAGGGGTGTTCACCCGTACGGGTGTATGGGCGGCTGGCCCGCTAAAGTGCCGGGGGTTTGTCCGTATCGCCGTAACCATGTGGAGCTCGATCCATGCCCGAGATGACTTCCGAGCTGCGTTCCGATTGCGGGAGCTGTTTCGGGCTGTGCTGTGTGGCTCTGACGTTGACGAAGTCGTCGGACTTCGCGATCGACAAGCCGGCCGGGAAGCCGTGCCCGAATCTGGGGGAGGAGTTTCGGTGCGGGATTCATGCGCGGCTGCGCGGTGAGGGGTTTTCCGGGTGCACCGTGTACGACTGCTTCGGGGCGGGGCAGAAGGTTTCGCAGGTGACGTTCGCCGGGGTGAACTGGCGGGATGAGCCCGGAAGTTCGGAGCTGATGTTTGCGCTGCTGCCGGTGATGAAGCAGCTGCACGAGCTGCTCTGGTACGTGGAGGCGGGGCTTGCGCTCGATGTGGCGCGGCCCGTGCACGGGGAGCTGCGGCGGCTGCGGGACGAGACCGAGGAGCTCACTCGGGGGAGTGCCGAGGAGCTCGTGGCGCTCGATGCGGAGGGGCACCGGCAGAAGGTGAACGGGGCGCTGGTGCGGGTGAGCGAGCTGGTCAGGGGTGAGTGGGCCGCCGCCGTGCCGAGGAAGAAGAACGGGAAGAAGCGGAAGACGGATCTGCGGGGAGCGGATCTGATGGGGGCCCGGCGGGCGGGGGCGGATCTGCGCGGGGTGAACCTGCGGGGCGCGTATGTGATCGCTGCGGATTTGAGCGGGGCCGATCTGCGGGGGGCCGATGTCATCGGGGCCGATTTCCGCGATGCGGATGTGCGGGGGGCTGACTTGAGTGCCGCGCTCTTCCTTACGCAGACGCAGGTGAATGCGGCTCGGGGGGACGGGCGGACGCTGCTCCCGGCGGGGCTCGAACGGCCGTCGCACTGGGGTAGGGAGTAGGGAGTAGGAGCTAGGGGTTCGTGGCTGGGGGCTGGGGGCTGGGGGCTTTCCGCGGATGCGCGGGCCGGGCGCGCGGCCGCGGCAGGCAGGGGCTGCCGGACAGGTCCTGAGGGGAGTGGTGGCCCGTGGTTGCCCGGCAAGGTGGGCCGTTCGACCTCGCAGGGGTGGGAGGGGCGGCCGGCCTCCGGCCGTTCCGCCGGGGGTGGGCGAGGCCGTAGCCCGTGCGCGTCCCGTCCCGGCGGTTGAGTGGAGCATCGGGTGGGTCCCAGCCCGTGCCCGCCACGCTCCGGCGGCTGGGTGGAGCGTCGGCTGGGGCGGGGCCCCGGCCCGTGCCCGCGCCCTGTCCCTGCGGCTCAGTTGAGCATCGGGTGGGGCAGGAAGCAGCCCGTGCCGCCACGCTCCGGCGGCTGGGTGGAGCGTTGGTTGGGGCGGGCCCGCAGCCTCCGCGCCCGCCCCCGCGCCCCCCCGTCTCAGCGGAGCGTCACAGTTCCCTGTGGACCTTCGTGTTGGACGCCTGTGCGCGCGGGCGGACCACCAGGAGGTCGATGTTGACGTGGCTGGGGCGGGTGACCGCCCAGGTGATCGTTTCTGCGACGTCGTCGGCGGAGAGCGGGGAGTCCACCCCCGCGTACACCTTGGCGGCCTTCTCTGTGTCGCCGTCGAAGCGGGTGAGGGCGAATTCCTCGGTCTTGACCATTCCGGGGGCCACCTCGATCACCCGTACCGGGGTGCCGACGATCTCCAGGCGGAGGGTTTCCGCGAGGACGTGGCTGCCGTGCTTTGCCGCCACGTAACCGCCGCCGCCCTCGTACGTTCCGTGGCCCGCCGTTGAGGAGACCACGACGACCGTGCCGTCGCCGGAGGCGGTCAGGGCCGGGAGCAGGGCCTGGGTGAGGTTGAGGGTGCCGAGGACGTTCGTCTCGTACATCTGGCGCCAGTCGGCGGGGTCCGCCGTGGCGATCGGGTCGGCGCCGAGTGCGCCGCCCGCGTTGTTGACCAGGACGGCGATCGTGCGGAAGGCGGTGGCGAACTCGTCGACGGCGGCGCGGTCCGTGACGTCGAGGGGGTAGGGCATGGCCTGGTGGCCCGCTGCGGTGAGTTCCTCGGCGAGGGCTTCGATGCGGTCCTTGCGGCGGGCGGTCAGGACGACGCGGTAGCCGGATGCGGCGAGCTGCCGGGCCGTGGCCGCGCCGATTCCGCTGCTCGCTCCGGTGACGACGGCGATGGGGGCGCTGGGCATGCGGCTGCTCCTCGTACGTATGACGGTTGGCTTTCGTACGAGGATACGAGGACGAGCGGCGAGGTCAGCGGCCTCGTGGGGCGTACATGATCAGGGCCATGCCGAGGAGGCAGACGAGCGCGCCCGTCACGTCCCAGCGGTCCGGGCGGTAGCCGTCCGCGACCATTCCCCAGGCGATCGAGCCCGCGACGAAGACCCCGCCGTACGCGGCGAGGATCCGGCCGAATTCGCCGTCGCTCTGGAGGGTGGCGACGAAGCCGTACAGGCCGAGGGCGATGACGCCGGCGCCGATCCAGATCCAGCCTTTCCCGCTCTGGTGGTCACCGCCGCGTACGCCCTGCCAGACCAGCCAGGCGCCGCCGATTTCGAAGAGGGCGGCGACGAGGAAGAGGGCTGCTGAGCGGGCTACGTGCATGGGCATAAGGGTGGCATGCGGGGCCGGTGGTGGGGGGTTTGGGGGGAAACGGGTAGGTGGGTGTCCATGTCATCTCTGTTGCGCAAGGCGCTGTTGGTGCTGGTCGCGGGGTTGTTCCCGCTGGGTGCGGGGGGAGTGGCTTTCGCCGACGAGGGCGAGGCCGATCTCGGGCACCACGGACAGGTCGTGTACCAGGCCGGCCGGCTGGTCATGGAGCTGCGGACCTGGAACCACGGGCCGGTGAGCCTGGACTCGGGAGCGGTGCGGGTGTCGTTCTCGGCACCGGTGGAGGGGAAGATTCCGCGGGAGTGTGTGCGTCGGGCGCCGACCGTGCTGGTCTGTGAGACCGGGGCGCTGCGCGCCGGGGCGGCGAGCGCGCGCAGGCTCGGCTTCGATCTGCGGGTGAGCGGGTCGCCCGTCGAGGTGGTGGTGGAGGTACGGACAGTACGGATGGGGTCGGCGCAGCCCGGCCTGACGACGCGGGACCTCAACCCGGGCAACGACCGCAGGCGGGTACTGGCACCGGACACCGGGGACGCCTACTACTTCTGAGGGGTGGACGGGCGGACGGGGGCCGGTGCCCCGGGCCGCCCACCACCGCTACCCCTTCTCGCGCCGTTCGTTCCGGCGCCGTGCCCGCTTTCCCGGTGCGTAGGCCGCCCACGCCACGTACCCGTCCGGCCGGACCAGTACCGACGACTGCCGCGCCCAGTGCGCCCGTACCGTGTGCGGCGGTACGTCGGTGGGGATCGGGCCGTCGGCCGCGGCCACCAGTACGTACTCGCCCTTGCGCAGCAGCTCGTAGAGCCGGCCCTCGGCGAGCGCCAGGTCGGGGACGCGGCGGCCGACCAGCGGGTGGGCGCCGCGCGGGGCGCCGTACGAGATGCCGATGCCGGAGATCATGCCCATCGCGCGCGAGGTGATGGGGCGCAGGGAGTTGAAGAGGCGGGTGGCGACGGCGCGGCCGGTGCGCTGGAGCGGGGTGTGGGCCATGGCGATACGGATCAGGGCGCCGCTGGTGCGCAGGACCGTCGCGCCGACCGGGTGGCGTTCGGCGTGGTAGGTGTCGAGGAGCGGGTCCTCGGCCCGGCCGCGCAGTACGGCGGCGAGCTTCCAGGAGAGGTTCGCGGCGTCCTGGAGGCCGGTGTTCATGCCCTGGCCGCCGGCCGGTGAGTGCACGTGTGCGGCGTCTCCGGCGAGGAAGACACGGCCGGTGCGGTAGGCGGGGACCTGGCGTTCGTCGCTGTGGAAGCGGGACAGGAAGCGTTCGTCGTGCATGCCGAAGTCGTTGCCGAGGGCGGTGCGGGCGATGTGCCGGATCTCGTCGAGGTCGACGGGGTCGGACTCGGGGACCTCGTGGCCGCGGTCCCAGCCCATGACCCGGTAGTAGCCGTCGCCGAACGGGACGATGAAGGTGAAGGCGTCGCCCTGGCCGCCGATGGTGAGGACGCCCTCGGGCTCGTCGGTGAGGCGTACGTCCGCGAGGACGATCGACTTGATGACGGACTCGCCGGGGAACGGCAGACCGAGTGCGCTGCGGACGGTGCTGTGGACTCCGTCGGCGCCGATCAGGTACGGGGCGCCGAGCTCGCTCTCGCCGCCGTCGGGGGTACGGATGCGGGCGGTGACGCCGGTCGTGTGCGGGGTGAGGCCGAGGAGCTCGGTGTCGTAGCGGAACTCCACGCCTGCGGCGCGGGCGCGGCGCTCCAGGAGGCGCTCGACCTCGTACTGCGGGGTGATCAGGACGAGCGGGAAGCGGGAGCGGAGGCGGCTGAGGTCGAGGGCGAGGTTGCCGAAGAAGTTGAGCCGGGTGAGCTGGCGGCCGGTCTTGAGGAGTTCGTCGGCGAGGCCGCGGGCGTCGAGCACTTCGAGGGTGCGGGCGTGCACGGCGAAGGCGCGGGTGAGGTTGCCCGCGGTGTGCGCGCGGCGTTCGACGAGGGTGACGCGCAGCCCGGCGGCGGCGAGGTCCCCCGCGAGGAGCAGGCCGGTGGGGCCTGCGCCGACGACGATCGCGTCGGTCGTCCTGGGGACGCCGGCGGGGGTCGGCGTGGGGGCTTCTTGCGGCGTCGGGTCGTCCTGAGGGCTCGGCATGACGGCACCCTCCCCGCGACTCCGGCCACGTACACCCGTGGAATGCAAGCCTCCGCGAAAGGCGGCGGGGGGACGCGGCGAGGGACGTCCGCGAAGGCCCCTGCGGAGACCCCGCGAAGGCCCCTGCGGAGAGCACTGCGCAGGACGTCCGCGAAGGCCCCTGCGGAGGGCACTGCGAAGGAGCCCCGCCAAGGCCCCCGCGTAGGCACTCCGCGAAATGCGTCTGCGGAGGGCCGCGTGAGGGGAGAGCCCGTCGGGAGCCGCCGCGAGGGCCCGGCGGGAGCCCCCCCCCCCCCCCCCGCGAGGGCTCAGCGGGAGTCCCCGCGAGGGCCCGGGGAGCCCAGCGGGAGCACCGGCAAGGGCCCAGCGAGAGCCCGCGCAGAGCCCCCGCGCGGGCCCGGCGGGAACCCCCGCGGGGGCCCAGGGAGAGCCGCCGCGAGGGACCAGCACGCACCCCCGCGCGGGCCCAGCACGCACCCCCGCGAGGGCCCAGCGCGCACCCCCGCGAGGCTTGCGCACCCCCGCGAGAGCCCACGGAGAGCCCCCGCGAGGCCCGCACCCCCGCGAGGCCCGCGCACCCCCCGCGAGGGCCCAGCGGGAGCCCCGGCGAGGGCCCGGGGGAACCCCCGCGAGGGCCCAGGGAGAGCCCAGCGGGAGCCGCCGCGAGGGCCCAGGGGGAGTTCCCCGCGAGGCCCGCGCACCCCCGCGAGGCCCGCGCACCCCCGCGAGGAGGCCCGCGCACCCCCGCGAGAGCCCAGCGGGAGCCCCCGCGAGGCTTGCGCACCCCCGCGAGAGCCCACGGAGAGCCCCCGCGAGGCCCGCACCCCCGCGAGGCCCGCGCACCCCCGCGACGAGGCCCGCGCACCCCCGCGAGAGCCCAGCGGGAGCCCCCGCGAGAGCCCAGCGCGCACCTCCGCGAGGGCCCAGCGCGCACCCCCGCGAGAGCCCAGCGCGCACCCCCGCGGCCTAGCCGAATTCGGTCATTGCCGTTTCCACGACTTCCGCCAGCCGCGCGTGATGCGCTCCGCGCCAGTACGGGCGGTCGCAGGCCGTGCACTGGGCGAAGACGTCGTAGGAGCGTTCCGTGCCGCCGTACAGGAGGCCGGCGACCGATTCCTTGGTGGCTTCCTTCAGTTCGCCGTTGCAGGCCGTGCAGCGGGTCCACGGGGTGAGGATGGGGGTGAAGCGGCCGAGTACGTCGCGGAGTTGCTCGTCGGGCTGGTCGCTGTAGATGTACGCGCCCGCCCACAGTTCGCGGCGGCGCAGCAGGCCCCGGTCCCGGGACAGCAGGACGCGCTGCTCGCGGGCGGAGTACGTGGCGAGCGCCGGGTCGCCGATGTCCTCGCTGAAGTACGCGGCGTCGACGCCGAGCAGCCGCAGCCGGCGGGCGAGCGTGCCCAGGTGGACGTCGAGGAGGAAGCGGAGCGGGGCGCCGGGGACGGGCTGGGGGCGGGGGAAGGGCCGTACCTCGATGTGCTCTCCCTCGGCGGGGATGTGCGCGGCGGTGACCACCCGCCCGTCCACGTACAGTTCGCCCGCCTCGGTCAGTGGCACGCCGAGCGATTCGACGACGTGGCCGAGCGTGGAGGCGCCGTCGGTGACGGCGTCCGTGCGGCCCGTGCGGCGGTCGGGGGCGACGAAGAGGTGGAGTTCGGGCGCGAAGGTTATGTGGATCTGTGGTCCGTTCACGCCGTCAGGATGCCATCGGGGGCCTGTCGGAGCACGGAGGTTTCGCCGCCTTGCGGGCTCTCCCGTGTGGCGCGGGCGGAGAGCGGGAACCCGTGGTCGTACGAAGGATCACGATCCTCGCGATCTGCCAGGAGAGGAAGCGTTTCCATGCCCATCGCCAAGTACTCCCTCGTCGCGCTCGACTGTCAGGACCCGCCCGCGCTCGCCGCGTTCTACGCCGACGTCCTCGGCGGCGAGTTCAAGCAGTACGACGAGAACTGGTGGGACCTGTACGTGCCCGGCGGGCACCGCATCTCCTTCCAGCGCTCTCCCGGCCACCGGCCGCCCGAGTGGCCGAACGCCGCGGGCAACTCCCAGCAGCTGCACCTCGACTTCGACGTGCCGGACCTGGACGTGGCGGAGGAGCAGGTCCTCGCGCTCGGGGCGAAGCCGCTCGACACGAGCGACCGGCAGCGCAGTTTCCGGGTGTACGCGGACCCGGCAGGGCATCCGTTCTGCCTCTGCCGGGAGTGAGCGCGAAGCGGGTGAGTGCGCAGCGGGTGAGCGCGTAATCGTTGTTACCGTTGTTACCGTTGTTACCGCTGGACGATCTCTACCGTGCCCCGCCCGCCGTCCACCCGGATGCGGTCGCCGGTGTGCAGCCTGGTGGTCGCGTTGCCGCAGCCGACGACCGCCGGGATGCCCAGTTCGCGGGCGACGATCGAGGCGTGCGAGAGGTTGGCGCCGACGTCGGTGACGATGGCTGAGATGCGGGTGAAGAGCGGGGTCCAGCCGATGTTGGTGACCGTGGTGACCAGGATTTCGCCCGGCTGGAGCCGGTCGCCCTCCTCGACGGTGGCGATGACGCGGGCGATGCCTTCGACGACGCCGGCGGAGGCGGGTGAGCCGGTGACGGTCTCGGACGCCGCCGCCGGTGTCGTCGTGTGCGCGTCGTGGAAGTCCGCGCGCCGGTCCGGGTCGGCGGCCCAGCGGGCCGGGTCGAAGTGGCCGCGGATCAGGGTCGGGTACGGGGGCAGGGCCGAGTAGCTCTCGTACGCGGCCCTGCGTGCCGGTACCGGCTCGAGGACGTCCCGCTCGCCGGTGAGCAGGGCGCGGATCTCCTCGGCGTGCAGGAAGAACAACTCCTCTCCGTCGCCGGTCAGTTCACCGGCCCGTACGACGAAGGTGCGCAGCAGCCAGAAGACCCGGGCGATCTCGGTGCGGGCCGCCTCGCGCAGCCGGGCGGACTCCGACCAGGTGCGGACGGCCTCGCGCATCGGGGCGGCCTGTTGGGGGTGGGCGGCCTCGAAGCGGGACCAGGCCGCCTTGCGGGCGCTGTCCTGGCGGCCGAGGCGGAGTTCGGCGTTCTCCTCGACGCGGTCGAGCGCGGCGAGCTGGGTGTCGATCCAGTCCGGGTCCTCGGCGGGGCGCGGCCGTGACACCTCGAACTCGTGCGGGCTGCGGTGTCCGTACGTACGGAGGTAGGTGGCGCGGTCGAGGGTGCCGGCGGCGAGCTGTTCGAGGCCCAACAGGGGGCCCATGCTTGCCAGTTGGCCGCCGTCGGCGGTCAGTCCTGTGGTCATCAGGTCTGCGTCGGCCTCGCCGGCGAGGTCGCGCAGGGAGCCCCGCACCTTGATCAGCATGTCGCCGTCCTGGCGGGTGGCGGCCTGCAGCATGTGGCAGCAGAGGGTGAAGTACGGGTTGACCTCGGCGTCGTACAACTCCCGCAGGGCGGCGGGGGAGTCGGCTGCGGCGGTGCGTTCGCGCAGGTCGGTGCAGCGGGTGGGGGCGGTGGCGAGGAATGCGTCGAGGAGTTTGCCGTTGGCGCGCACCCGCCTGGTGACGCGGAACGCCTCGCTGACGGTGTTGCGGACGATGCGCAGCCGGGACGCGGGGAGGAGGGGGACGGTGACGCCCTCCGGGAGGCGGCCGAAGATCAGCTCGGTGGCCTTGTCGAACTTCTTCGTCTGGCCGAAGGCGGCGGCGAGCGTCGCGGTGACGGAGAGGTTCATGTAGAAGCGGCCGCCGATGTTGCCGTACATCGGGCGGCCGTCGAGGGTCGCGCCGATCATCACCTGGCTCATGAAGGACTGGACGTACGACCAGGTGGCGGGGGTCATCACGTCAGGGACCGCCTCGCCGAGGTTGGCGCTGGTCCACAGCGATTCGGTGCCGAGGCTGTCGTTCCACTCCTCCGGTACCGGGGCGGGGGCGGCGGTGGTCGTGATCGGGCGGGCCTGGAGGAGGTAGAAGGTGCCGTCCCTGCGGGCCCATTCGATGTCGCGGGGGTCGCCGTACAGGTCTTCCGCCTCCCGTCCGTGGCGGGCGAGCCGGGCCGCTTCGGCGGCGGAGAGCACGGCGGTGCGGCGGCGGTCCTCCGGCACCGGGGCCTCGTGCGTCCCACCCTGTCCGGTGCGGACCGTCATCACGGTCTTGTCGGCGATCGTCTCCTCGACGACCGCCCCGCTCTCCCGGTCCACGAGCACGGTGTCCGGTGTGACGAGACCGCTGACGACGGCCTCGCCGAGTCCCCACGCCGCGTTGATGAGGAGGCGGTCGGTGCGGCCGGTCGTCGGGTCGACGGTGAAGAGCACGCCCGCCGCGTCCGCGTCCACCAACTCCTGTACGACGACCGCGAGTTGGACGTCCGTGTGGGAGATGTGGTTGCGGGCGCGGTAGTGGATCGCGCGGCCGGTCCACAGCGAGGCCCAGCAGTTCCTGACCGCCTCCAGCACGGCCTGCGTCCCCCGGATGTTGAGGTACGTGTCCTGCTGGCCGGCGAAGGAGAGGCCGGGCAGGTCCTCGGCGGTGGCGGAGGACCGTACGGCCATGGCTGCCGTGCCGTCGCCCACCGCTTCGTACGCCGAACCCACCGCCTTCGCGAGGGACTCGGGTATGTCCGCGTCCCGGAAGCAGCCCCGGATCTGTGCGCCCGCCGCCTCCGCGAGGTCCGCGTCGTCGCCGTCCAGGCCTGCCAGTACGGCCTCGATCCGCTCGTCGGTCCCCGTCGCCGCCACGAACTCCCGGTAGGCGTCCGTCGTCACGTGGAACCCGCCCGGCACCGGCAGTCCGCCCCGCGCCAGCTCCGCGAGCGCGGAGCCCTTGCCGCCGACCGCGTCGAGCGTGGCGGCCGGGTCGTCGAGCGGCATGACGAACGGCCGGATGGATGACGTGGATCGGAGCGTGTCGTCGGCAGCCATGATGGTGTTCTCCCACGAGGCGAAGACTTCGGGACTTCCATACTTTCAGAAGTTTGTGAAATGAATGTAGACCCGAAAGCTCGCTCAGAGCCAGCCGTTGCGCCGGAAACTTCGGTGCACCAGGAAGCAGGCCGTGGCCATCACCCCCACGATCAGCGGATATCCGTACGTCCACCGCAACTCGGGCATGTGCTCAAAGTTCATCCCGTACACCCCGCACACCATCGTCGGCACCGCGACGATCGCCGCCCAGGCGGTGATTTTCCGCATGTCCTCGTTCTGAGCGACCGTCACCTGCGCGAGGTGCGCCTGCAGTATCGAGTCGAGGAGGTTGTCGAAGGCGGTGATCTGCTCGACGGTGCGGGCGAGGTGGTCGGCGACGTCCCGGAAGTACGGGTGGAGGCCCGGGGTGACGGGCGGCAGCGGCCGCAGCGGGTCGGCGAGGGTCTGGAGCGGGCGGGTGAGCGGGGTCACCGCGCGCCGCAGCTCCAGGAGTTCACGCTTGAGCTGGTAGATCCGGCCGGGGTCGACGCGCCCGGAGTCCGCGCTGAAGACCACCGTCTCGACCGCGTCGAGGTCGTCCTGGACGGACTCCACCACGGCTTCGTACTCGTCTACGACGTGGTCGGCGATCGCGTGCAGCACGGCGGCGGGGCCCAGCGCCAGCTGTTCCGGTACGTCCTCCAGGGCCTCCCGGATCGGGCCGAGCGAGCCCGAACCGCCGTGCCGGGCGGTGACCACGAAGTCGGGTCCTGCGAAGACCGTCAGCTCGCCGGTGTCGACGATCTCACTGGTTGCGGTCAGCTCCTCGTGCTCGACGTAGCGGACGGTCTTGAACACGGCGAGGAGAGTGTCGTCGTACCGCACCAGCTTGGGGCGCTGATGCCCCCGGGCGGCGTCCTGCACGGCGAGAGGATGCAGCCCGAACAGTGCGCCGAGCTCGTCCAGTTCGGCCTGGCCCGGCTCGTGCAGCCCGATCCAGACGAACGCCGCACCGTCCCCCTTGCGCACCCGCTCCAGGGCCTCCGCGGCCGAGCAGTCACGGGGCCGGCGCACGCCTTCCTCGAAGATCACGCAGTTCTCGACGGCGCTGCCCAGCGGCGAGCGGGCGGGATGGCTGAGATCCACCGTGCGGCGGGCGAAGTCGAGCCGCCGGCGGGCGGCCGTGCGCAGCCGGCGCATGCCGCGCTGCAGAGGGAGATGCTGAGGCAGGTGCTTGAGAGGCATGCCGGGGAGTCTGCCCGGCTTCAGCAGGTCGTGCCCACCGGCTTACGCAGCTTTGACCAGCCCGGCCCGGACCGCCTCGGCCCACTCCACCAGCAGCTCTTGGTACCGCGCCTCGTCCGCGGCCGACAGTGCGCCGTCCGCACGCGACCAGAGCGCGCGGATCTCGGCGTTGACGACAGCTGCGGACCGCACGGCGCCAGGCGCACGGGGGGTAGGAGAAGTGAAGGACATGCGTACAAGCGTAGGTGGTGCCACTGACAATCGTCGTTCCGGGCACCTGAGAATGGCCTGAAAACCGCATGAACGGAAGGAAGAAACAAGAGGGCCGCAGGCGGTCCTCAGGGCCAGACCAGGCAGTACGCCTGATGTCCCGCCTCGTGCAGCCGGTGGCTGAAGTCCTGCCATTCGTGCAGCAGTTGGTAGACGTTGAACGCGTCGCTCGGGCCGCCCCGGTCCGGGACCGTCGACCAGATGAACGCGGCCGCCCCCACCGCTTCCTCGCCGACGCCGCGCAGCGGGTCGACGACCGTCATGGGGAGCTTCACCACGGCGTAGTCGGGGTGCAGGACGACCAGTTCCAGCGGAGGGACCTTGTGCAGGGGTATGCCTTGGATGCCGGTGAGGACCATCGCGGCCATCGTCTCCGGCTTGATCTTGGTGAACATGCCGCCCATGCCGAGCTCGTCGCCGCCCAGCTCCTCCGGGCGCATCGAAATGGGCACGCGGGCAGCCGTCGCGCCGTTCGGGGCACCGAAGTACTTGTAGGTCACCCCCACCCGGCCAACCCTGCTCTCCCTGCCCGCTTCCCGCTCGACTTCTGCAACCGCGTCCGACAGGTCCGAGGCGTCCGCGTGCACCGCACGCTCCCGCCGCCGGTGCCGCCCGCGCCTGGCCCGCTCGGGACCGAGATCGTCGGTCCCCTCACCCAGTCCGCCACCGCGATGCATATCTCCACCCGACCACTCGCGACCCGGGCCGCGCAACCCGATCATCGTCCCAGTGACCTCCCCAGCCCCCATGCGGTGAAACACCTGTCCGCAAGACCGGGCGGGCCTCTGACACCATTGCTGTGTGAGCCTCCCCTATGACGCCCCAGTTTCGCAGACGCTTTTCGACCGCGCGTCCCTCGTGACGCCCGGCGGCGTGAACTCCCCGGTCCGGGCCTTCAAGGCCGTGGGCGGTACGCCCCGGTTCATGGTGTCCGGTACCGGTCCGTACCTCACCGATGCCGACGGCCGCGAGTACGTCGACCTCGTGTGCTCGTGGGGGCCGATGATTCTCGGTCACGCGCACCCCGAGGTCGTCGCCGCCGTCCAGGAAGCCGTGGCACGCGGTACGTCCTTCGGTACGCCCGGTGAGGGCGAGGTCGCGCTCGCCGAGGAGATCGTCGCCCGGATCGACCCCGTTGAGCAGGTACGACTGGTGTCCAGCGGCACCGAAGCGACGATGTCGGCCATCCGTCTCGCCCGTGGATTCACCGGGCGCGCGAAGGTCATCAAGTTCGCCGGCTGCTACCACGGGCACGTGGACGCGCTGCTCGCCGCCGCCGGTTCGGGCCTGGCGACCTTCGCGCTGCCGGACACTCCCGGCGTGACCGGCGCGCAGGCCGGCGACACCATCGTCCTGCCGTACAACGATCTGGACGCGGTGCACGCCGCCTTCCACGCGCACCCCGGCGAGATCGCCTGTGTGATCACCGAGGCGTCGCCCGGCAACATGGGCGTCGTCCCGCCCGGCGAGGGTTTCAACGCGGGCCTGAAGGCGGCCTGTGCGAAGAACGGCGCGCTGTACATCTCCGACGAGGTGATGACCGGCTTCCGTACGAGCAAGGCCGGCTGGTACGGCATCGACGGGGTGAAGCCGGACCTGATGACCTTCGGCAAGGTCATGGGCGGCGGCTTCCCGGCGGCTGCCTTCGGCGGCCGCAAGGACGTCATGGAGCACCTCGCCCCGGTCGGCCCGGTCTACCAGGCGGGCACGCTCTCCGGTAACCCCGTCGCCACCGCCGCGGGCCTCGCCCAGCTGCGGCTGCTCGACGACGCGGCGTACGAGAAGGTCGACGCGGTGTCGGCCGAGATCCAGGGCCTGATGACCGGCGCGCTGACCAAGGAGGGCGTGGCGCACCGGCTGCAGACGGCGTCCAACATGTTCTCCGTCTTCTTCACGCCGGACGAGGTGCGCAACTACGACGACGCCCGCAAGCAGGAGTCGTTCCGCTTCACCGCGTTCTTCCACTCGATGCTGTCGCAGGGCGTCTACCTGCCGCCGTCCGCCTTCGAGTCGTACTTCGTCTCCACCGCCCACGACGCGCAGGCCGTCGAGCGCATCGCCGCCGCCCTGCCCGCCGCCGCCCGCGCCGCAGCGGAGGCCACCGCATGAGCACCCCGTCAAGAACTCCGGGCAAAGACCTGACCGTCGTCCACCTGATGCGGCACGGCGAGGTGCACAACCCGGACGGCGTTCTCTACGGCCGCCGCTCCGGCTACCACCTCTCCGACCTCGGCCGGAAGATGGCCGACCGGGTCGCCGAGCACCTGGAGGGCCGTGACATCACGCACGTCGTCGCGTCCCCGCTGGAGCGCGCCCAGGAGACCGCCGCACCGATCGCCACGTCGCACGGCCTGGACCTGGCCACCGACCCCTCGCTGATCGAGGCGGCCAACGTCTTCGAGGGCAAGACCTTCGGCGTCGGCGACGGCGCGCTGCGCAAGCCCGCCAACTGGAAGCACCTGACCAACCCGTTCCAGCCGTCCTGGGGCGAGCCGTACATCGATCAGGTCGTACGGATGATGGGCGCGCTCAACGCGGCCCGTGACGCCGCCCGCGGGCACGAGGCGGTCTGCGTCAGCCACCAGCTGCCGATCTGGATCGTGCGGAGCTTCGTGGAGCGGCGGCGGCTGTGGCACGACCCGCGCAAGCGGCAGTGCACGCTGGCCTCGCTGACCACGTTCACGTACGAGGGCGACCGCATCGTCTCCGTCGGTTACACGGAGCCCGCCCGGGACCTCGTACCGGCGCATCTGCTGGCCGGGGCGAAGCCGGTGAAGGGCAAGGCCAAGGCGTTCGGCGCCTGAGCGGTGCCCGTGTCAGCCGGCTGCGCACATGAACTCCGCATGACCGACGCGTGATTTCACGAACACTCAGCGAATTATGTGCAATTTGCCGGAACCCGCGCGTTCGTCGTGCCCTCTAACCTCGTGTCCATCCTGATGGGCCGAAGGCGCGACGAATGCGGATGGGGAGTTATGCGGAACATCAGCCGAAGGGGTCTTCTGGGAGCTGGAGCGGCGGGCGCGGCGGCGCTCGGCCTCGCCGCCTGCAACGGCGGCGGGGGCAAGGATCCCGCTCCGGCCGGCGGCAAGGGGCAGGGCACGAAGCAGCCCGGTACGGACGGCACCCCTTCGCCGACCGAGGACGCCAAGCCGATCGGTGACGGTTCGACCGCCGACACCGGCAAGCAGCCGAACCAGCCGGACAAGCCGGTGCCGCTGCAGCCGGGTGAGACCCCGCCGCAGTTCGTGATCTTCTCGTGGGACGGTGCGGGCGAGGTCGGCAACGGCCTCTTCCCGCGCTTCCTGAAGCTCGCCAAGGAACACGACGCGGCGATGACCTTCTTCCTCTCCGGGCTCTACCTCCTGCCCGAGTCGAAGAAGAACCTCTACAAGCCGCCGAACAACAAGGTCGGCGCCTCCGACATCGGCTACCTCACCGACGACCACATCAAGATGACGCTGAAGTACGTGCGTCAGGCGTGGCTCGAAGGGCACGAGATCGGCACCCACTTCAACGGGCACTTCTGCTCCGGCCACGGCACGGTCGGCAACTGGACGTCCGCCCAGTGGGAGAGCGAGATCGAGCAGGCCATGAAGTTCGTCACCGAGTGGAAGACGATCTCCGGCTGGACCGACCTGGACCCGCTGCCCTTCGACTACAAGAAGGAGCTGGTCGGCGGCCGCACCCCCTGCCTGCTCGGCCAGGACAACCTGCTGCCGATCGCCAAGAAGCTCGGCTGGCGGTACGACGCGAGCTCGCCCGGCGGCCGTCAGATGTGGCCCGTGAAGCGCAAGGGAGTCTGGGACCTGCCCCTCCAGCAGATTCCCTTCCCCGGCCGCGGCTTCGAGGTCCTCTCGATGGACTACAACATGCTCGCCAACCAGTCGAAGAATTCCACCAAGGGAATGACCTCGCGCTATCCCGAATGGAAGAAGCAGGCGACGGGCGCGTACATCAAGGGATTCCAGCGCGCGCACACCACCAACCGCGCCCCCTTCTACGTCGGCAACCACTTCGAGCAGTGGAACGGCGGCATCTACATGGACGCCGTCGAAGAAGCGATCAAGCACATCGCCGGTACGAAGGACACCCGCCTGGTCTCCTTCAAGCAGTACGTCGACTGGCTCGACGTGCAGGACCCCGCGGTCCTCGCGAAGCTGCGCAAGCTGGAGGTCGGGCAGAAGCCGGCGGGCGGCTGGAACGCCTTCCTGAAGCCGGGGAGCAAGACGGCCGGGTAGTACCCGACGAAGACGGCGGGGTAGTCCCCGACGTCCCTTATGGGCCCTTGACAAGGGGCTTTGCGGGCACGTAGGGGGGTGCGGAAGATCGTGGGAACTGCCATGCGAAACTTTTCACATGAGTCCTGCCCGCGCCCCCCGCCGCCGCTCGACCCGCACCTCCCGTACCGCGCTCGCGGTCTGCGGAGTGCTCGTCGGCGCACTCGCCCTGTCGGCCTGCGGAGGCGACAAGCCGTCGAGCGGCGGCGGCACCAATTTCGTCGCTGGCAAGGGCGGTATCGACTCTGTCCCGGTCGCCGACCGCAAGCCCGCCCCCAAGCTCGACGGCAAGACCCTTCAGGACAAGGACTTCGACGTCGCGTCCCTCAAGGGCAAGGTCGTCGTACTGAACATCTGGGGCTCCTGGTGCTCGCCCTGCCGGGCCGAGGCGCCGACCTTCGCGAAGGTGGCCAAAGAGCTCAAGAGCAAGGGCGTCGAGTTCGTCGGCATTGACGCCCGTGACCCGCAGAAGGGTCAGGCCATCGATTTCGAGAAGGACGCGGGCATCGAGTACCCCAGCCTGTACGACCCGGACGGCAAGCTGATGCTGCGCTTCCCGAAGGGCAGCCTGAATCCGCAGGGCATCCCGAACACGATCGTGATCGACAAGGAGGGCCGGGTCGCCGGCCGCTCTCTCGCGGCGCTCAACGAGAAGAAGCTCCGCCAGATGATCGCCCCGCTGATCGCCGAGAAGTGACCACGTGAACGTCGTCTCCCTCGCCGCCGACACCGCCGAGACGGTCGAGTCCGGCACGCTGATGCTGGCGCTGCCGATCGCCCTTCTCGCGGGCCTGGTCTCGTTCTTCTCGCCGTGCGTGCTCCCGCTGGTGCCCGGCTACCTCTCGTACGTCACGGGTACCAGCGGCACCGATCTCGCGGATCAGCGCCGGGGCCGGATGGCCCTGGGCGCGTCGCTCTTCGTGCTCGGCTTCAGCGCGGTGTTCGTCTCGGGCGGCGCGCTCTTCGGCTACATCGGCGGCACCCTTCAGAGCTACAAGGGCACCACGAATATCGTCCTCGGCATCCTCATGGTGTTGATGGGCCTCTTCTTCATGGGCGCCTTCCCCTTCCTGACCCAGCGCGAGTTCCGCTTCCACAAGAAGCCGGTCTCCGGGCTGGCCGGGGCGCCGGTACTCGGCGTGCTCTTCGGCATTGGCTGGACGCCCTGCATGGGCCCGACGCTCGGCGTCATCGGGTCGCTCTCGTTCAATGAGGCGGCCCCGCTGCGCGGCACTGTCCTGATGGTCGTCTTCTGCCTCGGCCTCGGAATCCCCTTCATCCTGGCGGCCGTCGCCTTCCGCAAGGCGCTCGGCGCGTTCGGCTGGGTGAAGAAGCACTATGTCTGGGTCATGCGCATCGGCGGCATCATGATGATCGTGACCGGTCTCCTGCTTCTCACAGGCCTCTGGGATACCGCTCTGGCGAGCATGCGAGGCTGGACCGACAGCTTCCAGGTGGGGATCTAGTTCCATGAGCAAGACCGAAGAACCGGCCGCGGCCACGGACGAGCAGTCGGCTGTCCTGGCGGACGAGCAGACAGCCCGCGACCGGCTGTCGACCGCCCCCAAGGACGACCGGGAGGACACCACCCCCCTCCCGCAGGCCTTCGGAATCGTCGGCTGGACCCGCTGGGTCTGGCGGCAGCTGACCTCGATGCGGGTCGCGCTGATCCTCCTCTTCATGCTGTCGCTGGGCGCGATGCCCGGATCGCTGATCCCGCAGCGCAGCGTCGACGACACGAAGGTCGCCGACTTCTTCAAGGCGCACGAGACGCTCGCGCCGCTCTACGACAAGCTGCAGCTCTTCGACGTCTACAGCTCGGTGTGGTTCTCCGCGATCTACATCCTGCTGTTCACCTCCCTCGTCGGCTGCATCGTGCCCCGCACCTGGCAGTTCGTCGGCCAGCTCCGCGCCCGCCCGCCGGTCGCCCCCGGCCGGCTGACCCGGATGCCCGCGTACACGACCTGGCGCACGGACGCCTCCCCCGAGGAGGTCCGTACCCTCGGCCTCGCCCTGATGAAGAAGCGCCGCTTCCGCGCGCATTCCGAGGGCAACGCGGTCACCGCGGAGAAGGGCTACCTCCGCGAGGCCGGCAACCTGATCTTCCACCTCGCGCTGATCGTGCTCCTGCTGGCCTTCGCGACCGGCCAGCTCTTCAAGTCCGAGGGCGGCAAGCTGATCGTCGAGGGCGGCGGCTTCTCCAACACCCTCACCCAGTACGACGACTTCAAGTCGGGCTCGCTCTTCGACCGGGACCAGGACCTGGAGCCGTTCAGCTTCCACCTGGACAACTTCGTCGGTACGTACGAGCGCACGGGCCCGCAGCGCGGCACCCCCCGCGTCTACGAGTCGCACATCACGTACTCCGAGGGCGCCGACGGCGCGACCAAGAAGGCCGTCATCGAGGTCAACACCCCTCTCACCGTCGGCGGCTCCAAGGTCCACATGATCGGGCACGGCTACGCCCCCGTGATCACCATCCGCGACGGCAGGGGCAAGACCGTCTTCAGCGGTCCGGCCCCGCTCCTGCCCACCGACGCGAACGTCACCTCGACCGGCGCGGTCAAGGTGATGGACGGCTACCGCGACAAGAACGGCAAGAAGACCCAGCTCGGCTTCACCGCCGTCTTCGTCCCGACCTTCGGCGGCGCGGGCCAGGGCAGCATGTTCTCCAAGTACCCCGGCCTGGACTTCCCGGCGCTGGCCCTCACCGGCTACCACGGCAGCCTCGGCGTCGACGCGGGCCTGCCGCAGAGCGTCTACCAGCTCGACACCCGCAAGATGACCCAGTTCAAGAAGCCCGACGGCAGCCCCTTCGCGAAGATGCTCCTCCCCGGCGAGAAGATGGACCTCCCCGACGGGGCCGGTTCCGTCACCTTCGAGAAGGACATCAAGGAGTGGGCGACCTTCCAGGTCTCCCAGCAACCCGGCAACATGTGGGCCCTCGCGGGCGCCGTCGCGGCCATCCTCGGCCTCGCCGCGTCGCTCTTCATCCAGCGGCGCCGGGTCTGGATCCGTGCCGTACGAGGCGCCGACGGCGTCACCGTCGTCGAGATGGCCGGGCTCGGCCGCAGCGAGTCGGGCCGTCTCCCCGAGGAACTGGCCGACCTGGCCGGCTCCCTCCACTCCCAGGCGCCGACATCCGCGACGCCCCTTCCTGCTGAACCCCCTGTCGAAGGAGCGCGCGCGTGATCCTCGCAGCCGCCGCAGTCACCGAAACGAACGAGAACCTCGCGCAGATCAGTAACGTCCTGGTCTACTCCGCGATGGCCGTCTACACCCTGGCGTTCCTCGCGCACATCGCCGAGTGGACCTTCGGCAGCCGCAGCAGGGTCGGCCGCACGGCCGCCGCGCTGACCCGGCCCGCCGCCGCCCCGGCGGTGACGGTACGGGCGAAGGGCTCGACCGCCGTCCTCGACAAGCCGCAGATCGTCACCCGCGCCGCGCCCGGAACCCGTGACGCCGAAGACGGTGCGGGCGCCGCGGGCGGTACGGAGAAGGGCGACCTCTACGGCCGCATCGCCATCTCCCTCACCTTCCTCGGCTTCCTGATCGCCGCGGGCGGTGTCGTCTGCCGGGCGGCCGCCGTGCAGCGCGCCCCCTGGGGCAACATGTACGAGTTCTCCGTCACGTTCTCCACGGTCGCGGTCGGCGCCTACCTCGCCTTCCTGCTCACCAGGATGAACGTCCGCTGGATCGGCCTCCCGCTGGTCACCACGGTCCTCCTCGACCTCGGCATCGCCACCAAGTGGCTCTACACCGACAGCGACCAGCTGGTCCCCGCCCTGGACTCGTACTGGCTGTGGATCCACGTCTCGACGGCGATCTTCTGCGGCGCGGTCTTCTACGTCGGCGCCGTCGGCACCCTCGGCTACCTGCTCCGCGACCGCTACGAGGTCCGCGCCGAGCTCGGCGAGAGCGCCGACGTCTTCAAGGCCCACCTGGCGACGCTGCCCCCCGCGAACGGCTTCGTCATGTTCGTCCGCAAGGTGCGCGTCCCGCTCCGCCGGGTCATGGACAGCGCGGTCTCCCGCCTCCCCTCGGCCGCCACGCTCGACAAGTTCTCGTACCGCATCAACGCCGGCGTCTTCCCGCTGTGGACCTTCACGATCGTCGCGGGCGCCATCTGGGCGGGCGACGCCTGGGGCCGCTTCTGGGGCTGGGACCCCAAGGAGGTCTGGTCCTTCGTCACCTGGGTCGCGTACGCCTGCTACCTGCACGCCCGCGCGACGGCAGGCTGGAAGGGCCGCAAGGCCGCCTACCTGGCCCTCTTCGCCTTCGCGACCTGGCTGTGGAACTACTACGGCGTGAACATCTTCATCACGGGCAAGCACTCGTACGCGGGCGTCTGACGCCCTTCGTCCATCCATCCAGCCTGGCCCGGTCGCGTCCCGCACGCGGCCGGGCCAGGCTGTCCCCATGACCGCTGCCACGCCCGACATCCCGTACGGCAGGGCCGAACCGCGCCCCGGCTCCTGGTTCCTCCGCTACGAGCTGCCGCTCCCGCACCCCCTGGACCACGTCTGGGCGGCGGTCGCGACCCCGGTGGGCCTCGGCCAGTGGCTCGCGGTCCCGGACCCGTGGGAGCCGCACCTCGACTCCCCGACCACCTTCACCTGGCAGTACCCGGGCGTGCCGATCACGGAGCACGGCCGGATCACGGCCTGGGACCCGGGCCGGGTGGCGGAGTACACGATGACCGTCAACGGCCGCGCCCGCTTCCACCTGGAAGCCAACGGCCCCGCCGCCACCGTCCTGCGCTTCACCAACGAGATCCACGGCCTCGACGAAGCCGACCGCAACAGCCGCCTCGCAGGCTGGCACGTCCACTTCGAACTCCTGGTGGCGGCCCTCGCCGGCACCCCGTACGACTGGTCGACCTGGTCCCTGGACCGCTACGAGGCACTCCTGACGGACTACGAAACCCGGGCCTGACCCCCTACGCCCTCAAGTGCCGGAGCCCGCCCTCCGGCACCGGATACGGCGACTCCACCGGCAGCAGCAGCGCCGCACTCTGCGGCCCCTGCTCCCGCGCCACCTCGCTGATGGTCCGCGCCAGCGGAGTCACGTCCCGGATGCCGACGGTCCACTCGTCCGCGTACCGCCGCGAGGCCTCCCCGCTCAGCCCGAGCTGGAGCGACCGGTACGGCAGCGGCTGCAGCCGCACGTCCCGTTCCGGGTCCCACTGGGTCCGCACCGGCGAGGCCTTCAACTGCTGCTTCCAGGCCGCCTGGTCGGGGTGGACATCCCGGTCGTAGTGCGAGAGCACGGCATGGCGCAGTGCCCAGTCGAAGCCCTCACGCCGGATCTCCACGGCCAGGACGACCTCCTGGTCGGGCTTGGCCGCCCAGCCGCAGCGGTACATCATCCACAGGAACGACGGCTTGATCCACGTCATCCGGTCGCGCTTCCACGCGGGCGGAAACTTCCCGTCCCGGGCGGCGGGCAGCCCGATCGAGGCCGGGTACGCCTGGTAGACGGTGAGGGTCTCTGCGCCGTGCAGTGCACGGATCTGCCGCTGCGGTACGTCGTCGTGGGACATGCGGCCCAGGTTGGTGCACCGGGCGGGCACCCGGCCAGCGGTTTTAGCGCGGGCCTCTACCTGGGGGGAGTCCTCCGGTTTAGCGCGGGCCCCTACCTGGGGGAGTCCTCAGGACCGCCCTCGTCCTTCTTGCCCTCGTCCTTCGGCTGCTCGTCCTTCTTGTTCTCGTCCTTGATGGACTTCAGGAACTCGGGGTTGTCGTCGGGGGCGACCCACTGGGCGCGCCGGCCCCGGTACCGGTCCAAGGGGGCGCCGCCGCCCCGGACCGCGTGGCGGTTCTTGCCCGCCACGATCCACACGATCGGGCCAACGATCCAGAACAGCAGAATGATGAAGACCCAGGCGACCTTCGGCAGGTGCTTCACCTCGTCCTCGGGGGTGTTCAGACAGTCGATGAACGCGTAGATCGTCAGCGCCAGCGGCAGGATGAACAGCAGTGCCCTGAGCATGAAGTGGCTTCCCCCTGGGAGCGTAAGAGCGTCAGAGGGGCCGCTCCGGCGGCCCCGGTGAGGGCCCAAGGGTAGTCGGTGTCCGATACTGGACGGCATGGCTTACGACGATCTTCGCTCGTTCCTCCGTGCTCTGGAGCGCGAGGGCGACCTCAAGCGCATCAAGGCGGAAGTCGATCCTTACCTGGAGGTGGGGGAGATCGTCGACCGCGTGAACAAAGCGGGCGGCCCGGCCCTCCTCTTCGAGAAGGTGAAGGGGTCCTCGATGCCCCTGGCGATGAACGTCTTCGGGACGGACCGCCGCCTCCTCAAGGCGCTCGGCCTGAAGTCGTACGACGAGATCAGCGCGCAGATCGGCGGCCTGCTGAAGCCGGAGTTGCCGCAGGGCTTCATGGGCGTACGGGAAGCTTTCGGCAAGCTCAGCTCGGTCGCGCACGTACCGCCCAAGAAGATCAAGGACGCCCCGGTCCAGGAAGTGGTCCTGACCGGCGACGACGTCGACCTCGACAAGCTCCCGGCGCTCTTCACCTGGCCCGAGGACGGCGGCTCCTTCTTCAACCTGGGGCTGACCCACACCAAGGACCCGGAGTCCGGGATCCGCAACCTGGGTCTCTACCGCCTCCAGCGCCACGACAAGCGCACCATCGGCATGCACTGGCAGATCCACAAGGACAGCCGGAACCACTACCAGGTGGCGGCGCGGCGCGGCGAGCGGCTGCCGGTCGCGATCGCCTTCGGCGCCCCGCCGGCCGTGACGTACGCGTCCACCGCCCCGCTCCCCGGCGACATCGACGAGTACCTCTTCGCCGGTTTCCTGCAGGGCAGGCGCGTCGAGATGGTCGACTGCAAAACCGTTCCGCTCCAGGTCCCCGCGCACGCCGAGGTCGTACTGGAAGGCTGGCTCGAGCCGGGGAAGATGCTCCCCGAGGGCCCCTTCGGCGACCACACCGGCTTCTACACGCCGCAGGAGGACTTTCCCGCGCTGACGATCGACACGATCACCATGCGCAAGCGACCCCTGCTCCAGTCGATCGTCGTCGGCCGCCCGCCGACCGAGGACGGTCCGCTGGGACGGGCCACGGAGAGCTTCTTCCTCCCCCTGCTCAAGATCATCGTCCCGGACATCGTGGACTACCACCTCCCCGAGGCGGGCGGCTTCCACAACTGCATCATCGTGTCGATCGACAAGAAGTACCCGAAGCACGCGCAGAAGGTGATGTCGGCGATCTGGGGCGCACACATGCTGTCCCTCGAAAAGCTCATCGTGGTCGTCGACTCGGACTGCGACGTACGGAACTACCACGAGGTCGCCTGGCGGGCCTTCGGGAACGTCGACTACTCCCGCGACCTCACGGTCGTCGAAGGCCCGGTCGACCACCTCGACCACGCCTCGTACCAGCAGTACTGGGGCGGCAAGGCAGGCGTCGACGCCACGAAGAAGCTGCCCGAGGAGGGCTACACCCGGGACGGCGGCTGGCCGAACATGGTCGAGTCGGACCCGGCGACGGCGTCGAAGGTCGACCGCCGCTGGAAGGAATACGGACTGTGACCAGCGCCGCAGCAGCAATCCCCCAGCCGCAGCCCGGCAAGGTCAGGGCGTTCCTCAACCTCGTGCTCATCGAGCACTCCGTCTTCGCGCTGCCCTTCGCGTACATCGCCGCCCTGACGGCCATGTTCCAGCTGGACA
Source organism: Streptomyces sp. NPDC048442 (assembly GCF_040651475.1). Lineage (NCBI taxonomy): Bacteria > Bacillati > Actinomycetota > Actinomycetes > Kitasatosporales > Streptomycetaceae > Streptomyces > Streptomyces sp. NPDC048442. The sequence continues at coordinate 60,042 of NZ_JBEZKB010000008.1, forward strand.
AGAACATCCACTGGGGGAAGCTCCTCCTCGTCACCGTCGCGATGGTGGGCTTGCGCACCTTCGCGATGGCGGCGAACCGGATCATCGACCGCGAGATCGACGCCCGCAACCCGCGCACCGCGAACCGCGAGATCGTCACGGGTGCGGTCAGTGTGAAGTCGGCGTGGACGGGGGCCGGTATCGCCCTGGTCTTCTTCCTCGGCGCGGCAGCGCTCCTGAACCCCCTGTGCCTGGCGCTCGCCCCGGTGGCCGTGATCCCGATGGTCGTCTACCCGTACGGCAAGCGGTTCACGAACTTCCCGCACGCGATCCTCGGCCTGGCCCAGGCGATGGGCCCGGTCGGCGCGTGGATCGCGATCACGGGGGAGTGGTCGGGTGACGCGGTCGTCCTCGGCCTCGCGGTCGGCGTCTGGATCGGCGGCTTCGACCTGATCTTCGGCACGCAGGACGTCCAGGCGGACCGCGCGCACGGCGTGAAGTCGGTCCCGGCCCGCTTCGGTATCCCGGCCGCCCTGCACGGTGCCCGCGCCTGTCACGTGATCACCACCGCGCTGCTGGTCTGGTACGGGATGCGCACCGACGCCGGGATCTTCTTCTGGATCGGCATGGTGATCGTGGTCGCCGCCTTCGGCTACGAGCACACGATCGTCCGCCCCCACGACCTCTCCCGCCTCAACCGGGCGTTTTTCCAGGTCAACGGGTTCATCGGGATTGCCCTGTTCGTGTGCGCCCTGCTGGATCTCCTGGTTCGTGGCCTGACCGTGTAGGTACATGCTCTGGAACCCCGACGCAACCGCCCCGGTCGCCCCCCGGTCGCCCCCCGGTCGCCCCCCGATAGGCTCCGACCATGACTGAGCCCGTCGTCGACCAGCACCAGCAGCGTGAGCGCACCCCCTGGGTAGTAGGGGTGTCGGGTGCCTCAGGAACCCCGTACGCCGCCGCCGTGCTGCGTGGTCTGCTCGCCGCGGGGGAGTCCGTCGACCTCGTCGTCAGCCGGGCGTCACGGCTGACGATCCTCGACGAGACGGGCATCTCGTTCCGCGACAGCCACTGGCGCGAGGACCTCGCGGCCTGGCTGGGCAGGGGTGCGGACGGCAAGCCGGACACCTTCCAGGACCTGGACCTGTCCGGCGTACGGCACTGGAGCGCGGGCGATCTCGCCGCCGGTCCCTCGTCGGGTTCGTACGCCGTCAAGGGCATGCTCATCGTCCCGGCCTCGACGGCGAGCGTCGCCGGAGTCGCACTGGGACTGTCGAAGGACCTGCTGCAGCGGGCCGCGAGCGTGACGCTCAAGGAGCGGCGGAAGCTGGTGGTGGCGGTGCGCGAGACACCGCTCAACGGGCAGACGCTGAAGCATCTGGTGACGCTGGACGAGGCGGGCGCCGTGGTGCTGCCCGCCTCCCCTGCGTTCTATGCGGGTGCGACGCACATCCAGGATCTGGTGGACTTCGTCGCGGGGCGAGTGCTCGACGCGGCAGGAGTGCCGCACGGCCTGTACCGCCGGTGGGAGGGAGAGCTCGGGGGAGGCTCCCGCACCAGGTAGAGGGGAAAAGAGGCTGGTCAGCCCTGCTTGGAGCGCTTCAGGCGGGCCTTGAGGCCGCGCATCGCGGCGGCGGAGGCGGAGGGCTTGTGAGCACGCGAGCTGTCGGCCAGTTCCTGAAGCTCGCGCATACGGACGTAGGCCATCTCGGACGTGTACACGGTGGGTCACTCTCCTGGGAGCTATGGGGTTCAACGCTTCGGGGTGCAACGCTTCAGAACCGGATGTTCTGAAAGTTTTTCTTGGATCTGATGAAAGATCTACAGGGGATTCGGCCCCTGTGCCTTAGATTCTATACGTAAACTCGCGGTATCGCTGAACAATGGAAGGCTTCAGGCATATGGACGCCGTGGACAGGCAGCTCATCCAGGCACTTCGGGAGAACGGCAGGGCCTCGTACGCCGAGCTGGGACGCCTCGTCGGCCTCTCAGGACCGAGCGTCACCGACCGCATCAACCGCCTCGAATCCGCGGGTGTCATCACCGGCTACCGCGCCACCGTCGACGCCAAGTCGCTCGGCCTCGGTGTCACCGCCCTGATCGGCATCTCGCTCTCCGACGCCGCCGACCACGAGGACGTGGCGCGCCGGCTGAAGGACCTGGAGGAGATCGAGGACTGCTGGTTCATCGCGGGCGACGACTCGTACATGCTCAAGATCCGCGTCGGGGACGTGGACGGCCTGGAGCGCACGATCCGCCGCCTCAGCGGTACGAGGGGCGTGTCCCGCACCCGTACCACGGTCGTGCTCTCCACCAAGTGGGAGAACCGGGTCGGGGGACTTCCCGAGGAGGCCTAGGCGTACCGTGGTCCGAAGCTTGATTTAGTACGTACGAAGACATGGGAGGCGGCCGGGTATGGACGCGGGACTCAAGCGCGAGCTGGAGCAGAAGGTCCGGGCCGGGGAGCGGCTGAGCCGCGAGGACGGCATCGCGCTCTACGAGTCGGACGACCTGGCCTGGCTGGGCGGTCTCGCCCACGAGGTGCGCATGAAGAAGAACGGCGACGTCGTTCACTTCAACGTCAACCGTCACCTCAACATGACGAACGTGTGCACCGCGTCCTGCGCCTACTGCTCGTTCCAGCGCAAGCCGGGCGAGAAGGACGCGTACACGATGCGCATCGAGGAGGCCGTCCGCCTCGCCAAGGCGATGGAGAACGAGAACCTCACCGAGCTCCACATCGTCAACGGCCTGCACCCGACCCTCCCGTGGCGCTACTACCCGCGCTCCCTCTCCGCCCTCAAGGAAGCCCTCCCGCAGGTCTCCCTCAAGGCGTTCACGGCCACCGAGATCCACCACTTCGAGACCATCTCCGGGCTCTCCGCCTCCGAGATCCTCGACGAGCTGATCGAGGCCGGCCTGGAGTCCCTCACCGGCGGTGGCGCCGAGATCTTCGACTGGGAGGTGAGGCAGCACATCGTCGACCACAACACCCACTGGGAGGACTGGTCGCGGATCCACCGCCTCGCCCACGAGAAGGGCCTCAAGACTCCGGCCACGATGCTGTACGGCCACATCGAGGAGCCCCGCCACCGCGTCGACCACGTGCTGCGGCTGCGTGAGATGCAGGACGAGACCGGCGGCTTCCAGGTCTTCATCCCGCTGCGCTACCAGCACGACTTCGTGGACATGAAGGACGGCAAGGTCCGCAACAAGCTCCAGGCGCGCACCACGATGGCGACCGGCGCCGAGGCGCTCAAGACCTTCGCGGTCTCCCGCCTGCTCTTCGACAACGTCCCGCACGTCAAGGTCTTCTGGGTGATGCACGGCGTGCAGACCGCCCAGCTCGCCCTCCAGCACGGCGCGGACGACATGGACGGCTCGGTCGTCGAGTACAAGATCACGCACGACGCGGACGACTACGGCACCCCGAACAAGCTCGGCCGCGAGGACCTCCTGGAGCTCATCCGCGACGCCGGCTTCCGCCCGGTCGAGCGGAACACGCGCTACGAGATCATCAAGGAGTACGAGGGCCCGGACGCGGCCCGCCGCGAGAGCCCGCAGGCGATGCGCCTCTGATCGGCGTCTGCGTACGTACGAGAGCCCCGGCCACCCACCTGGCCGGGGCTCTCGGCGTCTCGGCTACCGTGCCGCCATGTCCAGTGCTGCCGTTGCTTCCACACCCCACGCACCTCTTACCTTCGTCTTCGACCCGCCCGTGGACGCCGCACTCCGCGACGGTCTGATCGCCCTGTGGGCGGACGTCACCGACGCGGGCGGCGCCGTCGGCTTCGTACCCCCGGCGGATCCCGAGAAGATACGGCCGGACCTCGTGCAGCACTTCGTCGCGATGGCGGAGGGCCGCACCCGCCTCCTCGTCGGATACGACGCCGAGGGCACGGTCGCCGCGACCGCGTACCTCACCCGCAACACCCACCGCCTGATGACCCACTGGATCTGGCTCTACACGGTGATGGTCCACCCGAAGCACCAGGGCAAGGGGTACGGCCGCGACCTGATGGCCGCGGCGGCCGACGCGGCCCGCACGATGCCCGGGGTCGAGGCGATCCGGCTGACCTGCCGGGGCGGCACCGGCGCGGACGTGTTCTACGCGGCGTGCGGCTATCGGGAGGTGGGCCGGGTACCGGGCGCGATCCGTGTCGCACCGGGCGACGACCGGGACGACGTCATCATGCTGCTGCCGCTGACCTGATCTTCGGGGGCCTGTGCTTGACTGGACGGTGTCCTGTAGAGGTCGCCGCTGAGTCGCCGCCCAGTCGCCGCCCCAGTCGCCGCTGAGAAGAAGGTCCTGCCCGTGAGCACCAAGGCCGTGAGCACCAAAAACGCCACGATCCGCTACTCCGCCATGCGCCTGGGCGTTTTCGCCGCCTGCTTCGCGGTGATCTGGGGCCTGGTCAGTCTGCGCGTGCTGCCTTCCGGCCTCGGCGGTGTCTCGAACGTGATGTGGGTGCTGCTGCTCGCCATCGTCGTCTCGGCGCCCCTCAGCTTCGTACTGCTCCGCAAGCAGCGGGACGCGATGTCCGAGCGCATCGTGGCGAAGGTCGACGAGACGAAGGCCCGCCTGGAGTCCAACCGCAAGCAGGAAGACCTCGCGTAGGACCTCGCGCAAGGCCCTCTTGGGGGTCCGGTAAGCGGTCCTGTAAGTCGCATCACACTCGACGGCGCCCCGGTAGTTGAGCCACTGGCTCAACTACCGGGGCGCTGCCCGTTTTTCACCGTGCCTGCCCAGCACGTGCTCTGTACCCGCCCCACTCTTCCTCAAAGAAGACCTTTGATGTTCTCAAAGTACAAGTGTTAACGTGTTCGACATGATGACATCCGCCGCGCCCCGCAACCCCATGAGCGTTCCGCTCGTGGCGCGCCTCGATGTCGATCTCTGCCGCCGTGTCTCGGCCGCGTGTCGCCGCTCCGTCTGAAGTTCTGAGCGACCTTCTCTCCACCTCTCCTGCCTTCCGCAGCTTCCTTCACCGGAGTGTGTCCGTGTCCGCGTCCCCCGCGCAGAAGGCCGAGCAGACTGATCAGCAGTCTGTGAAGCCCAAGAACAAGAACAAGTCGAAGAACCCGATATCCAGGATCCCGTTCTGGGCACAGATCCTCGGCGGTCTGGTCCTGGGTGCCCTCCTCGGCTGGCTGGCCAAGAGCCAGGACGTCAGCTGGCTGGGCACCACCCTGGAAACCGTCGGTGACCTCTTCGTCCAGCTCCTGAAGCTGGCCGTCGCCCCGCTGGTCTTCTTCGCGATCCTCGTCTCGATCACCAACCTGCGGCAGGTGCAGAACGCCGCGCGGCTGGCCACCCGTACGCTCCTCTGGTTCATGATCACCTCGCTGATCGCGGTCGCGATCGGCCTGGTCATCGGCCTGGTCACCAACCCGGGCGCGGGTACGGGACTCACCGCGGCCGACGGCGCGAAGCCCAAGAAGGCCGGCTCCTGGATCGACTTCCTCACCGGGATCATCCCGAAGGACATCATCACGCCGTTCCAGGAACTGGAAGTCCTCCAGATCGTCTTCCTGGCGGTCGTCGCAGGCATCGCGGCCCTCGCCCTCGGCGAAAAGGCCAAGCCGATCCTGACCCTCTCCAGCTCGGTCCTGGAGCTGCTCCAGAAGGCCCTGTGGTGGGTCATCCGCCTCGCCCCGATCGGTACTGTCGGCCTCATCGGCCACGCCATCGCGGAGTACGGCTGGGACCTGATCGGCAAGTACGCGACGTTCACGGCGGACGTCTACATCGGTTGCGCCCTGGTCCTCTTCGGCGTCTACCCGCTGCTCCTGGCCACGGTCGCCAAGGTCAGCCCGGTCCAGTTCTTCAAGGGCGCCTGGCCGGCCATCCAGCTGGCCTTCGTCTCCCGCTCCTCGGTCGGCACGATGCCGGTCACCCAGCGGGTCACCGAGCGCCTGGGCGTCCCGAAGGCGTACGCGTCCTTCGCGGTCCCCTTCGGCTCCACCACGAAGATGGACGGGTGCGCCGCGATCTACCCGGCGCTCGCCGCGATCTTCATCGCGCAGATCTTCGACGTGCAGCTGGGCATCAAGGAGTACATCCTGATCGCCTTCGTCTCGGTGATCGGCTCGGCCGCCACGGCAGGCCTCACCGGCGCGACGGTCATGCTGACCCTGACCCTCTCCACCCTGGGCCTGCCCCTGGAGGGCGTCGGCCTGCTGATGGCCATCGACCCGATCCTGGACATGATGCGCACCGCGACGAACGTCGCGGGGCAGGTTGTCGTCCCGGTGATCGTCTCGGCCCGCGAGAAGATCCTCGACCACGACGCGTACAACTCGGCGTCGTCGTCCCCGCTCGACGACTACGTGTCGGAGCCGGCCGCGGACGTCGACTCGGACGTGGATGCGGACGTCGACTCCAAGGAGCGCGTGCCGGTTCCCGCGTAGCCGCCCAAGTACGCGAGCACGCACGGAGGAAGCCCCCCACCAGCGCTGGTGGGGGGCTTCCTCCGTGCCCGTACTTCATCTGTTCGAACTCGCCGACCGGCGCCGTAGGGTTACCAGGGACCAAGAGGGCAGTTGCGGTGGGGCGAAGAGGGGACAGGGGTATGGAGGCGGACCGGGGGGACCGGGAAGTGGGAGTGGCGCAGGCGGACCGGGTGCCGGTGAGGGGGAAGCGGATGCCGCGTGCCGTGCGGGAGCGGCAGATGGTGGACGCTGCCGTTCAGAGCTTCGCCCGGCTCGGGTACCGGGCCGCTTCGATGGACCAGATCGCGGAGTTGGCGGGGGTGTCGAAGCCGCTCGTCTACCTCTATCTCAATTCCAAGGACGAGCTCTTCACCGCCTGTATCCGGCGTGAGGCCAAGGCGCTCGTCGCGGCCGTACGGGCCGGGGTGGCGACCGACGCTCCGGCGGACCGTCAGCTCTGGGGCGGGCTCACCGCGTTCTTCACGTACACCGCCGAGAATCCCGACGGCTGGTCGGTTCTGCACAATCAGGCCCGTACGCACGGCGAGCCGTTCGCGGCCGAGGTGGCCGCGATGCGGGAGGAGATCGCGGCCTTCGTGACGCACCTGATCGGTGAGGTCGCCCGCGAGGCCCGCAGCAACCCGCACCTCCCGGACCGCGAGGTCGCCGGCCTCGCTCAGGCCCTGGTCGGCGCCGCCGAGTCCCTCGCGGACTGGGCGAACGCCACCCCCGGCGTCTCGGCGAAGGAAGCCGCCTCCACCCTGATGAACTTCGCCTGGTCGGGCCTGGAAAACCTCATGCAGGGCACCCGCTGGTCGCTCCGCTGAGGACGGCGCGGGGGCGGGAGCGGTCGGCAGGAGGGCGTGCCGCAGTTGGGGGCCGCCCCCTTGCCCACCCGTCCCGCCCCCGGGGGGCGGCCCCGCTGCCCAAGCGGGCTAGGGAGCTGCGGCGTCAGCCGCCCAAGGGGCCAGCGGGGTAAGGGGCAATCTTTTAGGGGCGCGGGGAACTGCGCGACCAGCCACGACGCACCCGCACGCACCCCACCCCACCCCGCCCCGGTAGGCCGCCCCCACCCCGCCCCGCCCCGGTGGGCCGCCCCCGCCCAGGGGGGCGAGGGGCCGCCGCCCCTCAGCCCCCGTCCGACCCGTCCGGCAGGATCGAGATCGCTCCGACCGGACAAGCCCTCCCCGCCTCCCGGACGAGCGCGCTGCCGCCCCCGTCCCCCATCCCCGGCAGTACCTCGGAGAGCCCGTCGTCGTCCTGTGTGAAGACGGTCGGTGCGGTCATCACGCACTGTCCGGCCCCGATGCAGACATCCGTGTCGATCTCAATTCGCATACCCGTACCCGTACCCATGCCCGGACCCATTCCCCTCACCACGCCACCGGCAGCTCGATCAGCCCCTGGATCGTGTCTCCCGGTTTGCACGGGATCTCCGCTGCCGGCACGGCCAGCCGCAGTCCCGGCAGCCGGGTGAAGAGCGAACTCAGGGCGATCTCCATCTCCGCCCGCGCCAGGTTCTGCCCCAGGCACTGGTGGATCCCGAATCCGAACGCCAAGTGCCGTTCCCCCCGCGCCACATCCAGCTCGTCCGGCGTCTCGTACATCTCCGGGTCCCTGTTGATCAGCGACGTCGCCAGCACCACCGCGTCCCCGGCCCGGATCGTCACCCCGCCGATCTCGATGTCCTCCGTCGCCAGCCGCGTCATCCCGTCCGCGATCGACAGGTACCGCATCAGTTCCTCGCAGGCGGCGGGCACACCGGCCGGGTTGTTGCGGAACCGGGCCAGCTGTTCCGGGTGTTCCAGCAGCGTGTACGTACTCAGCGAGATCATGTTCGCCGTCGTCTCGTGCCCCGCAAGGAGCAGGATTCCCGCGAGGCTGACCAGCTCCGCCTTGTCGTCGAAGACCTCGATCATGTCGTCGAGCAGCCCGACCGGCAGTCCTTTTTCCCGGGCTCGTTTCCGCTCAACCAGATCGCCGATATATGCGTCCACCGCGTCCCGCGCCGCCTCGACATCCTTCGCCTCCGGCCCCCGCAGCAGCTTCCGCGTCTGCCCCTCGAAGAATTCGTGGTCCTCGTAAGGAACCCCGAGTAGCGCACAGATCACCATCGAAGGCACCGGCAGCGCGAACGTACTGACCAGATCGGCCGTCGGCTCCGGCTGCGCCTCCAGCGCGTCGAGCAGCCGGTCCACGGTCTCCTGGATCGCGGGCCGCAGCTCCGCCGTCCGCTTCATCGTGAAGCTGGGGATCAACTTCCGCCGCTGCACGTTGTGTTCGGGATCGTCGACCCCGAGCAGCTGGACGCGCCGCCGCTCCACCCCCTCCAGCCGCCGCTGGAACACCGGGAACTCCGGCCGTTCCCGGTTCGACGACAGCCGCTGGTCGGTGAGCAGCGCCCGCGCCTCCGCGTACCCGCTCACCATCCAGACCTTGCTCCCGTCGTAGATCTCGATCCGGGTGACGGGCTGCCCCGTCGCACGCACCGGGTCGTACCCGGGCGGAGGGGCGTACGGACAGCTGCGGTTCTGCGGGAACACGACGGGCGTCTCAGTCACATGCGTCTCAGCCACGGACAACCTCACAGGGAAGCGGAGCGACCTTTACCGATCACTTCCCACTAGATGCCCGAGGCTCCTACACGTCTATGCATTGTTCGGCCAAAGGGGTGCGACCGTTACGAGGGCGGGGGAGGTGCGGCGCTGTCCTCCAGCAGTTCCCCCAGCGTGAACCGGGTGGCCATCGACTGCCAGTTCCCGTCCAGCACCAGCATGAAGCCGTCCGCCACCCGGAAGAGCCGCCGCCGCTGCGGCTTCCGGGGCTGCGCGGGTACGTGCTCCCGGGCCCGCCGTTCCAGCTCGGCCATCGCCTCTTCGCGCGTGCCGTGTACGTGCGCGAGGACGTACGCCTCGTGCTGCGGGCGGGGGCTCACGCCGATGGCGGGTTCGAGTATCAGGCCCCAGGACGGCACGAGCGTCAGCTCCGCGCATACGAGACGAAGGCCGTCCAGGCGGTCGGTGATACGCCGAACTGGGGGCTGGCGTCGGCGAGTTTGGAGTCGCGGACATGGATGGTGGTGGGGTGCGCGGCGACCTCGACGCACTCGCCGCCCGCCCCGCCGCTGTAACTAGACTTCCGCCAGTCGTACGCGACTTCGAGGCAGTCGCCGCCTGCGCCCCCGCTATAGCTCGACTTGAACCAGTTGAGTGCTTCGGTGTTCATCGGTCTCCCAGAATTCTCTCGATCAAGGCCATGGAGGCGTCCGGCCTGAGAGCCAGCGTCTGCATGATTCCATAGCGCTCCTGGATCTCCCTGACCTCACGGGAATCGACGATCAGACGCGGATGCCCCTGCACCTCCGTGTACGCCACACGCTGCTCGTTCTTGGCTGTCAGCAGGTTGAACGCCCCGTCCATGTTGGGATGTTCCTCGCAGCCGGTCTCGATCACCTGGAGGGTGATGTTGCGCTGGCTCCCGGCCGCCAGCAGCCGCCGCAACTGCGCGTGATGCACCTCGCGCCCACCGATCGGCCGCCGCAGGACGACCTCCTCGAAGATGAAGCCGAACTGCGCCGGAGGCCACTTCTCCAGCACCACCTGCCGAGACAACCGGTCCGCCACCCGCTTCTCCACGGTCTCCTCGCTCAACAGCGGACGCCACCGGGTGAAGATGGCCCGTGCGTAAGCCTCCGTCTGGAGCAGACCGTGCACGACCTGGTTGCCGTAGTGGTGGATCTCCAGGGCCTGCTTCTCCAGTCCCGCGTAGTCCCGGTACCACTGCGGGTGCCGCGTCCGGCTGCGCTTCAGAGCCTCGACGACGTCCGGGATCGCCGCTTCCAGCGCACCGTGCGCGTCCAACGCGACCTCGGCAGCGCTCAGTAGCTCCGGCTGAGGAGTCCGTACGCCCCGCTCGACCGCCGAGATCAGATCCGCGCCGAACTGGACCATGGTCGCCAACTCGGTTTGTTTCAGGCCCCGATACTCCCGCAAGGCTTTAATCTGCTTGCCCAGCGCGCGGAACAGATGCGCGGTTCCGTCCTCCTGGGAGGGGGTTTCGGGGGTCGCTTCCTGCTCCGGGTTCTGGATCACTCGGTGCCGCCTTCTGAGTCACGTTCGTCTGGCCGTACAACGCGCGTTGCGCACCCGTACAACTACCCACAGTCGCCGGGTCCCTCTTGTCCAGGTTAGATCCGACCGACCACGCTCTGTCACATGAACACTGAAATCCCCACGCCCACCATCGAGTTCGAGCAGCTCCTGTCCTCCACCCTCCGTGGTGCCCGGCTCGCCCGGCTGCTCGCTCAGCAGCAGCTCCAGGAGTGGGGCGTGCCGTACGGGTGCGAGTTCTCCGACGCCGTCGTCTCGGTGGTCGCGGAACTGGCCGCGAACGCGGTGCTGCACGGCCACCTGCCGGGCCGTGACTTCTCGCTGCGGCTCGCCCTGGGGGATGTACTCCGTATCGAGGTCTCCGACGCGCGCGGCGAACGCCTGCCGACGCCGAGGCCGTCCGCACCGGGCGAGGAGGGCGGCGGCCTCGGTCTGCTCCTGGTGGAGGAGCTGGTGGCCCGCTGGGGGGTCACGGAGCGCAACCCCGGAAAGACGGTCTGGGCGGAGCTTCCCTGGCCGGGTACGCCGTAACGGTGCGAGGAGGGTGACATGGGGCGGTGCTCGTGAGACTGTCAACTGCTCTTGTTCCAGGGGTAGTTGTGGCGACAGTGAAGGCGGAGTCATGGGCATAGGGGTCCTCGGGATAGGCGTCGCGGTGATCTGGCTGCTGATCGCGCTGTTGCCGTTGCGCAGCCCGTCCGCCCGGCGGGGCCTGGCCGCGTTCGTACTGGGGGTTTCGGCGCTTCTGGTGGCGCTGGCGGCTCTGTACGTCTCGAACGAGGAGGTGAGCAGCGACTACACAGGACCCGATCCCACCCTGGTGGTGATCCTGGTGGCGGTCGTCGGGGTGGCTCCCGCGGTCATCGCCTCATTGGTCCGATTGGCGGCAGCCAAGGGTCAGCGATGAGTTCGACCGCTCAGGACGGTCATACCTTCTGTTGACCTTGCAGGAACACGCAGGAACACGCAGGAGGAGAAGCGCATGAGCAGGCAGCAGCTACTGAAGGTCCAGAACTTCGTCGTCTCGCGCGACGGGTTCGGGACCGGTGAGAACCAGAGTCTGGAGAGGCCGTTCGGCAGTGCCGATCCGGCGGAGCTGATGTCCTGGGCGGGAGCCACGGCGAGCTGGCCCAACCGGACCGACCCCGGCGGCAGCCGCGGCCTCGACGACTACTTCACGCGCGACTTCTCGCACAACATCGGTGCCGAGATCATGGGCCGCAACAAGTTCGGCCCCGAGCGCGGCCCCTGGGTCAACTACGACTGGCAGGGCTGGTGGGGCGACGAACCCCCCTTCCACACACCGGTGTTCGTGATGACCCACCACGTGCGTCCGTCCTTCACGCTCTCCGACACGACGTTCCACTTCGTGGACGACGAGCCGGCCGCGGTGCTCAGGCGGGCGAAGGAAGAGGCGCAGGGCAAGGACGTACGGCTCGGGGGTGGGGCGACGACGATCCGGGAGTTCCTCGAAGCCGACCTGGTCGACACGCTGCACGTGGTGGTCTCGCCGGTGAAGATCGGCGCGGGGGTGCGGTTCTGGGAGTCGCCGGACGAGCTGCGGGACCGGTTCCACCTGGAGGTCGTGCCGAGTGCGAGCGGGGTGACGCACCACATTTTCTGGCGCAAGTAGACGCAAGCTGGCCCAAGTGACTACTGCTCGTGGGCCTGGGTCTTCGGTGCGGGACGCGGTGCGCGATGCGCTTCGGGACGCGTCGTGTCACCGCTGTCGGCGCCCAGACCCGAGAGCAGGCGCAGCCCGTCCTCGGTAGGGCTGCCGGGGGCGGCGGACAGCACCACCAGCTCCATGCCCGACTCGTCCGGCATGGTGAAGTTCTCCTGGTGCAGCTCCAGCAGCCCGACCAGCGGGTGCCGGAACGCCTTGCGGCCGTGGGTGCGGGCGCGTACGTCCGCGCGGGCCCAGAGGCGGCGGAAGCGCTCGCTGCCCATCGCCAACTCGCCGATGAGAGAGGCGAGTTTGGGATCGTCCGGGTATTGGCCCGCGGCCAGCCGCAGGTGCCCGACCACGTCGAGGGTGCAGGTCTCCCAGTCCGCGTAGAGGCCGCGCTCGGCCTCTTCCAGGAAGATGTGCCGGGCGGTGTTCATGCCCGGCGCGGGTCCCGGCAGCGGGCGGCCGTAGAGGAGCTCGGCGAGGCGGTTCCCGGCGAGTACGTCCAGGCGGTGGTCCATGATCAGCGCGGGTGCGCCGGAGACCAGGTCGAGCAGACGCTGCAGCTCGGGCCTGACCCGACCGCCCGGCGTCTTCGCACGGCGGCGGGGCTGCCGGGCGAGCCGGTGGAGGTGCCCGCGTTCGGTCTCGTCGAGGCCGAGGACGCGGGCGAGCGCGTCGAGGACCTGCTCGGAGGGCTGGGTGGCGCGGCCCTGCTCCAGGCGTACGTAGTAGTCGACGCTGACCCCGGACAGGTGCGCGACCTCTTCACGGCGCAGCCCTTCGACGCGGCGCCGGCTGTCGGTGGGTATGCCGACGCCCGCCGGGTCGACCCGGGAACGCCGGGTCCGCAGGAAGCTCGCAAGATCGTCCATGGCTTCAGTATGGGCGCGGAGGTGCCCGGACCGGGGCTCGCGAGGGTGGCCCTGCGGATACCAGGAAGTCCAGTCCGACGGAAGAGGCGCCCCTGAACACCGGGCGCCGCAGCGTCCAGGATCGAAGTCAGCCGCAGGACACCCGATCCGAAGGAATCCGAATTCCCATGAAGACGCTGATCGTCCACGCCCACCCGGAGCCGCAGTCGCTCAACAGCTCGCTGAAGGACCTCGCGGTGTCCACGCTGGAGGCCGCAGGACACGAGGTGCGGGTGAGTGACCTGTACGCGATGAACTGGAAGCCGGTAGTGGACGCCGAGGACTACGGCCCCGCCGCGTCGAGCCCGCTGAGGGTGGCCGCGGACTCGGGCCGGGCCTTCAGCGAAGGGACGCTGACGCCGGACGTACTCGCCGAGCAGGAGAAGCTGCTGTGGGCGGACACGATCATCTTCCAGTTCCCGCTGTGGTGGTACTCGATGCCCGCCATCCTCAAGGGCTGGGTGGACCGCGTCTTCACCTACCGCTTCGCGTACGGCGTCGGCGAGCACAGCGACACCAAGTATGGCGAGCGCTTCGGCGAAGGCACCCTCACGGGCAAGAGGGCGCTCCTGTCGGTGACCGTCGGCGGCCCGGAGTCGCACTACGCCGAGCGCGGGATCAACGGGCCCATCGACGACCTGCTGTTCCCGTTCCAGCACGGCATCCTCTACTACCCGGGCGTCGAGGTGGTGCCGCCGTTCGTGCTGTACGGCGCCGACCGGATGACCGAAGCGGACTACCCGGACATCGCCAAGGCGTGGGAGGAGCGTTTGCTCACGCTGGAGACGACGGAGCCGATCGCGTTCCGGAAGCAGAACTTCGGCGACTACGAGATCCCCTCGCTGCACCTGAAGGAGGGCCTGGAGCCGAAGGGCCGCACGGGCTTCGGACTGCATGTGCGGGGCTGACCCTGCCGCTCTCTGGCTGCTCCGACCGCTCCGACCTCCAGGTTCAGGACACGCACATCGACTTGAGGGTCGCGGTGGCGGTGGCCCGGCAGCCCCGGCACAGCCCCGGCTTCTCCGCCCGGAAGGCCAGCTCGCACTCCTCGCAGGTCTGGAACGGCAGCCGGGGCTCGACGGCCGGACGGGCGCTGCACAGGTACCGGGGCCGTTCCATCGCCTCGTACGGCATCAACTCGGCGAGCCGCCACCGTACGAACCCGGCCGGGTGCGGGAGAGCCCCGTCCGGCAGACTCCGCAGCAGTACGCCCCGTACTTCGTCGGCCGTGATCCCCCGCTCCATCCAGGCGCAGACGGCGGGCGCGAGACGTACGACATCCATGCCGGGAAGCAGAAGCCGCCGATCGTGCTGCACGAGCTCGGAGAGGAGGGCGCAGGCCATCTGCCGGCGGATGTCGGAGACGGGCAACTGGGGTGTGGGCAGGGGCAGTTCGATGGACTTTGCGCTGAAGGAGATCGCTTCTGTCGGCCCTTCGTGCGCATGCTCCGGGTCCGAGTCCGTCTCCGAGTCCGAGTCCGGATCTGGGTCCGGCTCCGGCTCCGCGTCAACGTCGACACTCGCCCGCACACGGGCAGCCGGATGCTCGAAGAACCTGGTCAGCGTGGCGAACCGGCCCTGCCCCCGCCGAACCCGCCTGCGCTCCAGATAGCCCTCGTCCTCCAACTCCCGCAAGGCGGAGGAGATGCGCCGCTCGCCCTCGTCGAAGTCCCTGGCCAGCTCTTTGATGCCGATGCGGAAGCCGTCGGGAAGGGACTGGATGAAGACGCCGAGGCCGATGGCGACGAGCGAGAGATTGCGGTTCTGCGCAAGGTGATTGCCGACGATCGTGAACCGGTCACGATGCCGGTACTTGACGTGCTGCACGCCTACGGGAACGGACTCGGGCGCGCTAAGGTACGTGTCATCCATGGGGAAGGGTTCGTCTTCCTACTGTGGAGAGGCCTCGGCCGGGATTGCCGTCCCGGTCTGAGGCCGCTTTTCGTATGTGGAGTTGTGCGCGGAGTCGTGTGGTGGCTCCTGGTGACTACGGGGAGGACCCTAGCGCGCCAATTCCCTTACACCACACCAGAATTGACGCAACCACCCGAACGAGTGACTCACCCTGCGTGCACCCTCCCGCAGGTATCAACGGCGGTCGGGCTGGGATTCCTTGGTGTGGGTGGTTAAGTGTTTAGCGTCGGCGCTCACCGGGTCGGGGTAACGCCGATCCGGTGGCCACCTGCGGGAACGGCGAGTTCGCGACCGCCCGCCCCGGGCCCGCCCCGCTGCCTGCCTCGCTGCCCGCCCTCTGGCTCAGCCCTTGCTCTGCCTATCGAGATTCGATAGATTCCCATCGCAATTCGATGGATGAGGGTGGATGGGTCATGGGAAAGCTGGCAGTGCGCGCGCTGCGCGCCGTGCTCGTGGTGGTGCTCACCGGCACCGTGTTCGTACAGGCGTTGATGGTGTGGGCGTTGGTCAGCGGGAGCGACCCGGAGGACGGGTCGCTCCCGCTGACCCCGCTGCGCGTGATCACGATCCTGGGCATCGGGGCGGCCCAGGTCGCCCTGGTCTGTGTATGGCGGCTGGTCACGATGGTGCGACGCGGAACCGTGTTCTCCCACGCGGCCTTCCGGTACGTGGACGTCATCATCGGGGCGATCGTCGCGGCTGCTCTCGTGTGGTTCGCGGTCGCGGCCCTGAACGCGCCCGGCCAGCGGGACGACCCGGGCGTCACCCTCATCATGGGCGGGATCGGCGTGGCCATCCTGGGGGTTGCGCTCATCGTGCTCGTACTGCGGATGCTGCTCGCGCAGGCCGTCGCCCGCGACGTCGAGGCGGCGCAGCTGCAGGCCGAGTTGGACGAGGTGATCTGATGCCGATCGCCGTCGACATCGACGTGATGCTGGCCAGGCGGAAGATGTCCGTGGGCGAACTCGCGGACCGCGTAGGGATCACGCCCGCCAACCTGGCGGTACTCAAGAACGGCCGCGCCAAGGCGGTGCGCTTCGCGACGCTCGCCGCGCTCTGCGAGGTGCTCGACTGCCAGCCGGGCGACCTGCTGCGCTGGGAGGCGGAGGAGGCGGAGGGCGCCGGGGACGCCACGGGCGAATGAACCGAGCCTGGCGGAGCGTCATCGCCGCGCGGTGTACGGCACGAGCTTGAAGCCCTGAGCGCACGGCCCGTCACTCATTCGGCTCAGCGTCGTTGGTGGTGATGTTGACCGTCGTCTGGGGCCTGGGGTGGGTGGTGACATCGATCGAACGGACCGCGTATCCGCGGTTCAGGCGGCTGATCACCACGCACGAGCTGCATCTGTTCTTCTCGCCGACTCGCGATGAGCTTCAGTGGGCGGCCGACGCCAAGGACTGCAATGAGCATCTGCTGGCTCTGCTGCTGCTGAAGTCGTACCGGCACATGGGGTGTTCGGCGATGGAGGACGTCCCGGAGATGGCGGTGGACTTCGTACGGCGGGCGGTGGCGTACGAAACGAAGCCCGACGTCGAAACGTCGGCGCCGACGATGCGGCGTGGGTATGGATGGAGGGGTTGTGACAAATCCGAGCATTGGGCTGGCTGAGGCGATCGCGCTGTTGCGTGATGACCTGCTGGCCGCGCGGAAGGCGGGCGCGGGGTCGGAGATCCAGTTGCCGGTGGAGTCGTTGACCGTGGAGTTGAAGGTGGGGGCGACGCGCAGTGCAGAGGGCAAGGCGGGTTTCCGGGTGCCGGTGGTCAACGCCGAGCTGGGCGGCAGCGGTGGCTGGAGGAGTGAGACCTTGCAGACGGTCACGGTGACGTTCTCACAGCCCGTCGACAGGGACGGGAACCCGGTCAAGATCGCCTCGGCAAGTGATGAGTTGAAGGGCTAGCTGGTGCGGGAAGTGCCCCTGGCCTCCCGTGTGGTGGAGGTGATCGCCGACCACGGTCCGAGCGCCTCACCCCGGTTTCGCTATGGCTCGGGGTGCGTGGTGGTGGGGCGGGTGGTGCTGACCGCCGCTCACGTGGTGGCCGACGCGGGCAGGGTCCAGGTACGGGGACCGGACAAGACCCTCTACTCCGCACGGATGGACGGGGAGTTCGTGGGCGAACCTCACGGGCCGGGACCTGATCTGGCTTTGGTGGAGATCGACCATGCGGCCGGGTTCGATCTTCCTGCAATGGATTTGGCTGTGGTGGACCGCGACAGCGTGGACGCCGAACCGGTGCAACGCTGCCACGCGGTCGGCTATCCGTGGTTCGCGGAGCGCCCCTCACCCGGTGCCGTGCGGGACACCGTCGACGCCTATGGGCATGTGCCGGTGCTGTCGCGGCTGGCCAGTGGGCTGTTGTCGATGCAGGTCACCAGCGCACCGCGGGAACTTCCCCAAGGGCAGGAGTCGTTGGGGAAGTCGCAGTGGTCAGGAATGTCCGGCGCGCCAGTCGTCGCGGACAGTGCACTGCTCGGCGTGGTAATCGAGCACGCCGCCCGGGAAGGCCCGTCCACGATCACGCTGACCCCTTTGACCGCCTTGGAACATGACCCGAACCGCCCGCAGTGGGGTCCGGGGGTGGCGAACCCTGCTGCTTGGTGGGACCGGCTCGGGGCCGGCGGCGGCCCGGCCGGGTTTCGGCGGCTGCCACCACGCCGTGTGCAGGCCGGCGTCGTCCACGGCGATGTCGTCATCCACGAGACCGGGCGGCCGACAGCTCCTGGCCGCACTCCCGCTATGGCCCCCGCGCTGTCGTCCCACTTCGTCCACCGGTTCGCTCTCCAGCGCCGTATCGCCGACGCTTTGCGGAGCCGTACGCGGCAGCTGTCCCTCTGCGGAGCGGGCGGTTTCGGGAAGACGACGCTGGCGAGTTGGGCGGGCCGACAGGCCGAGGTGCGGGAGCTGTTCCCCGGTGGCGTGCTGTGGGTGGAACTCGGGCAGAACCCCAGCGCCGAGCGCACTGTGGGGGCGCTGACCGGGCTCGTCACCGTACTCACCGGATCTCCCCCGAACACGTACGCGGACGTGGCCTCGGCGGCGCACGCCTTCCGCGCCGCGCTGCCCGAGCGGCCCACACTCCTCGTGGTCGACGACGTGTGGAACGCGGTGGATCTACGGCCGTTCCTGGACCTGGGCGAACAGACCACTCTGCTCGTCACCTCACGGCGCAGCGGCCTGCTCAACGGCGCCGGTACCGAGATCCACGTCGACGGCATGAACGACCACGAGGCCACCGAACTGCTCATCGCCGACGGTGAGACCGGGACACTCGGACCCCTGCTACGCCGCTCCCGGCGCTGGCCACTCGCGCTGGTGATGCTGTCGGGCATCCTGCGCGGCCTCGCCGACCGGCATGCGATGACGACGGACGAGGCGGTCGCCGCCCTCGTCGACGAACTTGACGACCAGGGCATCACCACACTCGACGAACTGTCCGACACCGATCTGGTCCGGAACATCTCCCGCACCCTGGAGCTGAGCCTCACCGACCTGCCCGCCGCCACCCGTCAACGGCTGGTGGCGCTGGCGGCGTTCCCGGAGGGGGAGGTCGTGCCGTACTGGCTCCTGGAGCGGTTGTGGGGACTGAGCGCGCTGCGGGTCCGTACGGAGGCCGACCGGTTCGTGAGCCGTTCACTCGCCTTGGCCACGCACACCGACGGGCTCCAGCTGCACGACGTCACGCGGGAGGCCCTGCGGCACAGGGAGCCGACGCGCATGGCCGAGGTGAGCGCCGGTCTGCTGGACCGCATGCGCCCGGCCGGCGGCTGGCACCGGCTGCCGGGCGCGGAGGCCTTGTTCGCCTCCGGCCTCGCCTTCCACCTCCGGCAGGCCGGGCGGGTCGATGAACTCGCCGGACTGCTGCGGGACATGCGGTTCCTGGTGGCACGTCTCGGAAGTGGGGGGCCCGCGGCGTTGGAGTCGGACGTGGAGGAGCACCTGGGGGCCCGGGGGGACGACGGGTATGCGCGGGCTTTGCGGGAGTCGGTCCGGCGGGCGGGGCATCTGCTCACGGCATACAGAGGCGGGACGGAGGTCGGGCCGACGCTGGAGATCCGGCTGTTCGGGCAGCGGGGGGTGTGGGAGGAGCTCCGGTACGTCGAGGAGGCCCGGTCCGGCCATGGGCTCATCCCTCTGCTGGCGATGCCCGACCACGACAACCAGGCGCTCCTGCGCTCCTTTCCCGTTCACGGCGACGGCTCGTGCCTGGCCATCGACTGGCACCCGGACGGGGACCGGCTCGCCACCGTCGGCCATGGGCCGCAACTGCAGGTGGTGTCGGCGGACGGCCGTCACGTTTCGTACTCCGTCACGACCGACAACGCCCGCATCGAAGGAGTCCGCTGGAGTCCGGACGGTACTCGGACCGCGATCACCAGCGACACCGGGACCTACCCGTTTCACCTTCCCGGGGGCCGAGCGACGTGCACCCTGGCCGTCCATGATCCCGAGTCAGGAACGGAAATCGCCGCCACAGTCGTACGCCGTGGGCCGGACCGCGCACACCTGGCTCTCTCCTGGGCACCCGACTCCCACTGCCTGGCCGTGCTGCACGACCGCATTCCGATGCTGTGGGCACCCGGAGCCGGCACACCTCTCACTCCGCTCCTGGCCGAGGGCGACGAGTCGGCCGGTCTGTGCGACGCTCTCGCCTGGCACCCCGAGCACGGCCTTCTCGTCCATGCCGTCGGAAGAGACTCCCCTCGCGGCTGGGAAGGCATTCTGCTGCGCTGGGCCGACCCCTTCTCAGGGGAACCCCCCCCGAGATCTGGCGGCATGGCGACTTCGGGGGCAGGGCGCAGGAGCTGGCGTGGCGGCCCGGTGCCCGCACTGTCGCGATGACGGTCACCGGCGCCGTCCTGGTGGTGGATCCGCTCGCTCACAAAATCCTGTGGCGGGAGTACGACCTGCGCGGCTGCCTCGTCCGCTGGTCCCCGGACGGTGATCACCTGGCAGTACGTCATGTCTCGCAGCGCCCGGCCGCTGCGAGACTGGAACTCTGGCGTGTGCCGTCCGACCAGGCGCTTTACCGGGGCGGGGTCCCGGCACCGGCTTCGGTGATCGACCTCGGCGTGGACCACAACCCCTCCGACTCCCTGGCCTGGCACCCGGACGGTACCGTCATCGCCGCGACCAGCAAGGTGAAGGCGCTCAAACTGTGGCAGCCCGGCACGGACGACGTAGCGCCCCACGAGCAACCTGTGAAGGGCCTCTCCCGTGTCATTTGGAGCCCGGACGGCATCACGTTGGCGGTAGGCACCGACGATGATCAGTGGTTCTCACTCGATCCCCTGCGCCCCGCCGCCAGCACCCGCGCGTGCCTTCCGCAGCTGGGCGGCAGACGCGATTTTGCACAGCGGCCTCAGTGGCCGGAGGAAGCGGGAGCGCTCCGGAGGAGGGGCTCCGGGCCGCCTGCCCTGGCGGAATTCGCCTCACACGCGCAGACCCATCTCCTCGGCCGCTCGTTCGCACCGCTCCTGGTGACGGACGCGAACAGACATCGCTCGATCGTTCTGGAATCGGATCGGGACCAACAGTGGTACGACGCGGCCTTCACCCCTGCCGGGGACAAGGTCGTCGCCGCGAGCGCGGACCGGGGCTACACACGAACGACCCTCACCCTCTGGCCGCTGACCGGGGCCAAGCGCGAGTCGCCCCTCGCGCAGTGGCTCGTGAGACGCACGGCGAAACCGTACATTTACCACGTCTGGCGCGTCGCGGTCAGCGATACCCATGTCGCCCTTGTCGCCAACAACACCCTCGTCGGCCTCTTCGCACTACCGGACCTCCGCCCCGTCTGCTGGCTCACTACTAACGGCACCGTCAAGGACGCCGCCTTCGACCCCTCAGGCCACCGCCTCGCCGTGGTCGGCGACGCAGGCCTCTACCTCTTCGCCGTGCACGGCTCCCAGTCCTCCGGCGAAGCCACTTGACGGGCGGGAACGTGCGCAGACCAGGACGACTCCGCAAACAGACTGGTACCTCTCCCAGGCGGACTGTCGGATGACGCCGGAGCAGCGTGTCCCTGACTTCCGCAGGGCTGAGTGTGCCTTTTCCCGGCGTGCCGGATCCTTTCGTCCACGGACAGTGAAGCCGGGCCTAGTTTTAGTCCGGTCTGGGCGCGGCATTGTGGGCAAGGAAGTCGTCCGACCTCACGGAGAGAAACACTTTGAAGAACAACAGGAAGGCGGGCGTCGCTGTGCGTGCCGCCCTCGCCGTGTCCGCAGCCTTCGCCCTCGCTCTGTCCTTCGCGGCGCCCGCCGCGGTGGCCGCCCCCGCCGCGGACCCTCAAGGGCTCTCGTGCGAGAAGGGCAAGCACAACATCGACGACTACACCGGATGGGCGCTGTGCACCAACTCCGGGAGCGAGCCCATCACCTTCTGGGTCCACCTGATCTGCGGCTGGTCGTCCGACGCGGACGGTGAACACATCCGCCTTGCCCCGGGTGAATCCAGCCAGTCGACCGCGCACTGCTCAAGCCTTGGCTCGGGGATCGGTGAGATCCAGGTCCACTCCTCCTGACAGCAGGCGCCGCAGAAAGGCGTGCCCCCGGGCTGTTGCCCGGGGGCACGCCTTTTCCGCTGTGTGCCCGCAGCGCGCGGCACAGACCTCGGCCGATCACGGAGACGACGCAACTGCCGCAGTAAATGCGGGATTTACTGCGGCCGTGCCGGAAGGGCCGGGCGGGATGACGAGCGAACCAGTGACCGAACTCGGTAGCGGGAGCGCGCTCCGGCTGCCGTGCGCCCGGGTCGTACGCTGCCCGCCCCGCCGGCGACGTACACCGCAGCGGTCGACCGGCACCTCACCGGCGCGGGCATCGCGAAGTCCTCCACGCGGATCTACCGGATCTCGCTCACGACGTGGGGATGGACGCCGACACCGTCAACCGTGAGTTGCCCATCGCGCCGGTGCGAAACGGACGTGTCGCGAGCAAACCAGAATGTTTGTTTGAACCTGGCGTGCTGTTTGAGAAGCTTGGTGCCATGTCCCAAGCGATCTTGCGTACCGAGCGGCTCCACCTGGCCCCGCTGTCCGAAGAGCATCTGGAATTCCAGATCGAGCTCGATGCCGATCCCGAGGTGATGCGTCACCTCGGCGGTGCTCGCAGCCGTGAGCAGGTGGAGGCAGCGATCCGCGGGAACCTCGCGGAGGCGGACCGCGCGGCGGGTCTGGGGTACTGGGCCGGATTCGTCGAGGGACAGTTCGTGGGCTACTGGATTCTGCGGCTGCCGGACGCTGCCGACCAGGAATCAGTGGAAGGGCAGGGCGAACTCGGGTTCAAGCTCCTGCGGCGCCACTGGCGGCAGGGACTCGGCAGTGAGGGATCCCGTGAGCTGCTCCGGCACGGCTTCGAGGACCTCGGGCTGACCCGGATCTCCGCCATGACGGCGGTGGCCAACGTCCCCTCGCGGGCAACGCTGGAAGGTCTCGGGCTGGAGTACGTCCGTGAATTCCAGGCGCCCGCCGAGTACTTCCCGCCGGGTGCCGACCTGCGCACGGCCGAGTACGCGATGACCCAGGAGCACTGGGACGGAGCGCCGACTCCCGCTGTCTAGGCGCGCGTTCGGACGTGACGGGCTGAGCCACGGTACTTCCCCGCACCGGGGCGCACCGACAAGTCGTGTCGGCGCGCCCCGGTGGTCGATCGCCGTGACGGATCCGGATCAGATCGGCAGTGTCAGATCGACAGCGTGATCAGGTACACGTACTTGCCCCCGGCGCCCATGTTCAGGTCGGTGTCCACGCGCACCCACGGCTTCGGGGGCTGGACGTTGGCGTCGTCGCTGATCATTACGTCGAAGGACTGGATCGGGCTGCCCTGGTCGGGGTCGTGCGTGTACGCCGCGTAGATGTACTTGCCGCCGGCGCCCTTGTTCAGGTCGACGTTGATCTTGTTGTAGTTGGGCGGGACCTGCGCCGACTGGTCGAGCAGGAAGATGACGTCCGTGACGGGCGCGTACACGCCGTTCAGCTCGTACGCGAAGTACAGGAAGGCGCCGCCCGCCCCTGCGTTGAGGTCCTTGTTGATCTTGATCCATCCCTGGGGGACGGGCTGGTCGCCTTCGAGGACGGTGAGGCCTGTGACTGCCATGCGATCGCTTCCTTCGGCTCGGTGTGCTGGGACGAAGACCGAACCTAGGCTCCGGCGCACGGGCACACAGGGGTCAGAAAGAGTCACGAAGTACCATCACGCCATCTTGATCGCGCGCCGCTGACCTGGGCATATTCGGGCCTCGGGGTACCGGGGAGCCCCGGGGGCCACCCCACTCCCGCCTGTAGCGGAACGGCCCGGCCGGTACACGGCCCCCGGGCGGATCGCGGCACGGAACGGCGCCGGAGTCTGGCTCATACGCCCCGCCCTGCGCGGGCCGCGCCAGATACGGCCGATTTGAGGGGTCAAGCCGCGGCCCGCATCTGAACCCTTACCCGATCCCGTACTCGATCCGGTGCCTGAACCCGATCCCGTACTCGATCCGGTGCCCGATCCCGTGCCCGGACCCGCCCCGGCAGCGTCAAGTAGTAGAGCTCCAGCGACTCTTCGGGCCCGACCTCGTACCGGTTGGCCACCTTGCTGAGCGGACTCCGCAGCATTCCGTCCGCCATCCGCATGCCTACGCGCTGCTGGAAGTAGTCGCGCTCGGGCTCGGCGAGGTCGATCCACGTCGAGCCCGCATTCCGTACGAGTACTTCGCCCACGTACGCGCCGAGTCCGAACAGATTCCGTCCGAGGTCCGCCGGATCTGCTGGATCCGTGGGATCCGTCTTACCGTTCCGCAACTCATCAATCAGAAAGTCCACGATCCGCAGACTCTTCACAGAGAAATCCAACGGCAACCGATTCCCCATGGTCACCCGTTCCGCATATCCCTGAGCAATGCGCCGCATGTCCACGGCCCCAGGTCTCCGCTTCTGCCTCTGCCTCTGCTTCCGCTCTCCTCCGCCACCGGTCACGGCTTCCGTCCCTCCCCATCGGTCCTGTCGTTCTCACCCGGCCGCCCCTGTCCGGCCATCGGTCCACATTCAGTCAGCAGGGGAACGGCCTGCACTCCCCACTCACTCAAGCGGGCCCCGCTTTGCAATCGTCACACCATCTCCCGGTGGTCCTTCTCACGACCTCAATTCCCGCACTACGTACAACCTTTCGGCATTCTCATTCGTCTGCACCCACAACTTGCCCCTCTTTTCGGCGCGTTGATGCTCTTGACGGTGTACACGACGAATTTCCTGCATGTCCCATACATGCGGTACATACGAAACGGCCGCCGGTATCCACCGGCGGCCGAAACGAAGAATTCACAAACCCCGGAATCTCAGCGTGTTGCTCACAGCATGATGAGCAGGCGGGTCTTCGGCTTGAGCTTTCGGTTCACCGAACGGCTCTGCACGTACACCTCCAGCTTGGGGTTGTTCCCCGCCTTCACGGAGACCGTCCCCTTCACGCCCGTACCGAACAGGAGATTGCGCGCCGCGTCGCCCGTGTATGCGCGGTCGGTGTCCTTCTCGACGACGATGACTTCCTTGTCGGGCTGCACCTGGACCCGGGTGCCCAACTGGTAGTAGCAGGCGCCGCGTTGGTACGTCACGCCCGGGTGTGAATCGACGAAGGAGCGGATCTCGACCTCCGTGTCCACCTTCAGGAGGCGGTACTTGTCGGCAGGGACGGGGTCGAGGTTCGCCCGTATGTCGTCGACCGAGACGTCCTGGCCGACCGCGAACAGATTCTTCGTACCGCGCACGCCCTGCTCGCGGCCGCGGAGGAAGCTGGTGGCGGCGGCGCGCACGGTGCCGATCGCCTCCTCGACGCCTTCCTGGGAGTCCGCGTCCCAGACGGCGATGTTCCCGGCCGGGAAGCCGTAGTTCTGGGCGGTGCGCTTCGCGAGGGAGTTCGGAACGAGGATCGCGGAGGTCCAGTGACCCGGCAGCCCGCCCATCTTCGCCGCGATCCGGTCGAGCCAGGGGCCGAGGACGGTCATGTCGCCGTCGTGCCGCATGGAACCGCCGGAGGCGTTCTCCTCGCCGTCCGTCACGACGATCTGGAGGAAGCTGTGCTCGCCGTACTCCTCCCAGATGTGCTCCAGGTCGTCCAGCGACTTCAACGAGGCCTCGATGAGGGCCGTGGCGCCGCCGTTGACCTGGTACAGCCCCCGCATGGACGGGAGATGCTTCACATCCATGTCCCAGACGAGGTTCTCCACCCGGTGGTCGAAGGAGTAGAGGCTGATCCGCGTCTCGTGGCCGAGACTGTCCGACTCCGCCTTCAGCCCCGCCACGAACTCGTCCACCACACGCACCAGTTGACTCTGATGCGGACGCATCGAACCCGAACAGTCCACGACCAGCGCGACGTGATTGACCTTGTGCTGGATCTTGTTTGCAGACATGCTTGTGCTCCCTCTCGGAGGCTCCCCAAGTGATGTCTTCACACTAGGTGGAGCCACTGACAACGGCCTCTGACCTGGTGAAATGGCTGTCCGGAGGCCCTCGGATCAGGCTTGGTGCAGCTGGGGTACGGAGACCTTGACCGGCTCCTGCTCGTCGGCGCGGGCGTGGTGGACGCGCCGGCCGGGGTCGTCACGCTTGGGGCGAGGTCCGTCCCCGTCTCTGGGCACCCTCCCGCACCCGCATTGCCGCCCTGTCCTCCGGCGGCAGCCACGCGTCCGGGGGCAGGTCGAGCCAGTGGTGTTCTTGGGCGAGGCGCCGTGCGGTGTCGGCGAGGGCGTCGAGGGCCGGGTGGTCGAGGCCTGCGCGCCAGACCAGGGAGAGGGGCGAGAGGGGTACGGGGTCGCTGAGCAGGCGCAGGGCCATGCCGGGGAAGTCGATGAACTCCGTGCTCGCCAGCACCCACCACCCCCGCTTCCGTACGACACGCATGAACTCTTCCGGACCCTCGATCTCCGGGAAGGGTTCGGCCAGTTGAATGCCGTGCCCGGCGAACAGGCGGGTGGCGAGGTCGGTCCACTCGGCGGCGGACTGATTGCCCGCCGCGGCGTAGAGGGTCCGGCCGGTGAGAGCCTTCAGCGGGATGCGGTCGTACGCGCAGAGGGCGTGGTCCTCGGGCAGGAGCACGGCCATCCGCTCGTAACGCACCGGAAGGTGGCCGAGCCGCGCGGCCACGGCGGGGGCGAGCCCGGCGAACCGTCCGAAGGACGCGTCGAGAGGGCCTTCGAGGATCTCCTGGGCGGCGCCGGTGAGGCCGCTGTGGAAACGGGCGACGATCTCCAGCTCGGGGTGGGCGAGCCGGGTCTCCTCCACCACCCTGTGCCCGGTGGCCACCAGGTCCCCGACGTCGACGACCAGCGGCCGTAGCTCACGCGGCTCGCCCGACTCTCGCGCCGCGACGACGAACGCCTCGTGCGCGGCGAGCACTTGCCGGGCGTACGGCAGGAGCCGCGCGCCCTCGTCCGTGAGGCGGACATTTCGGGTGGTACGTACGAACAGCTCGGCATCCAGCTCGCGTTCGAGCCGCCGGATGTCCCGGCTCAGCGCCTGCTGGGCCACGTACAGCCGGGTGGCGGCACGCGTGAAATGAAGCTCCTCGGCGGTGGCGACGAAGGCGCGCAGGAGACGGGGGTCGAAGTCGCGGGGCACCGGGGCAATCTACCGGCGCGCAGGAAACTGACAACACAGGTGCGTGAATACGAACGGAACAGGTGTTGGACCGCAGGGGCCACGGCAGCCGACCGTAGAGCCCATGCCCCACTACGAACTCCCACGACCTGCGTCCTCCTCGGCACCTTCCCCGCTGCTCCTGCTGACGGTCAGCGGACAGACGCTCGTTGCGGCTGCGGTGCCCGGCGGCAGCAACGACTCCGGCCCCCGGAATCGGCTGTCGGCACGCACAAACCGGGCCGGGAGAGGTCTCGCCCGGCTCCGCCGCCTGCTCACCACTCAGAAGGACCGGAAGACGCCTTCGGGATCCTCGCTCATCCGGCAGCACCATGGGCCCCACTTCTAGCGTCTCAGGCACTGCCCTCTCCCGGTGTCTGAAGAGCCCGACACCTTTGGCCGGTGTGGTGCGCCGGTGGTTGGATGCCCGGATGAGTAGCTACTGGGCACCCTCCCTCACCGGTACGGGCACCGCCGACATCACCGACCACACCGCCGGCGAGCAGGGCTGAGGGCCGGTGGACACGGAGCAACTGTGGGCGCTCGTCAGGGAGTTCTTGTACGACGACTCCGGCGAGCTGGTGTGCGGCGAGGCAGGACACGAGCCGGGGCACGTGTGCGTGCCGGTCGAGGGCGGGCCGGGGCCGGATGCGGTCGTGGAGATGATCAGCGCGTGGCAGGGAAGCCCCCGCACGGGCCCGACCGGCGCGGCCGGTCTGCCGTCGCTGGTCGGTGGGAAACAGGTCGAGTGGGATCACGCGTGGCAGTGGGATGCGCGGTGGGTCGCGCTCGGCCGAACCCGTACCGATGCGTCAGCCTGCGCCGGAGGAGTCGCGCGGCCCCTCCTGGTCGTCGCGGAACGGACCACCCCGGACCCGTCGGAGCTGCCGCCGGACGCGTCCTGGCTGGACCGGATCGTCGCCGTGACCGGCTGGGCGGCGATGGGGGGCGAGCCTCGTACGGTCGACTGGGCGGCAGTCGAAGCACGTCTCGGCACCCGCCTGCCGAGCGACTACAAGAGGCTGATCGAGACCTTCGGGGAGGGGCTGTTCGACGGGTTCCTGGGAATCCACGGCCCCGAGTACCTGGTCCGGCTCGCCGAGAGATACCCCGCCCCGGACGGAAGGCTGTCCTGGGCCGGCAACGAGTACCAGCAGGACTTCTGCTGGCTTCCCGACGGCCCGGACCCCGACCGCTGGCCCGTCTGTGTGACCGAGGAGGACGGGGAGTCCGAACGCTTTGAGTGCAGCCTCACGGAGGCAGTGTTCCGGTATCTGACGGACCTCGATTTTCCCGGGAACATGGCGCAGCATTTCGATGTGCACTGGTTCACTGTCCTGAACGAACTCTGAATGGCCCCTGAGCCGGTGCCGGCGTCGGTGGCCGGGGTCGAGCGGGGTGAGTGGAGATGCTGGAGTTTCCGCTGGAGACGAACCGAGTTCTGCGGGAGGCCGGTTGGGAGCCGGGTCGACGGGTCGATCCGGAGCGCTGGCTCGTTGCCTTCGAGGAGGAAGAGCTGAGGGGGCACGCGGCGGCGCGGGACTTCCTGGCCGAGTTCGGTGGGCTGGCGGTGGGGCACCACGGCCACGGGGTCAGCCGTACCCGGGAGCCCTTCGCGTTCGATCCGCTGCTGTGCCTGGGGGAGGGGGACCGGTTCGCGGAGTGGGGCGCATTGATCGGCCGGGTCATTTTTCCCGTGGGCGAGCACGACGGGGGGCGCTTCTTCCTCGGTATCGACGAGACCGGGGAGCTGTATCTCGTGGAGACGCGGCTCGCTTCGTTCGGGGTGATGCCGGAGGCGATGAACCGGCTGGTGCTCGGGGTGCAGCCGAAGGTGGTGGACGGCAGGTTCCGATGAGGCTCCGGAGGACTACGCCCCGGACCAGAAGGGAAGGGCGGCGCCGCACCGTCGAGCGGGACAAACCAGTGGTCGGGACTCGGGGGCGCCCATAGCATCCGGCCATGACCGAAGACACCGAAATCGCAGGCGATGAGCACGACGCAGGGACCGAAAGGAATCGGGAGCTTGCCTGGCGAGCCAAGGGTGTCGGGTTCGCGGCGCTCGACATCGAGGACGCCGAGCTCCTGCACGGCTGGCGGTCCGACCCCGTAACCGCCTACGAATTCGGCATCTGGCCGCGCTCACTCACCGCCCTGCGCGAGCGCATCGAGCGTAACAATGAGGACAACGACCGCGACGACTTCCTCGTCCTCCTCCCCGACGGCACCCCCATCGGCCACATCGCCCTGAGCGGCCAGAACATCGTCAACGGCACAGCAGAGGTCGAGCTGATGCTCGCTGCCCAGCATCGCGGGCACGGTCATGGCACCGAGGCCGTCGACGCCCTGGTGGACCTGGCGTTCGGCGAACTCCCGATGCACCGCCTCGTGGCGGAGACCCACGCCGAGAACGCCCCCGCCCTCGCCGCCCTCGCCAAGTCCGGTTTCGTACGAGAAGGCACCAGCCGCTCCGCCTGTCTCCATCGCGGCCGCCGCCACGACCTCGCCGTGTTCGCTCTGCTCCGACCCGAGTGGGAAGGGTTCGACCGCCCCCGCGCCTGGGACGGGATCCAGGCGTAGGCTCCGGCCCCGGGTGCGCAGGTACGGGCCGGGTGAGCCGCCTGCCAACACAGAGCTCCACTCCGGCAATTGAGCGACAGAGCCCCCCTGCTATGGTGCGCCGATGTCAACGATCAGGAAGATCCAAGTCACCTTCGACTGCGCGGAACCCGAGCGCGTCGCCCGCTTCTGGTGCGAGGCGCTGGGGTACGTCGCACCGGCGCCGCCGGAGGGGTTCAAAACCTGGGACGGCTACAACGCCTCCCTGCCTCCCGAGGAGCGGGATTCCTGGTTCTCGTGCAGCGATCCCTCGGGCGCGGGCCCGCGACTGTTCTTCCAGCGCGTTCCCGAAGGGAAGGTCGCCAAGAACAGGGTGCATGTCGACGTACGAGCCGGCACCGGCCTCGCGGGTGCGGAGCGCCTGGCCACCCTTGAGGCCGAATGCGCACGCCTGGTCGCGCTCGGCGCGGTGCACCTGTACACGCAGTATGCCGATGAGGAGAACGAGTCCTGCATCACGATGCAGGACATCGAGGGCAACGAGTTCTGCCTCGACTGAGCATTCTCCGACACGGCGGGCGAGGCGGGAGCGTACGTCGTCAAGGCCGGTGACATTGCGGGCTGTTCGGGATGTCAGGCACGACGGCCCCCGCGACAGCGCACTCCCCGGGTGCCGGCAGGCTCGAAGGTCTCGCCGTTCACCCTCGTCACGACGAGGCTCCCGCCGTCGAAGCTGATCCGGTCGCCGGGTGTCAGGAGGAGCGGGGCGGACAGTTCGCAGAAGTGCCCGTCGTCCGTCTCGAGTTCGTCGACCAGCAGCAGTCGTGGGACGGGGGTGACCCCGTCGGTGGCCAGGCGCATACCGGGGATCGTCCCACAGGTGTGGGCGGAGGTGAGCACCAAGTACCCGGGCCCGCAGAACAACGTAGGGAAGCTTGAGCGGGTACTCCCTGCGGACTTGAGTACGACTACTCACGTGCGAGGAGCGGCTTGATCACAGACTTGGCCCGTGAGACGAACTCCCGCCCTGACCAGCACCGTTACCCACATCCCGCGCCGCCGACGGCACCTGCTCGTGGTGACGGCTCTCGCCGCTCTGGCGCTCACCGCCTGCGGCACCGAGAAGACAAGCGCCGGTAACCTGCAGAGCAAGCCCGCCAGCACCGCCGGAGCCACCAGTACCGCCGGAGCCACCAGTACCGCCGGAGTCACCAGCACCGCCAAGGCCCACGGTCTCACCGAGATACTGGACATGGTCGAGCAGTCGTGTCCCCCGAGCGCCCCGCCGGTGCCGCCGCCGACTGGTCCTTCGCGGCCGCTGCCGGCCGGTGTGGTGGGCATACCGCCGGACGTCGAGCCCGTCGCCCCCACGGCGGGGCCGGAAGTGGAGTTGAACGCTCGTGACTGGTGCGCGAGCAATTTCCATGAGGAGCGCATCGCCCAGGCGCTCTGGAATCTGACGGCTCCCTCGCCCGCCAAGGTCAGGACGGTCCTGAACGGCCTCGGCTATGCCGACGGACGCATTCACGACCTGAAGCAGTCGGGTGCGGCCACACGGTTCTTCCTCGACCTGCGGGACAAGGGCGGACGGCTCTGCCTGGAGGGCTCGGCGGCCGGCGACGAGACCGTCGTGGACAAGTGCGTGGCCCCCGTGTCCGGCCCGTTCACGCCGGGAAAGCGGAATCGGTGAGTGGCTGCTGGGCGTGACCGGTGCCCGGAGAGCGAAGTCCGGTGCCCCGTCACGCGTGAAGGCCCGGCCGTGGCGTGCGTACGGCCGAGCCCCCCAACTGGTCTCGTAGAGCTAGCAGTTGCCGCCCGTCGGCCTGCCCTCGAAGCGGTCGTCCAGCCAGGACATGGCCGGGAACGCGCCGACCGTCACCCCTCCGATGTGTTCGAGGAGCGGGTGCGAGCGCCACTGGACCTTGGCGCCCGCCGCACACCAGCCCGTGCGCAGCTGCTGGCCGACCTTGTACGGGATCAGCTCGTCCAGGCCCCCGTGGTAGAGGTAGACCGGGTGGTCGGGGGCGTGGGTGCCCAGCTTGGAGGCGGCCAGTCTGGCCTTCCAGTCCGGAGCTTCCAGGGGGTTGGTGGTCGTGACCTCGCTGATCCGCTTGAACGGCGCGGAGGTCGCATTGATCGCCACGCAGTTCTTGCGCATGAAGTCGACGTACGACTTGCCCTGCTTGTTGAGGTAGGAGTCGAGCTTGAGTTCCGGGTAGGCAGTGTCGTGGCCGGCCGCCGCCATGAGGATGAGCCCGGCACCGAGGCCGCCGTCGTTGAACTTCGCGACCTCCATCAGGTCCGCCGGGACTCCACCGGTCGCCGTGCCCTTGATGTTGAGTTCCGGGGCGTACGAGTCGTGGAGCTCGGCCGCCCAGCTGCTGGCCTGGCCGCCCTGCGAGTAGCCCATGATGCCGACCGGCGATGCGGCGGTCAGGCCGGTCTTGTCGGCGGGGAGTCTGAGCGCCGCGCGGGCCGCGTCCAGGACCGCCTGGCCCTCCGCCCGGCCGACCGTGTATGTGTGGTCGCCCGGCGTGCCCAGGCCCTCGTAGTCGGTGACCGCCACCGCCCAGCCGCGCTGGACGGCCTGGTTGATGAGGCTCGCCTCGATCGTCGTCCCGTACGGGAAGCCCGCACTCGGTGCGCACTGGTCGCCCATGCCGACCGTTCCGACCGCGTACGTGACGAGCGGGCGTGGGCCCTTCCTGCCGTCCTTCGGGACGATGACCGTGCCCGAGACGGTGTTCGGGGCACCCTTCGCGGTCGTCGAGCGGTACTCGATGTGCCACGCATCGGTGTTCGTGGGCTGGAGGGGGAGGGGGTGGAAGGAGGTGGGGGAGGTGGAGACCAGGTCACCGGGGGCGGACGTGGTGGCCGGGGCTGCGGGCGGCGCTTCCCCGGCGGCCGTCGCTGTCGCCGTCGCGGCGGTCGGCAGGGCGGAGGCCAGGGCGAGGGCTGCTGCGGCCGCGAGCACTCTGTGACGTACGGACATACGGCTCTCCCTACGAGCGGGTGGGGGTGCAGGGTCGTGGGGAGAACGTAGTGACCGGCGAGTAAGAAACGCTCTGACCGGAATGCTCAGCTTCACTGACTCGGAGTCTCATAGTCGTGCGAATAGACGTGCGAATAGACGTGCGAAGCGACCCGGTACGCCCCCGGCGTCGTCCCCGTCCACCTCCTGAACGCCCGGTGGAAGCTCGTGTCCTCCGAGAAGCCGAGCCGGGCGGCGAGTTCGGCGATCGGCTCGCGGCCCTCGGCCAGCCCCGCGATCGCCGCGTCCCTCCGTACCGCGTCCTTGAGCTGCTGGAACGACGTGTTCTCGCGGTCCAGCCGGCGCCGGAGCGTCGCCGGGCTGACGGCCAGGCGGGCGGCCGTGTCGGTGAGCGAGGGCAGGCGCGGGCCGGCCCGCAGCGCCTGGGCGAGCGAACGGCGGACCTGTTCGGCGACCGTCGTGCCGTACTCGCGGCGGGTGAGGAGGTCGAACGGGGCCCGGTGGAGGAGAGCGTCGAGGGACTCCTCGTCCTGCACGAGCGGGGCCGCCAGCCAGTGCACGTCGAAGCCCGCCGCCGTGCGCGGGGCGCCGAAGCGGACCGGGCAGCCGAAGAGGGTCTCGTACTCGCCCCTGTGCGGCGGCGGCGGATAGTCGAACTCCGCCCAGCGCAGCGGGATCCGGCTGCCGGTCAGCCAGCTGCACAGCCGGTGCCAGATGATCACCATGCACTCGGTGAGGAAGCGGTCCTCGTCGGTGTCGAGCTTGTTGTGGACGGTGAAGACGGCTTCGGCGGGCGTACGGGTGAGGGTCAGGTCCGGGCCGCCGTCGAAGAGGCCGTAGAACGCGGCGCCGCGTTCCATCGCCCGGCCCAGGTCCGGGCAGGCCAGGGCCGCGTAACACATCATCGCGAAGGTACCGGGACGGCTGGGCGCCGCGGCCAGGCCCAGGAACTCGTCCCGCGTGGTGCGGTACAACGCCCGGAACAGACGGGCGAACTGAACGGAAGTGATACGCGCCCGGTCGTCGCCGAGGAGCAGCGGCGGGATGTGCGCGGCCTGGAGGAGGGGGACGATGTCGGCGCCCGCGCGCTCGGCACCGCGCAGTACGGCGCGTACGTGGTGCACGGTGATCGTCCGCTTGCCCATGGCGTGACGGTAGCGGCTTTGAGCGCGCGGGTCAGCGGGGGTGACGTTTCCCGTCATCTCCCGCGACCGGGCGCGTACTTACCGTCGGGTCATGACGGATACGAAACCGGCAATGGACGCGATACCGCCTCGGCCCGCGACTCTGGCGGAGTTCACCGAGTGGGCGGGGAGGCGGTACGGGGAGCTTCCTGCGCTGCGTGCGAAGGGGGCCGGCCCCGTCTCGTACGCCCGCCTCCGGGAGAAGGTCCGGGACATCGGCCGGGCGCTGCTCACTCTCGGCGTCGAGCCCGGCGACCGGGTCGCCCTTCTCGGCGAGACCCGCATCGAGTGGACGTACGCGCACTTCGCGGTACTGGCGGTCGGCGCGGTCGTCGTGCCCGTCTACCCGACGGCGGGGGACGAGGAGATCGCCTGGGTACTGAGCGACTCGGGCGCGGAGTACGTCCTGTGTGAGAACTCCGAGCAGTTGAAGAGAGTGGAGAGGCACCAGGTGCGGGCCCTGACTTTCGCGGAGCTCGCGGAACTGCCACGGGAGGGCGCCACCGTCGAGGACTTCCTCTCCCGGGCCGCCTCCGTCGTCCCCTCCGACCTCTCCTCCCTCGTCTACACCTCCGGCACCACCGGTCCCCCCAAGGGCTGCCGGCTCACCCATGCCAACTTCGGGGCCGTGCTCGACGGTGGGGCCGAGATGATCGAGGGCGGGCCGGGGGACGTGACGTACCTCTATCTCCCGCTCGCGCATCTCCTCGCGCAGCTCATCGAGTTCAACACCCTCATGTTCGGCGGGGAGCTGTGCTACTTCGGGGGGCGGATCGAGGACGTCCTCGGCGAGCTCGGTGAGGTGCGGCCGACGCATCTGCCGTCCGTACCGCGGCTCTTCGAGAAGGTGCACTCGGTGGTGCTGGGGATGGCGGAGTCCCAGGAGGGCGGCAAGGAGCGGTTCGAGGAGGCCGTACGGATCGGGGTCCTGGCGGCGGAGGGGCGGCTTCCGGAGGGGGACAGGGAGGCTTACGAGGCTGCTGAGAAGTCGTTGTACGGGCTTGTGCGCGGTGCCTTCGGCGGGCGGCTGCGGTGGGCGCTCACCGGGGCCGCGCCCATCGCCCCGCAGACCCTCGACTTCCTGCGGGCCTGCTCGATCCCCGTGTACGAGGGATACGGAATGACGGAGTCCGGCGGCGTCATCTCCCTCAACCGGCCCGGCGCCGTCCGCTACGGCACGGTCGGCCGCCCGTACCCCGGCTGTGAGGTGAGGATCGCGGAGGGCGACGGGGAGGTGCTGGCGCGCGGCGGGATGGTCTTCCCCGGGTACTACGGGAACGACGGCGCCACCCGCGAGACCCTCGACGGCGAGGGCTGGCTGCACACCGGTGACCTGGGGCGGCTCGACGAGGACGGATTCCTCACCCTCACCGGGCGCAAGAAGGACCTCATCATCACGTCCTCGGGCAAGAACCTCACCCCCTCGCTCGTCGAGCACGCGATCCAGCAGTCGCGGTACGTCTCGCACGCCGTGATGGTCGGCGACCGCCGGCCGCACCCCGTCGCGCTGATCACCTTGGAGGCGGACGAGATCGCCGGGTGGGCGGGGCGGGAGGGGCATGAGCTGGGGGAGCGGCCGGGGCAGCACCCCGCTGTACGGGAGCTGGTGCGCCAGGCGGTCGAGACGGCGAACGCGCAGCTCTCCCGGCCCGCCCGCATCAGGGCCTTCGCCGTGCTCGACGAGGACTTCAGTATCGAGGGCGGGGCGCTCACGCCGACGCTGAAGGTGCGGCGGAAAGCCGTTCTGGAGCGGTATGCGGAGGAAGTCGAGGAGCTGTACCGGAATCCGTAGCGCAGCGGGAGAAGCGGCGGGAGAAGCGGCAGGAGAAAGGCGGGAGAAAGGCGGGAGAAGCGGCAGGAGAAAGGCAGGAGCCCTGTTCCGCTTTCGCGGGACAGGGCTCCTTGGGTACTGCTGTTCAATGACCGCGATCGGTCATTCCCACTAAGTCGAGGACTTAGGCGGGGGTGACGTTCTCCGCCTGCGGGCCCTTCGGGCCCTGCGTGACGTCGAAGTTCACGACCTGGTTCTCCTCAAGCGAGCGGAAACCAGCCGCGTTGATCGCGGAGTAGTGGACGAAGACATCCGGGCCGCCGCCGTCCTGGGCGATGAAGCCGAAGCCCTTTTCAGCGTTGAACCACTTGACGGTTCCGGTAGCCATAAGCCCTCCCATGGGCCAAAGGGTTGCCCTGCTCCAGAACCTACAAGGAAGTCTGAAAACAAAAGCCTGCGGGGTTACATGCTCCGCAGGCTCTGTACTGCAAGGGAAACCAAACTGCAACTTGCGGGCGAGCCTAGCACGCACCCTCAGCCAAGCGGTAGAGGGAAAGATCACGTCACCCGGATGTTTGACACGGGCGTGTCGGCTGACCCCAGGAGGGGTGCGGGGAGGCCGTTTGGCCACCTCTCCGGGGCCCCGCGCGGACCCCGCGAAGACCCCCGGAGGGGTCCTCCGCCCGCTTCGGGTCTAGCCTCACGATGTGGACAATTCAACCGCTGGCGAGCTGACGCCGAACCGCACCCGGCCCCGCGTCGGCCACATCCAGTTCCTGAACTGCATGCCCCTCTACTGGGGGCTCGCACGGACCGGAACCCTGCTGGACTTCGAGCTGACCAAGGACACCCCCGAGCGGCTCAGCGAACAACTCATCCGCGGCGAGCTCGACATCGCGCCCGTCACCGTCGTCGAGTTCCTGAAGAACGCCGACGACCTGGTCGCCTTCCCCGATCTCGCGGTCGGCTGCGACGGCCCGGTGATGTCCTGCGTGATCGTCTCCAAGGTCCCCCTGGCCCAGCTCGACAAGGCGCGGGTCGCCCTCGGATCGACCTCCCGCACCTCCGTACGCCTGGCGCAGCTGCTCCTCGCCGAGCAGTACGGCGTCGAGCCCGACTACTACACCTGCCCGCCCGACCTCTCGCTGATGATGCGCGAGGCGGACGCCGCCGTGCTGATCGGGGACGCCGCGCTACGGGCCTCGCTGCACGACGCGCCCCGGCTGGGCCTGGAGGTCCACGACCTGGGGCAGATGTGGAAGGAGTGGACGGGGCTGCCGTTCGTCTTCGCCGTGTGGGCGGCCCGCAAGGACTACCTGGCGCGCGAACCGCACCACGTGCACAAGGCGCACGAGGCGTTCCTGGCCTCCCGCGACCTGTCGCTCGCCGAGGTCGACCGGGTCGCCGAGCAGGCCGCGCGCTGGGAGGACTTCGACGCCGAGCTGCTGGAGAAGTACTTCACGACGCTGGACTTCCGCTTCGGGCCCGCCCAGATCAAGGGCGTACGGGAGTTCGCGCGCCGCACCGGCGAGAGCACCGGCTACCCGTCGGACGTACAGGTCACGCTGCTCGGCGAGTAGTGCCCGCCGGTCCTACTGCTCCTGCGGCTCCTGCGGCGAGGGGGCGGGGGCCCTCAGGTGGGAGCTGATCCAGCTGAGGCTGCCCGCCTCCATGCCCCTGACGTACGTCGCCGGGTTGTGGACGCCGTCCGGAATGACTTCCAGATGGGTCTTGACCGGGCCCTTGCCGAACTCCCGGATGAAGCGGTTCACCCGCGGCTGGAGGGTTTCCTTGCTGCCCACCTGGAACGCCACATAGACGTCCGGGGCAC
This sequence comes from Streptomyces sp. NPDC048442, assembly GCF_040651475.1. Classification (NCBI taxonomy): domain Bacteria; kingdom Bacillati; phylum Actinomycetota; class Actinomycetes; order Kitasatosporales; family Streptomycetaceae; genus Streptomyces; species Streptomyces sp. NPDC048442. The sequence continues at coordinate 97,002 of NZ_JBEZKB010000008.1, forward strand.
CCGGCTTCTTGATCAGGTCGCCGGCCAGCTTGCGGGGACTGTTCGCCAGCTTCTCCTTGGGGTGGCCCTTCCACATCGGGGAGTCCGGCACGATGTCCGGGCCCGAGGAGATGACCGCCTTGAACCGGTCCGGGTGCTGGAGTACGGATTTCAGCCCGACGAATCCGCCGGACGACGATCCCATGAACGCCCAGCCGTCCCGCGAATTGAACGTACGGAAATTCGCCCTGACGAAATCGGGAACATCTTCCGTCATCCAGGTGCCCACCTTGGGCTGCCCCGGGATGTCGCTTCCGTCGTAGTACCGCTTTTCCGGATTCAGTACGGGCATGACGACGACGAAGGGCAGGCTCGTGCCCTCCTCGGACATCCGGGCCACCGTGTCCAGGAATGGATTGTTGGGCTTCGTCCAGTAATTGCTGTTGAATCCGTACGACCCGGGCAGGGCGATCAGTACCGGAAAGCCACTGTTTTCGTACTTGGGGTCGAAGTACTGCTTCGGCGCCCACACCCACACCTTGCCCGTGATGCCGGACTTCGCTCCGGTCAGCGTCGTCTCGGCGACCTTGGTGTCGTCCTCCAGGGTGCGGAAGATGGAGAAGTCCGCGCGCGGGCCCATCGGCATCCGGCTCACACCGTCGCCGGAGACCGCGGCGTGGTGGATGGAGTTTCCGCCGCTGCCCGCCGAGTTGAAGTCGTACGGCTTGCCCTCGTCGGAGCAGCCGGTCAAGGACAGAGCCAGTGCGGAGCCGATCATGGTGACGGCTATCAGACGGCGGCTGACCAGGCGATTCATGGGCGGGCTCCGTGCGGGTGAGGCGGCGGGGACGGACAGGGACGGACGGGGACGTCGGCAAATGTGGTGGACGGGGTGTGGCGATTCCGTACAAGGAGATGCGACCCGGGGTCCATCGGTTCACCTAGTGTCCGACTCGTCCCGAGTGATCCCGCACACTCGGGCCCTACTGTGGGGGACGGGTTCATGAGGCTCACGGGGAGTGGGCCACTGGGCGGGCCCTCGGGGGAGTGCACCACCATGCAGCCGTTGGAAGCGGGCGATCCGCAGAATATCGGTGCCTACCGGCTGCTCGGCCGCCTGGGGTCCGGTGGCATGGGCCGGGTGTACCTCGGGCGCAGCGCCGGAGGGCGGACCGTCGCCGTCAAGATCGTGCACCCGCACTTCGCCCTCGACGAGGAGTTCCGGGCCCGATTCCGCCGTGAGGTGGAGGCGGCGCGCAGGGTCGGCGGGGCCTGGACCGCGCCCGTGCTCGACGCCGATCCGGGCGCCCCGGTGCCGTGGGTGGCGACGGGTTATGTGGCGGGTCCCTCGTTGACGCAGGCGGTCGCGGAGCACGGTCCGCTGCCGGACCCTTCCGTACGTGCGCTGGGCGCGGGCCTCGCGGAGGCGCTGACGGCGGTGCACGCGCTGGGCCTCGTACACCGGGACGTGAAGCCGTCCAACGTGCTGCTGACCCTCGACGGCCCCCGCCTCATCGACTTCGGCATCGCCCGCGCCACCGACTCCACCGCCTCGCTCACCTCCACCGGCGTCTCGGTCGGCTCGCCCGGCTACATGTCGCCCGAACAGATCCTCGGCAAGGGCGTCACCTCCGCCGCCGACGTCTTCTCGCTGGGCGCGGTCCTCGCGTACGCGGCGACCGGGACGGCGCCCTTCCCCGGCGACTCCGCCGCCTCGCTCCTCTACAAGGTGGTCCACGAGGAACCCGAACTGGAAGGCCTGACAGGGGACTTGCGCGACCTGGTCGCCGACTGCCTCGCCAAGTCGGCCGCCGACCGGCCCACCCCGGCACGGATCGCGGCCCGGCTGGCCCCGGGCGGGGCGGCGGGCATGGTCGCGGCCGGCTGGCTGCCGGGGCCGCTGGTGGCGGAGGCGGGACGGGGCGCGGTACGGCTCCTCGACCTGGAGGCGTCGGCGGGCGAGGCGCCGTCCGGGCCGGTCCCCTTCACCCACGGGGTGGTGCGGAGCGAGGCGCAGATTCCGCCGGTCCCGGGCTCGGCACCCGCCGTGCCCGTACAACGGGAGGAGCGGGGGAAGGGTGTACCGGGCAGACCCGGTCTCTCGGTGTCCGTCGCCACGGAGAACGGGCCCTCCGCCGGGCCCGAAGGCCGTGGCAGCCGCCGCAGCTGCACGCTGGTGCTCTCGGTCGCAGGAGCCCTCGCCGCCGTCACTCTCGGCGGCAGCCTCCTGCTGAACATGTGGCCGGACGGCGGCAGCAGCAGCAAACACGATGCGGACCCCGGTGCGGCCAGGCCCCCCGCCGCCTCGTCGTCGTCCCCCTCTCCGACGAAGGGCGCCCCGGCCGGGTCCGGCACAGTGCCGGACAGCTTCCTCGGCACCTGGAGCGGCACCCTCACCGAGGCCACCACCCACCAGCCGCACGGCACCATCACCCTGGAGATCGTCAAGGGACACAAGGGCCAGGACGTGTACAGGTCGAGCTACGCCCTGGGAGAAGCCGTCAAGTGCTACGGCGTCGGCCGGCTCGTCTCCGCGAGTGCCGACGAGATCCGCGTCGTCGACCGCACCGACCCGGCACGCCCGTCCACCCCGCTGCTCTGCTCCGGCGACTCCAGTGAACTGAACCTCACCCGCAACGCGGACGGCACGCTCCAGTACACGTCGCCTTCCGCCGTCCAGGGCAAGCCGTACGGAAAGCTCAAAAAGCAGTAGCGGGTCAGACGATGAGCTTTCGCAGCTCGGGCGACAGCTCCGGCACCGGGGCCCCCGCCCGCTGTGCCGCCGTCACCTCCGCCACGTACTTCGACGCCGCCTCGCGCAGCGCCGTGTGCCGGACGCCCTGGCGGCGGCCCGCCACCCAGACCAGGACGCCCAGCGCCACGAGGACCGGGATCAGGGCGTACCCGAACGGCTGGCCGTCGGAGTAGGCCCAGACTCCCGCGATGCCACCCGCCGCGACGAGCAGCCAGCCCGCCTCGTCGTGCCAGCCGCCCTCCGTACCCAGGGACTCGTACCGGACCACGTCGTACGGCTTCTCCGGTACGGGGGGAGGCGGGCCGACGGGTGCCGGCGCGGCGGCGACAGCGCCCGCGGCCGCGGTGCCGGTGGCAGGGGCGGCGGTGTCCGGGCGGGGCGCCAGGTCCAGCTCAGGGACCGGGTGGGACTCCTTGTCGGAGTACTTGTCGCGCCCTACCAGCCACGCGGGGGCACTGCGCACCGGAACCCGGTGCGCGGTCGCGGTCGCCAGCACCAGGCGGTAGCCCACGAGTTCGGGGTGATTCATGCGGCGGCCCGCCCTGCGGTGGGACTGGACGACGAGCACGAGGCCGAAGACGAAGAGGGCGAGGGCCGGTGCGGCGTGCACGACCAGGGAACGGGGGGCCTGGGTCATGTCCGGCGGGCCCAGGCCCATGAGCGTGGCGGCGGGCCAGCAGACGGCGACGAGCAGGGAGATCCCGCCCACCCACGCCTTGGGGCTGTTCCGCAGCCGGTGTATCTCCTCCTTGTGCCGGGCGAGGAGGGCGCCCACCGTTTCGTCGTCCGTGTAGTCCACTCCGTAGCGGGCGTTGAGCTGCTGGACGTCGGCCAGCAGGGCCGGGGAGCTGCGGAGAGCGTCCCCCGGCAGCGGGGGAGCGGGCGGGCCGGCCGGGTGGGGGGAGCGGTGCGAGGCCATTCGGTCCTCCGGAGGTCGGGGTCCGGGCAGCGTACGGGGCCCGACGGAATCCGTGAGGTGCGGGGCGACAGTGCTGCTGCTGGGTGCGCAGGACCGGTTCGGGTACGTCCCGGGTGCGATCGGCGCTCTGGCGTTCGCCGACTGCGTGGGGTGGCGCATCGCCGTGGGGCTGGCCACCCGCGAAGCGAAGAAGGCGGCGGCGGACGCGGCCGTCGTCCCGGTGTGGCGGAGGCCCGTGCACGAGCAGTGAGGGGGCGTGTGACGGGGCGCGTGAGGCGGCGCGTGGCGGGGCCGCGCCACCGGGTGCGGCACGGGCCGAGGTGCGGCGCCACCGGGTGCGGCGCGGGATGCGGCACGGGCCGAGGTGCGGCGCCGCGTCACCGCGCCGCCCTCCGTGGCCGCCCGCAACGGGCATGCCGCCCTGGCGTACGCTGGATCGGTCTTGCCGTACCGCCCCGCACACCCCGCTGTGCACCCCTTTGGGAAGGAACCGCCCCGGTGACCGAGAAGGCCGACCTCCAGTCTGTCCTTGACCGTGCCGCCGAGGGTGGCCGCATCACTCCCGAGGAAGCGCTCGACCTGTACCGCGACGCCCCGCTGCACGCGCTGGGCCAGGCCGCCGACGCCGTGCGCCGCCGCCGGTACGCGGGTACCGAGGACATCGCGACGTACATCATCGAGCGCAACATCAACTACACGAACTCGTGCGTCACCGCGTGCAAGTTCTGCGCCTTCTTCGCCGCGCCGAAGAGCCCCGACGTGTGGACCCGCGACCTCGACGACATCCTGCGCCGCTGCGCGGAGACCGTCGAACTGGGCGGCACCCAGATCATGTTCCAGGGCGGCCACCACCCGGACTACGGCGTCGAGTACTACGAAGAGCACTTCGCCGCGATCAAGAAGGCCTACCCGCAGCTGGTCATCCACTCCCTCGGCGCGTCCGAGGTCGAGCACATGGCCCGCATCTCCAAGGTGTCGACGAAGGAAGCGATCCAGCGGATCCACGCCGCGGGTCTCGACTCCTTCGCGGGCGCCGGCGCCGAGCTGCTGCCGGCCCGCGCCCGCAAGGCCATCGCGCCGCTCAAGGAGTCCGGCGAGCGCTGGCTGGAGATCATGGAGGAGGCGCACGGCCTCGGCGTCGAGTCGACGTCCACCATGCTCATGGGTACGGGCGAGACGAACGCCGAGCGCATCGAGCACCTGCGCATGATCCGCGACGTACAGGACCGGACGGGCGGCTTCCGCGCGTTCATCCCGTACACCTACCAGCCGCAGAACAACGCGCTGAAGGGCCGCACCCAGGCCACGATCTTCGAGTACCTGCGGCTGATCGCCGTCGCCCGGCTCTTCCTGGACAACATCGCCCACATCCAGGGCTCCTGGCTGACGGTCGGCAAGGAGGCCGGTCAGCTCTCCCTGCACTACGGCGCCGACGACCTCGGCTCGATCATGCTCGAAGAGAACGTCGTCTCGTCCGCCGGAGCCAGGCACCGCTCCAACCGGATGGAGATCATCGACCTCATCCGCAAGGCGGGCCGGGTGCCGGCCCAGCGCGCCACGACGTACGAGCACCTGCTCGTGCACACGGACCCGGCGAGCGACCCGGTCGACGACCACGTCGTCTCGCACCTCTCCTCCACAGCGATCGAGGGCGGCACGGCGCACCCCGAGCTGAAGCTCCTCGCCTCCAACTGACGTCGCGGTGCTGACGATTCACCGGGTCCTGGGGATCCGGGAGGCGGACGGCTCGGAGGGTTCGACCGGGGACGCGGTCGTCGTGGACGGCGACCGCATCTCCGCAGTCGGTACGTACGAGAAGCTGGCGGCGCACGCGGGCCAGGGGGCCCGTACCAGGGAGTGGGACGGCTATCTCACCCCCGGCCGCTTCGAGCCGGACGCGGTCACGCTCCTGCAGGCCCGCTACTGGCCCGACCCCCGCGAGGCCGACGAGCTCGGCACCGGGCCGCTGTCGGGGTCCGCCCTGCACGACCTGGACATGACCGACACGCGGTGGGGCGCGAGCGCCCGGCGGGGCGTACAGCGGCTCCTCGCCCACGGCACGACGGCGGTGGCAGGCCCCTTCACCCATCCCGCCGTACGGGTCGCGGTCGAACGCTCGCCGGTCCGGATCCTGCACGCGCCGCGCCCGAACCCGCTCACCCCTTCGGCGGTCGCCGACTTCGCGGTGTTCACGGAGCCGGAGGGGGAGTGCCTGGTGACGGTGATCGGCGGCCGGCTGGTGTTCAGGCGGGCCTGACGGATCAGCCGGTCCGGGCGGGCATCTTCAACAGCCCGCCCGGCGTTTGAGGACGCACGGCGCAGCCGTGCACCGGGCGCAGCCCGGGACGCCCGCCCCCACCGGCGCGAGCCGTGACGCTCCCCCGCCCCACGCCCGCCGCCCAGGCGCCCTGCACAATGGGTGGGTGACCCGCGCATCCTTGGACAAGCAGCCGCACGAAGTCGCCTCGATGTTCGACGACGTGGCGGCGAACTACGACCTCACCAACACCGTGCTCTCCCTCGGCCAGGACCGCGCCTGGCGCAAGGAGGTGGCCAAAGCGGTGGACGCGGGACCCGGAAAGCGGATCCTGGACCTCGCCGCCGGCACCGCCACCTCCTCGCTCCCCTTCGCGGCCACAGGGGCGTACGTCGTCCCCTGCGACTTCTCCATCGGCATGCTCCGCGAGGGCAAGCGGAAGCACCCGTACCTGCCGCTCACCGCAGGCGACGCGACGAAGCTGCCCTTCAAGGACGAGTCCTTCGACGTCGTCACCATCTCCTTCGGGCTGCGCAACGTCGTCGACACGGACGCCGCGCTGAAGGAGCTGTTCCGGGTGACGAAGAAGGGCGGACGGGTGGTGATCTGCGAGTTCTCGCACCCCACCTGGGCGCCGTTCAGGACCGTCTACACCGAGTACCTGATGCGGGCGCTGCCGCCGGTCGCCACGGCCGTGTCCTCCAACCCGGACGCGTACGTCTACCTCGCCGAGTCCATCCGCGCCTGGCCCGACCAGGCCGGCCTCGCCGCCAAGCTCCAGAAGGCCGGCTGGTCGAAGGTCGCCTGGCGCAATCTGACGGGCGGCGTCGTGGCGCTGCACCGGGGCGTACGGATCTGATGAGCGAGGCCGCCGAGTTCGACTTCCAGGACATCCTCAGGCAGATCGAGGAGGACGTCCGCCCGCAGGTCGGGGCGGGCCAGGTCGCCGCGTACATCCCGGCGCTGTCCTGTGTCGACCCCGGCAGCTTCGGTATGGCGATCGCCGACCTCGACGGCAAGGTGTACGGGGTGGGGGACTGGCAGCAGCCGTTCTCCACCCAGTCCATCACCAAGGTCTTCGCCCTCGCACTGGCCCTCGCCGAGGGCGGCGACGACCTGTGGCGGAAGGTCGGACGCGAGCCCTCCGGCAACCCGTTCAACTCGCTCGTCCAGCTGGAGTACGAGAACGGCATCCCGCGCAATCCCTTCATCAACGCGGGCGCCCTCGTCGTCACCGACCGCCTCCAGACCCTCACCGGCGACGCGAGCAGCGAACTCCTGGAGTTCGTACGGCAGGAGAGCGGCAACCCGGACGTCTCCTTCGACCCGGAGGTCGCCGCCTCCGAGTCCGACAACGGCGACCGCAACGCCGCCCTCGCCCACTTCATGGCGGCGTACGGCACCATCGCCAACCCCATCCCGGCCCTCCTCGACCACTACTTCTGGCAGTGCTCGATCGAGATGAACTGCTCCGACCTGGCGCTCGCCACCCGCTTCCTGGCCCGGCACGGGCTGCGCGCGGACGGGTCGCGGCTGCTGCCGCGCAGGCTCGCCAAGCAGATCAACGCGGTGATGATGACCTGCGGGACGTACGACGCGGCGGGCGAGTTCGCCTACCGGGTCGGGCTGCCGGGCAAGAGCGGCGTCGGCGGCGGGATCGTGGCTGTCGTACCGGGAACGTGCACGGTGAGCGTGTGGAGCCCGGGGCTCGACGCGCAGGGGAACTCGGTGGCGGGCATCGCGGCACTGGACCGGTTCACGACGCTGACGGGGCTCTCGGTCTTCTGAGCCCGGCCCTGCGGGAGTGCCTTCTGAGCCCTGCCCTCCGGGAGTGCGCGTACACCGGCTGATCCCGCCCTTCCCGCCCGAGCTCCTACCGCCTCACAGCTTCAGCCGGAAGCAGTAACCCGTCCGCTCCGGCTCGGAGTCGGGCACGACGAAGGTCTCCGTGTGCCGCATGCCCAGCCGCTCGGTGACGGCGATGGAACGGGTGTTGCGCGCGTCCACCATCGCCGCCACCTCCGGTACGCCGGCCGCCCGTACCCGCTCCACGGTGGCGTGCGCGGCGGCGGTGACGTACCCCCGCCCCCAGTACGCACGGCCGAGCCGCCAGCCGATCTCGATCTCGCCGACCGGCCCGAAGTGGGTGTGCGGCCACGGCTGGGCGCCGGTGAAACCGATCACCGTGTCGTCCTCGTCGAGCAGCGTCCAGAGGCAGAACCCCCGTTCGGCGTCGTGCTTGCGCTGGCGCGCGGTCAGCTCCTCGTACACGGAAACACCGTGCGGCTTCCCGCCGTGGAACTCCATGACCTCCGGGTTCTTGAACACGTCGTGCCAGGCGTACGCGTCCTCCTCGATCGGCACACGCAGCCGCACGGTGGGCAGGGCGCGGGACGGCGCGGAGGACAGCTCGGGAGCCGCGGGGGGCGTGAGGGTCATGTGGGCAGCCCTTCAGATGAGTGAGAGGTACGCCCCCATAGACTGCCCCTTGCCCTGTGCCGTCAAGGCACAACATCAACATCGAGTCTTACGGGAGACCCCGCCGTGACCGAGCCCGTGACCGCGACCCCCTCCGAACACAGCGCAGATGTGATCGTCGTCGGGGCCGGACCCGCCGGCTCCGCGACCGCGTACTACCTGGCCAAGTCGGGCCTGGACGTACTTCTCCTGGAAAAGACCGCGTTCCCCCGCGAAAAGGTCTGCGGCGACGGGCTCACCCCGCGCGCCACCAAGCAGCTGGTGTCGATGGGCATCGACATCTCCGAGGAAGCGGGCTGGCTGCGCAACAAGGGCCTGCGCATCATCGGCGGCGGCCAGCGCCTCCAGCTGGACTGGCCGGAGCTCGCCTCGTACCCGGACTACGGACTGGTCCGCAAGCGCGACGACTTCGACGAACAGCTGGCCCGCCAGGCCCAGAAGGCGGGTGCGCGGCTGTACGAGCGCTGCAACGTCGGCGCCCCGATCCTGGACAAGCGCACCGGCCGCATCACGGGTGTCGAGGCGAAGCTCGGCGAGGAGAAGCTCCCCGTCACCTTCCACGCCCCGCTCGTGGTCGCGGCCGACGGCAACTCCACCCGCCTGTCCCTCGCGATGGGCCTGCACCGGCGTGAGGACCGCCCGATGGGTGTGGCGGTCCGCACGTACTTCACCTCCCCCCGCCACGACGACGACTACCTGGAGTCCTGGCTGGAACTGTGGGACCGCCGCGGACCCCAGGACCGCCTCCTCCCCGGCTACGGCTGGATCTTCGGCATGGGCGACGGGACGTCCAACGTGGGTCTCGGCATCCTCAACTCCTCCAAGGCCTTCAAGGAACTGGACTGGCGCGAGGTGTTGAAGGCCTGGTGCGCGTCCATGCCCGCCGAGTGGGGCTACACCCCCGAAAACATGACCATGCCGATCCGCGGCGCGGCCCTCCCGATGGCGTTCAACCGTCAACCGCACTACACCAAGGGCCTGCTCCTGGTCGGTGACGCGGGCGGCATGGTCAACCCGTTCAACGGCGAGGGCATCGCCTACGCGATGGAGTCCGGCCAGATCGCCTCGGAGGTCATCGTCCAGGCCCACGCCCGCGCGACCCCCGCCCAGCGCGAAATGGCCCTGGCCCGCTACCCCCAGGTCCTGAAGGACACGTACGGCGGCTACTACACGATGGGCCGTGCCTTCGTGAAGCTCATCGGCAACCCCAAGATCATGAAACTGGCCGCCGAACGCGGCCTCACCCACCCCGTCCTGATGCGCTTCACCCTGAAAATGCTGGCCAACCTGACCGACCCGACGGGCGGCGACGCGATGGACCGCATCATCAACGGCCTGGCGAAGGTGGCACCGAACTCTTAGGCACATCAGCCCGTCCGGCGTTTGAGGACGCGCGGCGGAGCCGTGCACCGGGCACAGCCGCAGGCAACCCGCACCACCTACCTGCCGCACCTACACCCCTGGAGCCCCCGTGCCACAGCCCAGCACCCCCGCCCCCGCCCTCACCCCCGGTGAGATCAAGGCCGCCACCGACCGTATCGCCGGTCACGTGCGGCCCGTCGCCGTTGCCCCGACAGAGGGGAATGTGCTGCTCGCCCTCGAATTCATGCAGCACACCGGCAGCTTCAAGGCGCGCGGCGCCATGAACTTCCTCCTCGCCCACCGCGAGGCCGGACTGCTCCCCGACGCCGGGCTGACCATCGCCTCCGGCGGCAACGCGGGCCTCGCCTGCGCATGGGCGGCGCGCGAGCACGGCGTCGACGCGACCGTCTTCCTCCCGGAGACCGCACCGCCGGTGAAGGTGGCCCGGCTGCGTTCGTACGGTGCGGAGGTACGGCTCGTCGGCACACGGTACGACGAAGCGCGGGCCGCCTGCGCGGAGTTCGCCGAGACCTCGGGCGCGCTCGCCTCGCACGCGTACGACCATCCGCTGATCGCGGCCGGCGCCGGCACGCTCACGGAGGAGATCCTTCGGCAGGTCCCCGAAGGACTCGACACGATCGTGGTGTCGGTCGGCGGCGGCGGGCTCTTCGCCGGAGTGGCAACCGCCGCACTGGACAAAGGAATCGAGGTCGTCGCCGTCGAGCCGGAGAACTGCCGCGCCCTGAACGCCGCCCTCGCCGCCGGCCAAGTCGTCGACTCCGCGGTGGACTCGGTCGCCGCCGACTCCCTCGGCGCGACCCGGGTCTCGCAGACCGCCCTCGACACGGCCCGCCGCGACGGCGTGCGCTCCGTGCTCGTACCGGACGAGGCGATCGTACGAGCACGGCACCGGCTCTGGGACGAACGCCGCCTCGCCGTCGAGCACGCGGCAGCCACCGCCTACGCGTACGCACCGCAGCCCGGGGAGCGCACCGCAATCGTCCTGTGCGGCGCGAACACGGGCCTCACCGACCTCACCTAGCCCCCGCCCCGCCCGCTACGCCAGAGGGCCGTCGTCCCCGAGCGGGGGGACGACGGCCCTCGGCCGTACCAACTGACTGGCAGGGAAGGTGGATCAGAGAACGCGCACGGCGCCGGTCGGCGGGTCGTACGAGAGCGGACGCTCCACCACACCGGTGCCGGAGTTCTGCGCTCCGACGAAGTTGCCGCCGCCCACGTAGATGCCCACGTGGTAGGCGCTGCCCGCGCTGCCCCAGTAGAGGATGTCGCCCGGCTGGAGGTTGTCGAGACCGACCTGCGTGCCCATGGTGGACTGGCTCTGCGAGACGCGCGGCAGGTCGACACCGATGGAGCCGAACGCGGCCTGCATGAGGCTGGAGCAGTCCCACGCGTTGGGACCGGTGCTGCCCAGTACGTACGCGTCGCCGACCTGCGCCCGCGCGAACGCGATGACGGAAGCGGCGCTGCCGGTGGCCGACGACGAGGAAGCCGAGCTGCCGGAACCCTCGGACGAGGACGAGGAACCCGAGTACGAGGTGAGCGAGGTGCGCTCGGAGGAACGCGAGGCGCGCTCCTGCTCGGCCTTCTCCTCGGCCTTCTTACGAGCGGCCTCGGCGGCCTTCTTCTCGGCCTCCGCCTTGCGGTCCGCCTCGGCCTTGGCCTTCTTGGCGTCCTTCATGGCGGTCTCGGCCGCGGCGTCCTGGCGGGCCTGGCGGTCGTACTCGAAGGCGATCTGCTGCGTCGCCTCGACAGCGGTGTTGACCGTGGCGGCGGACTTGGCGGGCGTGGAAGCGGCGGTGGTCGTCAGCAGGGGCATCTCGACGGTCTCGTGCACCGGCTCCGCGTTCGCCGGAGCAGCCGCACCAGCCACCGCGATGGTGCTGAGGACGCCACCGGCAACTCCGGCACGGAGCGCCATCTTCGAGGCGCTGCGGCGGGGCTTCCGGTGGCTGGGTATGTGAGCGGTGTGGGACATGAGAACAACCGCTATCAGAGGTAACGAGTCTGCATCAAGAAACGTGGTCTCCGCCACAGTTGCCATCCTGCGGCCCGAATTCCGCGTCCGCGCACCCTTATTGACGCCGTAAAGGGCAAAACGGGCACGACCGTCCAACCCTGTGATCATGGGTTTTCCGCGATACGCCCGAATTGCCCTGACGCCTACCATCCGTTCACACGCATGGCCAAGCCCGCTTTTCTGACGACCTCTTAGGAGTGACGCAGGTCACAATAGAGGCGCGCTTCGCCGACTTGTCCGCTCGTGAACGCGCGCACGAGTCCACCCGTCCCTCCGGACCCCCTCCCGAGAGCGGGCGCGAAGGCACTATCACCAGCGCCCGTCCATCTCCAATTTGCCTGTAGGCGCCCTCTCTTGATAGAGCACCACGTCTCCGACCAGCGGTAACACCACTGAATGTCACGTCAGGTGATCACTTGCGTGCTTCCGGTACGTAGATCACCGTGCATCCGTGTTCATGATCCTTCGTCAGGTGGTGGAGATCACAAAGGCGTTGTCGTACCCCGTGTCGCAGATCACAGACCGGCAGGCATAGGATGCGGGGCAGTCAGGCTTGTGAACTGCCTCACATATCCGCGATCTTCATACGGTTCTTCCGCGGCGAGGCGCACCGGCCCCCCGCGACGGGGCAAGTTCGAGCCCGGCGCGGTCCAACGGTCAAGGACGACTGGAAGGAGCGAGGAGGGTGAATGCTTACGCGCCCATCCTTGTGCTCGGCGCCCTCGGGGCAGGGTTTGCGATCTTCTCCGTGGTCATGGCCACGCTTATCGGCCCCAAGCGCTACAACCGGGCAAAGCTCGAAGCGTACGAGTGCGGCATCGAGCCCACTCCCACGCCGGCCGGAGGCGGCCGCTTTCCCATCAAGTACTACCTGACGGCGATGCTGTTCATCGTCTTCGACATCGAGATCGTCTTCCTCTACCCCTGGGCGGTCTCCTTCGACGCCCTGGGGATTTTCGGGCTCGTCGAGATGCTCCTCTTCGTGCTCACCGTTTTTGTCGCGTACGCGTATGTATGGCGTCGCGGCGGCCTGGAATGGGACTGAGGGGCTGAGGGATCACCCATGGGACTCGAAGAGAAACTGCCGAGCGGATTTCTGCTGACGACGGTCGAACAGGCCGCGGGCTGGGTGCGGAAGTCCTCCGTCTTCCCCGCGACGTTCGGCCTCGCCTGCTGCGCCATCGAGATGATGACGACGGGAGCGGGCCGGTACGACCTGGCCCGCTTCGGCATGGAGGTCTTCCGCGGTTCACCGCGGCAGGCCGACCTGATGATCGTGGCCGGCCGGGTCAGCCAGAAGATGGCGCCGGTACTGCGACAGGTCTACGACCAGATGCCGAGCCCCAAGTGGGTCATCTCCATGGGGGTTTGCGCCTCCTCGGGCGGCATGTTCAACAACTACGCGATCGTCCAGGGCGTCGACCACATCGTTCCGGTCGACATCTACCTGCCGGGCTGCCCGCCCCGCCCCGAGATGCTGATCGACGCGATCCTCAAGCTCCACCAGAAGATCCAGGGCTCCAAGCTCGGCGTCAACGCGGAGGAAGCGGCCCGCGAGGCGGAGGAAGCAGCCCTGAAGGCGCTCCCCATGATCGAGATGAAGGGGCTGCTCCGGTGAGCGAGCAACACGAGGGCACGCCGAACGGCGTCCCCGCCCAGCGCGCGGACACCGCTGAGGTCCTCCGCACCCGCAAGGGCATGTTCGGCGCCGGCGACGGCGGCGACACGACCGGGTACGGCGGACTCGTCCGTACCGTCACCTTTCCCGGTGAATCGTCCCGCCCCTACGGGGGCTGGTTCGACGAGGTCGCCGACGAACTCGAAGGCGCCCTGGAGGAGCAGGACCTGCTTCCCTCGCACGCCATCGAGAAGACGGTTGTCGACCGCGGCGAACTCACCTTCCACATCGCCCGCGAGCACCTCCTGACGGTCGCCCGCACCCTGCGCGACGACCCGGCCCTGCGCTTCGAACTGTGCACCGGCGTCAGCGGCGTGCACTTCCTGGAGGACAAGGGCCGCGAGCTGCACGCGGTCTACCACCTGCGCTCGCTCACCCACGGCCGGCTGATCCGCCTTGAAGTCAGCGCCCCCGACGCCGACCCGCACGTCCCGTCCCTGGTCTCGGTCTACCCGACCAACGACTGGCACGAGCGCGAGACGTACGACTTCTTCGGCCTGGTCTTCGACGGCCACCCCGCCCTGACCCGGATCATGATGCCGGACGACTGGCAGGGCTTCCCGCAGCGCAAGGACTACCCCCTCGGCGGCATCGCCGTCGAGTACAAGGGCGCCCAGATCCCGGCTCCGGACCAGCGGAGGTCGTACTCGTGACCACCCCCTCTTCATCCCCCACGTCCGCCTCGGCCCGCGAGACCACCGAAGGCACCGTCTACACGGTCACCGGCGGCGACTGGGACGAGGTCGTACAGGCCGCGTCGAAGGCCGACGACGAGCGCATCGTCGTCAACATGGGCCCCCAGCACCCGTCCACGCACGGCGTGCTCCGCCTCATCCTGGAGATCGACGGCGAGACCGTCACCGAGGCCCGCTGCGGCATCGGCTACCTCCACACCGGCATCGAGAAGAACCTCGAATTCCGGAACTGGACGCAGGGCACCACCTTCGTCACGCGCATGGACTACCTGACGCCGTTCTTCAACGAGACCGCGTACTGCCTGGGCGTCGAGAAGCTGCTCGGCATCACCGACCAGATCCCCGACCGTGCCAGCATCATCCGCGTCATGCTGATGGAGCTGAACCGGCTCTCCTCCCACCTGGTGTGCATCGCCACCGGTGGCATGGAGCTCGGCGCGACCACGATCATGATCTACGGCTTCCGGGACCGCGAACTCATCCTGGACGCCTTCGAGCTGATCACCGGGCTGCGGATGAACCACGCGTTCGTCCGTCCCGGCGGCCTCGCCCAGGACCTCCCGCCCGGGGCCATGGACAAGCTCGCCGAGCTCCTGAAGACCATGCGCAAGAACCTGCCGGAGTACGACAAGCTCGCCACCGGCAACCCCATCTTCAAGGCCCGCATGCAGGACGTCGGCTACCTCGACCTCACCGGCTGCATGGCGCTGGGCGCCACCGGGCCCGTGCTCCGCTCGGCCGGCCTGCCGCACGACCTGCGCAAGACCGACCCGTACTGCGGATACGAGACGTACGACTTCGAGGTCCCCACCGCCGACACCTGCGACTCCTACGGCCGCTTCCTGATCCGGCTCGAAGAGATGCGCCAGTCCCTCGACATCGTCGAGCAGTGCCTGGAGCGCCTCAAGAAGCCCGGTGACGTCATGGTCGCGGACAAGAAGATCGCCTGGCCCGCCCAACTGGCCATCGGCGCCGACGGTCTCGGCAACTCGCTCGACCACATCAAGAAGATCATGGGCACCTCCATGGAGGCCCTGATCCACCACTTCAAGCTGGTCACCGAGGGCTTCCGGGTCCCGGCAGGCCAGGCCTACGCGGCCGTCGAGTCCCCCAAGGGCGAACTCGGCGTGCACGTCGTCTCCGACGGCGGCACCCGCCCCTACCGGGTCCACTTCCGCGACCCGTCCTTCACCAACCTCCAGGCCATGGCGGCGATGTGCGAGGGCGGCCAGGTCGCCGACGTCATCGTCGCCGTCGCGTCCATCGACCCCGTGATGGGAGGCGTCGACCGATGACCGATGTGTCACTGGGCATGCCCCAACTGCCCGCCCCCGCCTACCCGGACGAGGTCAGGGCGCGTCTCGAAGCGGACGCGAAGGAGGTGATCGGCCGCTACCCCGACAGCCGCTCCGCGCTGCTGCCGCTGCTGCACCTCGTGCAGTCGCAGGAGGGGTACGTCTCCCGCACCGGCATCCGGTTCTGCGCCGAGGTCCTCGACCTGACCACCGCCGAGGTCACCGCCGTCGCCACCTTCTACACCATGTACCGGCGCAAGGCCTCCGGCGACTACCAGGTCGGCGTCTGCACCAACACCCTGTGCGCGGTGATGGGCGGGGACGCCATCTTCGACGAGCTCAAGACGTACCTGGGCGTGGGCAACAACGAGACCACCGGCGACGGCAAGGTCACCCTCGAACACATCGAGTGCAACGCCGCCTGCGACTACGCCCCCGTGGTGATGGTCAACTGGGAGTTCTTTGACAACCAGACCCCCGAGTCGGCCAAGCAGCTCGTCGACGACCTCCGCTCCGGCCGCCCCGTCGAGCCCACCCGCGGCGCTCCTCTCTGCACGTACAAGGAGACCGCCCGCATCCTGGCCGGTTTCCCGGACGAGCGCCCGGGTGCGGTCGAGGCATCCGGAGG
This sequence comes from Streptomyces sp. NPDC048442, assembly GCF_040651475.1. Classification (NCBI taxonomy): domain Bacteria; kingdom Bacillati; phylum Actinomycetota; class Actinomycetes; order Kitasatosporales; family Streptomycetaceae; genus Streptomyces; species Streptomyces sp. NPDC048442. The sequence continues at coordinate 113,086 of NZ_JBEZKB010000008.1, forward strand.
CGCCGGGCACGCCTCGCTGATCGGCCTCAAGCTCGCCAAGGGCGAGGCACCCGGCCAGGCCCGCGTCGTATCGCCGCGTGCCGAGACCCGCAGCGGGGCGGCGTCGCAGGACTCCCCGCAGCCGGGCTCCGAGCACCTCAGCTCGCACGACGCCCCGCAGCAGACCTCGGCCTCCGACCCGGCCTCTGCCCCCGAGCAGCACCCGGCAGGCCCCGCCTCCGAGGAGGGTGAGTGATGACCTTGGCCACCGAGATGACCGGCAACGGCAAGGGCAACGGCAATGGGGACAGCCCGGAGAAGCTGCTCTCGCCCGTCCTGTCCGCCTTCTGGGACGACCCCCGGTCGTGGACGCTGGAGACCTACCGGAGGCACGAGGGGTACGAGGGTCTGCGCAAGGCCCTCGCCATGACTCCGGACGACCTCATCGCGTACGTGAAGGACTCCGGTCTGCGCGGTCGCGGCGGCGCCGGATTCCCCACCGGAATGAAGTGGCAGTTCATTCCGCAGGGCGACGGAAAGCCGCACTATCTAGTTGTCAACGCCGACGAATCGGAGCCGGGGACCTGCAAGGACATCCCGCTCCTCTTCGCGAACCCGCATAGCCTCGTCGAGGGCATTGTCATTGCGTGTTACGCGATCCGGTCGAATCACGCGTTCATCTATCTGCGCGGAGAGACCGTCCCCGTGCTGCGCAGGCTGCACGAGGCCGTGCGGGAGGCGTACGACGCCGGCTACCTCGGAAAGAACATCCTCGGCAGCGGGCTCGATCTCGAACTCACCGTGCACGCAGGGGCGGGTGCGTACATCTGCGGAGAAGAGACCGCGCTGCTCGACTCGCTCGAAGGCCGTCGTGGCCAGCCCCGGCTGCGTCCTCCTTTCCCTGCGGTCGCCGGGCTTTATGCCTGTCCCACTGTTGTCAATAACGTCGAGTCGATCGCATCGGTTCCCGCAATTCTGAATCGGGGCAAGGACTGGTTCCGTTCGATGGGCAGCGAGAAGTCCCCGGGCTTCACGCTGTACTCGCTGAGCGGGCACGTCACCAACCCCGGCCAGTTCGAGGCCCCGTTGGGAATCACCCTGCGCCAACTGCTCGACATGAGCGGTGGAATGCGCGCCGGGCACCGGCTCAAGTTCTGGACCCCGGGCGGCTCATCGACCCCGATGTTCACCGAGGAGCACCTCGACGTGCCCCTCGACTACGAAGGGGTGGGCGCCGCCGGATCCATGCTCGGCACCAAGGCGCTGCAGTGCTTCGACGAGACGACGTGCGTCGTGCGGGCCGTGACCCGCTGGACCGAGTTCTACGCCCACGAGTCCTGCGGCAAGTGCACACCCTGCCGCGAAGGCACCTACTGGCTCGTCCAGTTGCTGCGTGACATCGAGGACGGCAAGGGGCAGATGTCCGACCTCGACAAGCTCAACGACATCGCCGACAACATCAACGGCAAGTCCTTCTGCGCGCTGGGAGACGGAGCGGCCTCGCCGATCTTCTCCTCGCTCAAGTACTTCCGCGAGGAGTACGAGCAGCACATCACCGGCAAGGGCTGCCCCTTCGACCCCGCCAAGTCGACCCTGTGGGCCGACAAGCACCTGGAGGTGAACGCATGACAGTGACCACGAGCAGCGCTCCCTCCGGGGGCGGCGAGGCGGCGGTCCCCCCGGAGGGCCTCATTTCGCTCACGATCGACGGCATCGACATCAGCGTCCCCAAGGGCACGCTGGTGATCCGAGCCGCCGAACTCCTCGGCATCGAGATCCCCCGCTTCTGCGACCACCCCCTCCTCGACCCGGCCGGCGCCTGCCGCCAGTGCATCGTCGAGGTCGAGGGCCAGCGCAAGCCGATGGCGTCCTGCACCATCACCTGCACCGACGGCATGGTGGTGAAGTCCCAGCTCACCTCGCCGGTCGCCGACAAGGCGCAGCGCGGAGTGATGGAACTCCTCCTGATCAACCACCCGTTGGACTGCCCGGTCTGCGACAAGGGCGGCGAGTGCCCCCTGCAGAACCAGGCCATGTCGCACGGCGACGCCGACTCCCGCTTCGACGGCAGGAAGCGGACGTACGAGAAGCCCGTCCCGATCTCCACCCAGGTGCTCCTGGACCGCGAGCGGTGCGTGCTCTGCGCACGCTGCACCCGGTTCTCCAACCAGGTGGCGGGCGACCCGATGATCGAGCTGATCGAGCGCGGCGCGCTCCAGCAGGTCGGCATCGGCGAGGGCGACCCCTTCGAGTCGTACTTCTCCGGCAACACCATCCAGATCTGCCCGGTGGGCGCGCTGACCTCGGCCGCGTACCGCTTCCGGTCCCGGCCCTTCGACCTGGTGTCGACTCCGTCCGTCTGCGAGCACTGTGCCGGCGGCTGTGCGACCCGTACCGACCACCGGCGCGGCAAGGTCATGCGGCGGATGGCAGCCGAGGACCCGGAGGTCAACGAGGAGTGGCTGTGCGACAAGGGGCGCTTCGGCTTCCGCTACGCCCAGCGCCCCGACCGGCTGACCACTCCGCTCGTACGGAACACCGAAACCGGTGAACTGGAGCCCACCAGCTGGCCCGAGGCGCTCGCCGCGGCAGCAAAGGGGTTGTCGGCGGCAAGGGGCCGTGCCGGTGTCCTCACCGGTGGCCGGCTGACGGTCGAGGACGCGTACGCGTACAGCAAGTTCGCCCGCGTCGCCCTCGACACCAACGACATCGACTTCCGGGCCCGTGTGCACAGCAGCGAGGAGGCCGACTTCCTGGCCTCCCGCATCGCCGGACGCGGCCGGGACCTCGACGGGGCCGGGACGACGTACACCACCCTGGAGAAGGCCCCGGCGGTACTGCTCGCCGGGTTCGAGTCCGAGGAGGAGGCGCCCGGCGTCTTCCTGCGGCTGCGCAAGGCCCACCGCAAGTACGGCCAGCGCACCTTTGCTGTCGCGTCGCACGCCACCCGCGGTCTGACGAAGGCGGGCGGCACCCTGCTCCCCGCCGCCCCCGGCACCGAGACCGAATGGCTCGACGCCCTCGCGGGCCACGCGGGCCTGGACGGCGACGGGGCGAAGGCGGCCGACGCGCTGCGCGAGAGCGGCGCCGTCATCGTCGTCGGCGAGCGCCTGGCCGGTGTGCCGGGTGCTCTCACCGCTGCCGTACGGGCGGCTACCGCGACCGGCGCCGAGCTGGTGTGGATCCCGCGCAGGGCAGGAGAGCGCGGCGCCGTCGAGGCAGGCGCGATCCCGTCGCTGCTGCCGGGCGGCCGCCCCGCGACCGACCCCCGTGCACGCGAGGAGGTCGCCGCAGCTTGGGGCGTCGCCGAACTGCCGCACCGCTACGGTCGCGACACCGGCCAGATCGTCGAGGCGGCCGCGACCGGCGAACTCCTCGCCCTGGTCGTCGCCGGAGTGGAGACCGCCGACCTGCCGGATCCGTCGCGCGCGCGCGTGGCGCTGGACGAGGTCCGCTTCCTGGTGTCGCTGGAGCTGAGGCCCAGCGAGGTCACCGACCACGCGGACGTCGTCTTCCCGGTGGCCGCGGTCGCCGAGAAGCCCGGCACCTTCCTCAACTGGGAGGGCAGGGCGCGGATGTTCGAGGCCGCGCTGAAGCCCGAGCAGATGACGCGCCGGCTCGCCCCGAGCGACGCGCGCGTACTGCACATGCTGGCCGACGAGTTGGCCCTCGCAGCGGGCGCCGACGGACACGGCAGCTTCGCGCTGCCGGACCTGAAGGCCGTACGCAGCGAGCTGGACCGGCTCGGCGCCTGGGACGGGCCGTACGCGTCGGCCCCGCTGGAGACCTCACGGCCGCTGCCCCGCGCGGGCGCCGGAGAGGCCGTCCTCGCGGGCCACCGCATGCTGCTCGACCAGGGCCGCCTCCAGGACGGCGACGAGGCCCTCGCGGGCACCCGGCACGCGGCGGTGGCCCGGCTCTCCGCGGCCACCGCCGCCGAGACCGGCGTCAAGAACGGCGACGTACTCGCCGTCACGGGGCCCGCAGGGACGGTCGAACTGCCGCTCCAGGTCGGCGAGATGCCCGACCGCGTGGTCTGGCTGCCGATGAACTCGACCGGCGGCGGCGTCCTCTCCGACACCGGGGCCCGCCCCGGCCAGTTGGTCACCCTCGCGCCCGCAACGATCCTGCCAAGCGTTCCGACGGAGGTGACGTCATGACGACGTACACACTCGCCGCGGAAGACCTGTCCATGTTCGGCACGGACCCCTGGTGGCTCGTCGCGATCAAGGCCGTCTTCTGCTTCGCGTTCCTGATGGTCACCGTGCTCTTCTCCATCGTGTGGGAGCGCAAGGTCGTCGCCTGGATGCAGCTGCGCATCGGCCCCAACCGGCACGGCCCCTGGGGCATGCTCCAGTCCCTCGCCGACGGCATCAAGCTCATGCTCAAAGAGGATGTGATCGTCAAGCGCGCGGACAAGGTCGTCTACGTCCTCGCACCGATCATCGCCGCGATCCCCGCCTTCATGGCGATCGCGGTCATCCCCTTCGGGCCGGCCGGCAACGAGGTCTCGATCTTCGGCCAGCGCACCTCGATGCAGCTCACCGACCTGCCCATCGCGATGCTCTACGTCCTCGCGTGCGCCTCGGTCGGCATCTACGGCATCGTGCTGGCCGGCTGGTCCTCCGGATCCACGTACCCGCTGCTCGGCGGTCTCCGCTCCTGCGCGCAGATGATCTCGTACGAGATCGCGATGGGCGCCGCGTTCGCCTCGGTCTTCCTCTACTCCGGGTCGATGTCGACCTCGGCGATCGTGGAGGCGCAGGCGGACCGGTGGTACATCCTGCTGCTGCCGGTGTCGTTCATCATCTACATCGTGACGATGGTCGGCGAGACCAACCGCGCACCGTTCGACATGCCGGAGTCCGAGGGCGACCTCGTCGGCGGCTTCAACACCGAGTACTCGTCGATCAAGTTCGCGCTGTTCATGCTGGCCGAGTACGTCAACATGGTCACCGTCTCGGCGGTCTCGGTCACCCTCTTCCTGGGCGGCTGGCGGGCCCCGTACCCGATCAGCACGTTCTGGGAGGGCGCGAACCACGGCTGGTGGCCGATGCTCTGGTTCGTCCTCAAGGTGCAGCTGCTGCTGTTCTTCTTCATCTGGCTGCGCGGCACGCTGCCACGCGTGCGCTACGACCAGCTGATGAAGCTCGGCTGGAAGGTCCTGATCCCGCTCTCGGTGGTCTGGCTGATGCTGGTGGCGACCGTACGGGCGCTGCGCAACGCCCACGTCGAGTACCAGCAGATCGTGCTGTACGTCGCCGGGGCCGTCATCGGTGTGCTGCTGCTGTCGTTCGTGTACGACGCCTTCCGGCGCAGCAAGTCCGAAGAGCCGGAGGAGACGCCCGCGTTCGACCCGATGGCCGGTGGATTCCCGGTGCCTCCGCTGCCCGGACAGACCCTGCCACCGGTACCGCGCAGGCGGTCCAGGCAGGAGCGGGAGCTCGTTGTCAGTGGCGGCGGCAATACTGACAGCACTGTTACTCAGAGTGACGGAAAGGAGGCTGACGGTGTCTGAGGCATCTTCCCGGGGCGAGGACCCCCGGGCCCCCTGGCAGAACCCCGTGGCCGGCTTCGGCGTGACCTTCAAGGCCATGTTCAAGAAGCGGCTGACCGAGCAGTATCCGGAGACGCCGAAGGTGACGGCGCCGCGCTTCCACGGCCGGCACCAGCTCAACCGGCACCCGGACGGCCTGGAGAAGTGCATCGGGTGCGAGCTCTGCGCCTGGGCCTGTCCGGCCGACGCGATCTACGTGGAGGGCGCGGACAACACCGAGGAGGAGCGCTACTCCCCGGGCGAGCGCTACGGCCGCGTCTACCAGATCAACTACGCCCGCTGCATCCTGTGCGGGCTGTGCATCGAGGCGTGCCCCACGCGCGCGCTGACGATGACCAACGAGTTCGAACTGGCCGACAGCAGCCGCGAGAACCTCATCTACACCAAGGACCAGCTCCTCGCCGGGCTGACCGAGGGCATGGTCGAGTCCCCGCACTCGATCTTCCCCGGCACCGACGAACAGGACTACTACCGGGGGCTGGTCACCGAGGCCGCGCCCGGGACCGAGCGACAGGTGGCGCTCAGCAAGGGGGAGCGGCCTCAAGAGGGCGCGTCCACCTTCGGTGAGGACGAGCCCGCGTCGAAGAGGACGGTGGGAGCGTGAGCACGCTTGCTGCTGCCGCATCGACCGGCGAGGCCTTCCAGTTCTGGATCCTCGGCACGGTCGCCGTCGTCGGCGCCCTGTGCACGATCCTGATGAGGAAGGCCGTGCACAGCGCGCTGTGCCTCGCCGGAACCATGATCATCCTGGCGGTCTTCTACCTCGCCAACGGGGCGTACTTCCTGGGCATCGTCCAGATCGTCGTCTACACCGGCGCGATCATGATGCTCTTCCTGTTCGTGGTCATGCTCGTCGGCGTCACCGCGGCGGACTCCCTGAAGGAGACGCTGAAGGGACAGCGCTGGCTGGCCGCCGGATGCGGGCTCGGCTTCGGCATCCTGCTCGTCGCGGGCATCCGCAACGCCCGGTTGAAGGAGTTCAACGGGCTGGCCAAGGCCAACGCGGGAGGCAACGTCGAGGGCCTGGCGGAGCTGATCTTCACCAAGTACGTCTTCGCCTTCGAGATCACCGGCGCCCTGCTGATCACCGCGACAGTCGGCGCGATGGTCCTCACCAACCGTGAGCGCACCGAGCGCGCCAAGACCCAGCGCGAGCTGTCCGAGCAGCGCGTACGCGAAGGCAAGCACCTGCCGCCGCTGCCCGCCCCCGGCGTCTACGCCCGGCACAACGCGGTGGACATCGCCGGTCTGCTCCCCGACGGCACCCCGTCCGAGCTGACCGTCATGAAGACGCTGCGCGAGCGCGGCCAGATCCGCGACGTGTCGGCCGAGGCGATGGACAACCTCAAGGCCCTGGAGCAGCGCTCCGAGGAGCGCCTCGGCCGCGCCGGCGGCCCTGAGAGTGCCGGTCGCCACGAGGCGGAGCCGCACACGTCGCAGCGAGAAGAGGAGGCAGCCAAGTGAATCCGGTCAACTACCTCTATCTGGCCGCCCTGTTGTTCACCATCGGCGCGGCAGGAGTGCTGATCCGGCGCAATGCCATCGTCGTGTTCATGTGCGTCGAGCTGATGCTCAACGCCTGCAACCTGGCATTCGTCGCGTTCTCCCGGATGCACGGCAATCTCGACGGTCAGATCATCGCCTTCTTCACGATGGTCGTCGCCGCCGCCGAGGTCGTGGTCGGCCTGGCGATCATCGTGTCGCTGTTCCGGTCCCGCCACTCGGCCTCGGTCGACGACGCCAGCCTGATGAAGCTGTAAGGGGTCGTAAAGAATCGTGGAGAACTTGATCGCGCTGCTCGTCGCGGCGCCACTGCTCGGAGCGGCCGTACTGCTGTGCGGCGGCCGCCGGTTGGACAAGGTCGGACACTGGCTGGGCACCCTGCTCGCCGCCGGATCGTTCGTCATCGGCGCCGTGCTCTTCCTCGACATGATCGGCAAGGGCGCGGACGACCGGGCCCTGCACCAGAAGCTGTTCAGCTGGGTCCCGGTCGAGGGCTTCCAGGCGGACATCGCCTTCCAGCTCGACCAGCTGTCGATGACCTTCGTCCTGCTGATCACCGGTGTGGGCACCCTGATCCACCTCTACTCGATCGGGTACATGGAGCACGACGAGCGCCGCCGGCGCTTCTTCGGCTACCTGAACCTCTTCCTCGCGGCGATGCTCCTGCTCGTCGTCGCCGACAACTACCTCCTGCTGTACTTCGGCTGGGAGGGCGTCGGCCTCGCCTCGTACCTGCTCATCGGGTTCTGGCAGCACAAGCCGAGTGCGGCGACGGCGGCCAAGAAGGCGTTCCTCGTCAACCGCGTCGGCGACATCGGTCTGTCCATCGCGATCATGCTGATGTTCACCACCTTCGGGACCTTCGCCTTCGGGCCGGTCCTGGGGGCGACGGAAGGCGCGAGCGAGGGCAAGCTCACCGCGATCGGCCTGATGCTGCTGCTCGCGGCGTGCGGCAAGTCGGCGCAGGTGCCGCTGCAGTCCTGGCTCGGTGACGCGATGGAGGGCCCGACCCCGGTCTCGGCCCTCATCCACGCGGCGACCATGGTGACCGCGGGCGTGTATCTGATCGTCAGGTCCGGTGCCATCTTTGATGCCGCGCCCGACGCCCAACTGGTGGTCACCGTCGTCGGAGCGGTCACGCTGCTCTTCGGAGCGATCGTCGGTTGCGCCAAGGACGACATCAAGAAGGCGCTCGCCGGATCGACGATGTCGCAGATCGGCTACATGATCCTCGCGGCCGGACTCGGCCCGATCGGCTACGCCTTCGCGATCATGCACCTGGTGACGCACGGCTTCTTCAAGGCGGGCCTCTTCCTCGGCGCCGGATCCGTCATGCACGGCATGAACGACGAGGTCGACATGCGGAAGTACGGCGGCCTGCGCAAGTACATGCCGGTCACCTTCATCACCTTCGGCCTCGGCTACCTCGCGATCATCGGCTTCCCCGGCCTGTCCGGCTTCTTCTCCAAGGACAAGATCATCGAGGCGGCGTTCGCCGCGGGCGGCGTCCAGGGCTGGATCCTCGGCGGAGCCACCCTGCTCGGCGCCGGGCTCACCGCGTTCTACATGACGCGCGTGATGCTGATGACCTTCTTCGGCGAGAAGCGCTGGCAGCCGGACGCGGAGGGCAACGCGCCGCATCCGCACGAGTCGCCCAGGTCGATGACGATCCCCATGATCGTGCTCGCCTTCGGGTCGGTCTTCGCCGGTGGGTTCTTCAGCATCGGCGACAGGTTCGTCAACTGGCTGGAGCCGGTGACCAAGTTCGAGCATCCGCACCCGCCGATCAGCGTCCCGGTCATCACCGGCGCGACCATCGCGGTCCTGCTGCTCGGTGTGGTCGGCGCGTACTTCCAGTACGGCCGCAAGGCCGTCCCGGTGGTCGCCCCGCGCGGCTCGCTGCTCACCAGGGCCGCCCGCCGCGACCTCCTCCAGGACGACTTCAACCACGTGGTCCTGGTCCGCGGCGGCGAGCATCTCACCCGCTCGCTCGTCTACCTCGACCACAGCGTGGTCGACGGCGTGGTCAACGGCACCGCCGCCTCGGTCGGCGGCCTCTCGGGCCGGCTGCGCAAGCTCCAGAACGGCTACGCCCGCTCGTACGCGGTCTCGATGTTCGGCGGTACGGCGATCCTCATCGCCGCGACCCTGCTGATGAGGGCGGTCTGATCACGATGTCCTTTCCCCTGCTCACCGCGGTGGCGGTCCTCCCGGCGGCCGGTGCCATCCTCACCGCCGCCGTGCCCGCCGCCCGTCGCACGGCCGCCAAGTGGCTCGCGCTGCTGGTCTCGCTCGGCACCCTGGTGCTGGCCGCGATCGTCCTCGTACGGTTCGATCCGGGCGGCGACCGGTACCAACTGACCGAGTCGCACGCCTGGATCAAGGACTTCGGAGTCCGTTACGAACTGGGCGTCGACGGCATCGGAGTGGCGCTGGTCGCGCTGACCGCGCTGCTGATCCCGTTCGTGATCGTCGCCGGCTGGAACGACGCCGATCCGCTCGAAACGAAGTCGAAGCGCTGGCGCCCCACCCAGGGCTTCTTCGCGCTGATCCTGATGGTCGAAGCGATGGTGATCATCTCCTTCGAGGCCACCGACGTCTTCCTCTTCTACATCTTCTTCGAAGCCATGCTCATCCCGATGTACTTCCTCATCGGCGGCTTCGGGGACCGGGCACACGCGGGCACGGACGAGCGGGCGGCCACCCAACGGTCGTACGCGGCGGTCAAGTTCCTGCTCTACAACCTGGTCGGCGGCCTCCTCATGCTGGCCGCCGTCATCGGGCTCTACACGGTCACCGGGACGTTCTCGCTCTCGGAGATCGCCGAGATGCGCGCGGCCGGCACCCTGGAGATGTCGACCAACATCGAACGGCTGCTGTTCCTCGGGTTCTTCTTCGCCTTCGCGGTGAAGGCCCCACTGTGGCCGCTGCACACCTGGCTGCCGAACGCGATGGGAGAGGCGACCGCCCCGGTCGCCGTCCTCATCACCGCGGTCGTCGACAAGGTCGGCACCTTCGCGATGCTCCGCTTCTGCCTCCAGCTCTTCCCGGAGGCCAGCAAGTGGGCGACGCCCGTCGTCCTCGTACTGGCGCTGATCAGCATCGTGTACGGGGCGCTGCTCGCCGTCGGCCAGCGCGACATCAAGAGGCTCGTCGCGTACGCCTCGATCTCGCACTTCGGGTTCATCATCCTGGGCATCTTCGCGATGACCAGCCAGGGCCAGTCCGGCGCGACGCTCTACATGGTCAACCACGGGATCTCGACGGCCGCGCTGATGCTGGTCGCGGGCTTCCTGATCTCGCGGCGCGGCTCGCGGCTCATCGCCGACTACGGCGGGGTGCAGAAGGTCGCCCCGGTGCTCGCCGGCACCTTCCTGATCGGCGGTCTGGCCACGCTGTCGCTGCCGGGCCTCGCGCCGTTCGTCAGTGAATTCCTGGTCCTGGTCGGGGTGTTCGCCGCGTACCCGGTGGTCGGCATCATCGCCACCACCGGCATCGTCCTCGCCGCGCTGTACGTCCTCGTGCTCTACCAGCGCACGATGACCGGCCCGGTGAAGGCCGAGGTCACAGGCATGCCGGACCTCAAGGCACGGGAACTGGCGGTGGTCGTTCCGCTGATCGTGATGCTGATCGGACTCGGCGTCTACCCGAAGCCGCTGACCGACATCGTCAACCCGGCGGTCACCCACACCATGCACGACGTGAACAAGCAGGACCCCAAGCCTGAAGTGGAGGCCGCGAAGTGAGCGCACCAACTGTCCACAGCCTGTGGACGAATCTGGCGGCGGCGACTCCTCCTGGCACCCCGGGGTCGACCTTCGAGGCGCCGACCATCGAGTACGCGCAGCTGTCGCCGATCCTCATCGTCGTCGGCGCCGCCGTCCTCGGTGTCCTGGCGGAAGCCTTCGTGCCCCGAAAAGGGCGATATTACGTCCAGTTGTTCATCGCGGTGGTCGCGATCGCGGCGGCCTTCGCCGCGATCGTCGGGCTCGCAGCGAGCGGGTACGGCACCACCGAGGCGCACATCGCGGCCGAGGGCGCGATCGCGGTCGACGGCCCGGCACTGTTCCTCCAGGGCACCATCCTGCTGGCCTCACTGGTCGCCGTCTTCACCTTCGCCGAGCGACGGCTCGACCCGGAGGCACACGGAAACCGGATCGACTCCTTCGCGGCGGACGCCGCGGCCGTACCCGGCAGCGATGCCGAAAAGGCCGCGGTCAAGGCCGGGTTCACCACCACCGAGGTCTTCCCGCTGGTGATGTTCGCGGTGGCGGGGCTGCTCGCCTTCCCGGCGGCCAACGACCTGCTGACCCTGTTCATCGCGCTCGAAGTCTTCTCGCTGCCGCTCTACCTCCTGTGCGCCGTCGCCCGCCGCAAGCGGCTGATGTCACAGGAGGCTGCCGTGAAGTACTTCCTGCTCGGCGCGTTCTCCTCGGCGTTCCTGCTGTTCGGCATCGCCCTGCTCTACGGCTACGCGGGCTCGGTCTCGTACGCGAAGATCGCCGACATCGTGGACGGCACCGTCCAGCAGATCGACCCGGCGCTCGCCGACACCATGGGCAACGACGCACTGCTGCTCATCGGCATGGCGATGATCCTGATGGGTCTGCTCTTCAAGGTCGGCGCGGTCCCGTTCCACATGTGGACCCCGGACGTCTACCAGGGCGCCCCGACGCCGGTCACCGGCTTCATGGCGGCGGCGACGAAGGTCGCGGCGTTCGGCGCCCTGCTGCGGCTGCTGTACGTGGTACTGCCGGGTCTCACCTGGGACTGGCGGCCGGTCATGTGGGGCATCGCGATCGTCACCATGCTGGGCGGCGCGGTCGTCGCGATCACCCAGACCGACATCAAGAGGCTGCTCGCGTACTCCTCGATCGCACACGGCGGGTTCATCCTGGCCGGTGTCATCGCGGCCACCCCCGACGGCATCTCGTCCGTCCTCTTCTACCTGCTCGCGTACTCCTTCGTCACGATCGGCGCCTTCGCCGTCGTCACGCTGGTGCGCGACGCGGGCGGCGAGGCGACGCACCTGTCGAAGTGGGCGGGGCTCGGCCGGCGCTCGCCGCTGGTCGCCGCGGTCTTCGCGGTCTTCCTGCTCGCCTTCGCGGGCATTCCGCTGACCTCCGGGTTCTCGGGGAAGTTCGCGGTCTTCAAGGCGGCGGCCGAAGGCGGGGCCGGGGTGCTGGTCGTGGTCGGTGTGCTGTCGTCGGCGATCGCCGCGTTCTTCTACATCCGGGTCATCGTGCTGATGTTCTTCAGCGAGCCGAAGGCGGACGGCCCCACGGTCGCCGTGCCGTCGCCGCTGACGATGACCGCGATCGGCGTGGGAGTGGCGGTGACGCTGGTGCTCGGCGTCGCCCCGCAGTACTTCCTGGATCTGGCGGGACAGGCGGGCACGTTCGTCCGCTAGCCCTGGACACGTACGGAAAGACCGACGCCCGGCGCCCTCACCAGGGGTGCCGGGCGTCGGGTTTTGGTCCGGGTTGTCAGTGTGTACCCCTACCGTGGTGGGAGGGTGCAGATCGGATACGGGGGACAGCGCGATGGACGGGACGAGCGGAATGGTGGACGTGGACGGGACGGTCGGTACAGCCGATACGGAGAAGGTTGCGGGCGTCGCGGAGAGTGATGCGCTGCGCACGCTGCACCGGATCTTCGGGTACGACGCCTTCCGCGGCGAGCAGGCGGAGATCATCGAGCAGGTGGTGAGCGGCGGCGACGCGGTCGTCCTCATGCCGACCGGTGGCGGAAAGTCCCTCTGCTATCAGATCCCGTCCCTGGTCAGGCCCGGTGTCGGTGTGGTGATCTCGCCGCTGATCGCGCTGATGCAGGACCAGGTGGACGCGCTGCGGGCGCTCGGTGTGCGCGCCGGGTTCATGAACTCCACGCAGGACTTCGACGAGCGGCGGACGGTCGAGGCGGAGTTCCTGGCGGGCGAGATCGACCTGCTGTACCTGGCGCCGGAGCGGCTGCGGCTCGACTCGACGCTGGGGCTGCTGTCGCGGGGCAAGATCTCGGTCTTCGCGATCGACGAGGCGCACTGTGTGGCTTCGTGGGGGCACGATTTCCGGCCGGATTACCTGGCCCTGTCCGTACTGGGCGAGCGCTGGCCCGACGTGCCCCGGATCGCCCTGACCGCGACGGCCACGGCCGCCACGCACAAGGAGATCACCGAGCGGCTCGGCATGCCGGACGCCCGGCACTTCGTCGCCAGCTTCGACCGGCCGAACATCCAGTACCGGATCGTGCCGAAGATCGACCCGAAGAAGCAGCTGCTCGCCTTCCTCAAGGAGGAGCACGCGGGCGACGCGGGCATCGTCTACTGCCTGTCGCGGAAGTCGGTGGACGCCACCGCGGAGTTCCTGTGCAAGCAGGGCATCGAGGCCGTGCCCTACCACGCGGGGCTCGACGGAGGGACGCGGGCGCGCAACCAGGCGCGGTTCCTGCGCGAGGAGGGCCTGGTCGTCGTGGCGACCATCGCCTTCGGCATGGGCATCGACAAGCCGGACGTGCGGTTCGTCGCCCACCTGGATCTGCCGAAGTCCGTGGAGGGCTACTACCAGGAGACCGGGCGTGCCGGGCGTGACGGGGCACCGTCCACGGCCTGGATGGCGTACGGACTCCAGGACGTCGTGCAGCAGCGGAAGATGATCCAGAGCGGGGACGGCGACGAGGCCTTCCGGCGGCGGGCCGCCGCCCACCTGGACGCGATGCTGGCGCTCTGCGAGACGGCCGACTGCCGGCGCGGCCAGCTCCTCGCGTACTTCGGGCAGGAGGGTGCGCCCGAGAAGTGCGGCAACTGCGACTGCTGCCTCAACCCGCCGGAGACCATCGACGGAACGGTGCACGCGCAGAAGGTGCTGTCGACGGTGTGGCGGCTGAAGCGGGAGCGCAGGCAGAAGTTCGGGGCGGGCCAGATCATCGACATCCTGCTCGGCAAGAAGTCCGCGAAGGTCATTCAGTTCGACCATGACCAGCTGTCCGTTTTCGGCATCGGGCAGGACTTCGCCGAGGCCGAATGGCGGGGCGTGGTGCGGCAGTTGCTGGCGCAGGGGCTGCTGGCGGTGGAGGGTGAGTACGGGACGCTGGTACTGACCGACGCGAGCGGGACGGTACTGGGCGGCGAGCGCGAGGTCCGGCTGCGGAAGGAGCCCAAGCGGGTCGCTGTGGCGCGGGCCGAGCGGGGTGAGCGGAAGGCGAAGGCGGCGGCCGCCGTGGCGGATCTGCCGACGGAGGCGGCACCGGTCTTCGAGGCGCTGCGGGCCTGGCGGACCGCGCTCGCGAAGGAGCAGGGGGTGCCGCCGTACGTGATCTTCCACAATGCGACGTTGCAGGAGATCGCCACGGTGCGGCCGGGGTCGATGGCGGAGCTGGGAGCGATTGGGGGGCTGGGGGAGAAGAAGCTGGCTACGTATGGGGAGGGCGTGCTGGGGGTCCTGGCGGGGGTGGGGGGTGTGGGGGCGCCGGCTTCCGTGCCGGCTTCGGTTTCCGTGCCGGCTCGCGTGCCGGCTCCCGCTCCGGTTCCGGTTTCGGCTTCCGGGCCGGATCGGGGGAGGGCTTCTTCGGAGCCTGAGTGGGACTGGGATGCGGAGCCGGAGGGGGAGTGGGGGATGGAGCCGCCGCCGGAGGACTAGGTGGGGGTGGGGGCGGGGGTGGGGCTCTGGGGCTGGGGGTTCTGATGTGCGGGTGCGTCGTGGCTGATCGCGCAGTTCCCCGCGCCCCTAAAAGATTGCCACTTAGCCCCGATCCTCCTCGCGCAGCCGGGCCGCCCCTCGACCCTCCGCTCCCTAGCCCTCTTGGGCAGCGGGGCCGCCCCACGGGGGCGGGACGGGTGGGCAAGGGGGCGGCCCCACGCGGAGCATGCCCCCTCACGACCGCATGACCTTGCGACCAGGCGGGCCCCTTCAGTGCAGTCTCGACACCGCCTCCGCCACCCGCGGTGACGCGTACTCCGTGCCGCACACGAAGCGCATGACCGGGCCGAAGGACGATGCCGACGGCAGGCCGGTGAAGTGGAGGCCGGGGACGGAGGAGCCGTAGCCCGCGTCCAGGACCGGGGCGCCGCGGGTCGTGGCGAGGGCCGTGCGCATACCGTCGCCCAGGAACGGCATCGAGGCGACGTCGACCTGGTAGCCGGTTGCCGCCATGACGTGGTCGGCGGCGAGTTCGGCGGAGGGGCCTTCGCCGCCGAGAGTGAGGGTGGGACGGCCGCCCTCCACCCGGGCCCGTACGATGCGGCGTCCGTCCGTCACCTGGACCCGCCCCGTGAAGCGGTCCCGCAGCCACCACGCACCGAGCGGGCCGAGCACGCGTCGGACCAGGTAATGCCGTGCGGGCGCGGGGAGCCGGCGTACGTGCGAGGCGTGGTAGCTGAGGCCGTACAGGGACCATGCCCGGCCGAAGGGGGACTCGGGGCGCAGTCGCGGCTGCCGGTCAGGGGCGTCCCCGAAGGACACCGAGCCGCGCCGCCGCGCCACGATGCGTACCGACGAAGCACCTGCCTCCGCCATCAGGACGGCGTTCTCCAGGGCGGACTGGCCCGCGCCGACGACGACCACGTCCTTGCCCGCGAAGGCGGAGAGGTCGCGGTGCTGGGCCGCGTGCGAGACCGGGCCGCTCGCGGACGGGCCGTCCGGGACGGCCGCCGCCAGTTCGCGCGGCATCCGGGCCAGGCCGGACAGACCGGTGGCCACGACGACCGCCCGCGCCCTGAACTGTTCGCCGGAGTCCAGCTTGAGGGAGAAGGCGCCGTCCTTGTCGCGGTCGACGGAGACGACCCGCACCTGCTCCAGTTCCGGGACGAGCCGGTTCGCGAACCACTGCCCGTACGCGGCGAAGTCCTCCACCGGGATCAGGTCCCAGTCCGACTCGTAGCGCCGTACCCCCGCCTCCGCGCAGAAGTCGATCAGGTCGTGGCCGGGCTGCGGCGCGTCGATGTTCGAGGCGACCGGGGTCGATTTGAGCAGCATCCCGGCGGGCATGTGGGTGCGCCAGGCCACCATCGGATCGCCGAAGACCCGTACCGGGATGCCGCGCGCCCGCAGATGGGCGGCGGTGGACAGGCCGTAAGGACCCGCCCCGATGACAACTGCCGGAAGAATCACGTGAAGTTCCCCTCCCCAGGGTGAAACATGAAGTCGGACCGGACCACCGGGCCCCGCCCCCAACTGCGGCCGTCCCTCAACCGCGGTCGTCCCTCAACCGCGGCGGACCCCTCAACTGCCGCCCCGCCGCGCCCCGTACATCTCGTACAGGTGCCGTGCCCCCGGCCGCACCATCCGCGCCAGCATCATCAGTGCGGGCCGCACGTCGTCCGCCGCGAACCACGCCAGTTCGGTGGAGTCCGCACGGGCGGGCGCGTGCGGCGTCGTGTAGCCGCTGCGGCGGTAGGCGAGGAGGGCGGGAAGGTCGATGTTTTCGACCACATAGCGGTGACCGGCGCGCTGTTCCCCCTCCGGGACCGCACGCCCCGTCAGATCCAGATGCTGCGCCCGTACGACGTCGACGCCCGCCTCGTTCTCGAAGAGGCGGAACTGGGCGCCCATCCGGGGGTTGAAGTCGAGCAGCTTGTACTGCCCGTCGCGCCGGTCGTAGCGCAGATCGAGGTCGACGATTCCGCTGAAGCCGATCCGCTTGATGAACTGACCGGCAAGCAGCGCGAGTTCCGGGTTGTCCACGACGTACGCGCACGCCGTCATGCCCGCGTGCGGGGGCCAGGACCGCACCTTCACGCCGGTGAACATCGCCCGCGGCTCGCTGTGCGCGTCGAAGTAGGCGTGCACGATCCAGTCCTCGGCCTGTTCGCGCGGCAGGTACTCCTGGAGGATCACCCCCGGTTCGTCGCCCCAGCCGCGGGCCAGGGCGAGGAGCTGGTCGGGGCCCTCGATGCGCGTGGTGCCGCGTACGGCGGGGCGGTGGCGGCGTACGAACGCCTCCCGGTTCTTGGCGACGACCGGGAAGACGGCCTGCTCGGCGAAGGCCACCACGTCCGCGTACGAGGACGGGAACGAGGCCTGCGGGGTCGCCACCCCGTGCTCCGTGCACAGCTCGTGCAGACCCTGCTTGCTGGCGAGCCGGCGCGGCAACTCGCCCTCGGTGCGCGGGAAGAGGAAGGGACCGGAGAGCACGTCCTGGTGCTCCGCGATCAGTACGGCGGCCTCCTCGTCGGTGGGGACGAGGACGGTCGGGCGGCCGATCAGGCGGCCGACGCGCAGCATGCCCTCTATGAGGCGGCCGGGGTCCTCGGTGCCGGTGGTGGGCCAGACGTACGCCCGCTCCAGATGGCGGGAGAGCGCGGCCGGGGTCCACCGGTCCTCGGTGATCGCGTACATGGGGATGCCGAGCCGGCCCAGACTGCGGATCGCGCCGACGCCGCCGTGGTGCAGCGGATAGTTGCCGAATTTCACGATCAAGGCCGGAACGCTCCGGTCCGCCATGATCCCCGGAGTGCCGCCGCGGCCCTTCGGCGTGCCGCCGCTGCCCCTCGGTGTGCCGCCCCGCGCTCCCGTTCCCCGTACCGTTCCGCGTAAAAGTCCCCGCACAAGTCCCCCCTAGGACTTTTCCGGATGCTTCCCACCTCTGGAAACCTCGAAGAAAACCTGGAAATCCCCGCTTCGTCCCCGCCCGCCCCTACCCGTTCCCCCACTCCGCCCCAGCCCCGCCCCCAAGGACGCTAAGCCGGAATTGCCGCCTCCACGCAGGTCTTTCCGGACATTACGAACTCTTTAGCCACTGCCGTCCCTGGCCTCCCCCACGTAACGTGTGTTCCAACGACCTGGAAAGCGAGGCAGCACCCATGCCCGAGCAGTCCCCGCTCGACGTCGCCGAAGGTGACCCCTTCGGCCCGCACAACCTCCCGTACGGTGTGTTCTCCACCGCGGACGCCCCCGAGCGGCGCCGCGTCGGAGTCCGTATCGGCGGCCATGTGCTGGACGCGGGTGCTGCCGCGCTGGCACTCGGCTCCCCGTACGCCCAACTCCTGGCGCAGCCCTCGCTGAACCCGCTGCTCGCGGCGGGCCGCACCGCCTGGCGCGATGTGCGCCGCGCGCTCACCGCATGGGTCACCAGCCCCGCGCACCGCGAGGACATAGAGCCGCTGCTGCACCCGCTCGGTGCCGTCACGCTGCACCTTCCGTACGAGGTCGCCGACTATGTCGACTTCTACGCGAGCGAGCACCACGCGACGAACGTCGGCCGGATCTTCCGCCCGGACGGTGACGCGCTCACCCCCAACTGGAAGCACCTGCCGATCGGTTACCACGGCCGGTCCGGCACCGTGGTGGTCTCCGGAACGGACGTGGTGCGCCCCTCGGGCCAGCGCAAGACCCCGGCGGACGCCGCGCCGGTCTTCGGCCCTTCGGTGAAACTCGACATCGAGGCCGAGGTCGGCTTCGTCGTCGGCACGCCGTCGGAGCGGGGCAGGCCCGTCCCGCTGGCCGACTTCCGTGACCACGTCTTCGGTCTGTCGCTGCTCAACGACTGGTCGGCGCGCGACGTCCAGGCCTGGGAGTACGTGCCGCTTGGCCCCTTCCTCGGCAAGTCCTTCACCACGTCGGTGTCGGCCTGGGTGACTCCGCTGGAGGCTCTGGAGGCGGCCAGGGTCGCCCTGCCGGAGCGCGACCTCCCGGTGCTGCCGTACCTGGACGACGAGGACGAGGAGGAGCCCGGCGGCTTCGACCTCCGTATCTCCGTGACGATCAACGGACAGGTCGTCTCCGAGCCGCCGTTCTCGACCATGTACTGGTCGGCGGCGCAGATGCTGGCCCACATGACGGTCAACGGCGCGTCGCTGCGCACCGGCGACCTGTACGGATCGGGCACGGTCAGCGGCGCGGAGGCCGGGCAGCGGGGCTCGCTCCTGGAGCTCACCTGGAACGGCAGCGAGCCGCTGGAACTCTCTTCCGGCAAGCGGACGTTCCTGGAGGACGGCGACGAGGTCACGCTGACGGCGTGGGCCCCGGGTCCTGACGGAACGCGGGTCGGTCTTGGCGAGGTCACGGGACGGATCGTGGCTGCGGGCTGAAGCGTGGGCTGATCGTGGCCGCGGGCTGATCGTGGTCGAGGGCTGGCCGGAGGCGTCTGAAGAGTCCGCTTCGGGGAATGGGGAGTCTGACCGCAGTCGACTCCTGGAGGCTGATGCTCTGATGTCCCCCCTGTCACCCCTGCCGCACCTGTCGCTGCCGGAGGAACTCCTCCTGCTTGGGCTGCAGCCCGAGCGCGGCGGCATGCGCGTCAAGGTGAGTTACGTGGAGTACGGCGTCGCCGGCGCCGTACTCGCGGAACTCGAACTGGCCGGCTGCATCGAGCAGGACCGGGGGCGGGTGCAGGTCCGCACCCCGGTTCCGCCGCCCGCCCTGGTGACAGGACCGACGGCGGACCCGGTGGCCGTGCAGGTACTGGCGGGCCTGCCGGGGCCGGGGAAGGGGCGGCACGGCGGTGTCCGCACCTCGTCCTTCGTACGGCGCGCCCGGCGCGAAGTGACGGGGCAGTACCTGGACCGGCTGGTCGAACGGGGCGCGCTGCGACGGGAGTCGAAGCGGATCATGGGGCTGTTCCCGGTGGTCCGCCACCCGGCAGCCGGAACGGACTGGTCCGCTCCGCTCCAGCAGCGGCTGCAGGGCGCTGCGAAGTCCGGGTTCCCCGACCGCGGTGACCAGCTCCTGGCGGCGTTTCTGTGGGCCACCGACCTGGCGAACAAGCACTTCCGCGGGAACGCGGCACGTCAGGCACGGGCGCGGATGCGGGACTTCGGCCGTCGGGAGTGGACGGCGAAGGCGGTGCATGGGGCGGTCGCGGGGGAGAAGGCGGCGGCGCAGGGTGGGGGCTGAGCGGGCCGTCTGCCGACTTGCGGGAGTGGGGCTGCCCTGTGGGCGGCCCAGCTGCCCACAGGGTGGAGGTACGGGCTAGCTCGCTGTTCGGGGGATGCGGTGTTCCCAGACTCGGTGGAAGACGGTTTCGGTGCCGTCCTTGCAGGTCACCTCGTTGTACGTGAGGAAGTCCGCCGCGTCGCAGGTGATTTCGGAACGGGTCGTGATCTCCACGTCCCAGTCCCTCTCGGGGCGGCGGAGGCGGATCGTCCAGTCCGACCGGGTGTGCGCGGACAGCGGGTCCCGTTCGTTGATCGTGTACGTCTCCAGTGCGTCCTCGGTGAATTCGAGGCCGTCCGGGTAGATCCGCGTACCGCCGTAGCGCGGGTCCACCTCCAGCTTCCACTCGCCCTTGGCCACGTCCCGTACGACCAGGCGCTCGGGTCGCTGGTCGGGGTCGGCGGGGTACTTCACATCCAGCGGAGGCGACTGTTCCGGTGCCTCGAACACGATCCCCGGGTCCTCCGTGTGCGCCCGCACCGGCAGCTCAAGGGACGAGCCCGGCGGGTCGAGGACGAAGCCCGCGGACTGTGCCTGCGGCCAGATCCACGGCCAGTACGCGGAGGAGACGGCGAGCCGGACGCGGTGGCCCGGCGGGAAGGTGTGCCCGACGCCGTTCAGCTCGAACTCGACGTCCTGGGTCGTGCCCGGCTGCCACGCGTCCGCCCGGTCGCGGCCGTTGCGGGCCGAGAGGTTGAGGACGCCCCGGGTGACGAGGGTCGACGATCCGTCGGGTGCCACGTCGCAGAGCCGTGCGATCGCCTGCCCCTTCGGCGCGTCCATGGTCAGGCGGAGGCGGACCTTCGCCCGGCCCAGGATCTCGATGGGCGCGTCCGTCACCGGGAAGTCGAAGCTCGCCGACTTGGCGTCCTCGTCCCGCTGGTCCGGGGGCAGGTCGGAGTCGTTCCCGAACGGGAAGAAGCGGCCCGCGTCCAGCCCCGTGTGCATGGGCGAGTCGACGACGACCGGCGCGCCCTGGAGCCCGTACGAGACCGGGTCGACCAGCGGTGACGGCCATGTGGTGTCGCCGACCCAGCGGCCGGGAAGCTCCGGGTAGGTCGTCGCGGGCGGGTGCGACTCGCTGATCCAGGAGCGGAGGAGGGGCTCCTCCATGACGCCCGTCGTCTCCTCTTTGAGGTGCTGGTCCCACCAGCGCAGGGTCTCCTGCAGGAAGCCGATCGCCGGGCCCGGCGGAAGCCCTCGGTCCGGATACTGGTGCGACCACGGCCCGATCACCCCCCGTACCTTCGACGGGTCCAGGTGCTCGACCAGTCGCAGCACGGTGTCCCGGTACGGGTCGTGCCAGCCGCCGACCGCCAGGACCGCCGCGTCGATCGCCGAGTAGTCCTCGCAGACGCTGCCGTGCCGCCAGTAGCCGTCGCGGGTCTGATGGGCCAGCCAGGTGTGGATGAAGGGGTCCACGGCGTCCAGCCGCTTCAGCCACATGTCCTTCCACCCGTCGCCGACCTGCGCCGGGTCCGGCGGCCTGGACACGAAGGCGAGCATGGTGGCAGCCCAGGCGTGCATGTCCACCGCGAGCAGGGAACCACCCATGTAGTGCACGTCGTTGTCATAGCGATCGTCCGCGGAGCAGACCGTGACGATCGCCTTGAGCGGCTCGGGCGCGAGGGCCGCGATCTGGAGGGAGTTGAAGCCGCCCCAGGAGATCCCGAACATGCCGACCCTGCCGGTGCACCAGGGCTGCTCGGCGAGCCAGTTCACGACCGCGACGCCGTCGGCCAGCTCCTGTGCGTCGTACTCGTCGCCCGGCATGCCCTCGCTGTTGCCGTGCCCGCGCACGTCCACCCGCACCGAGGCGTAGCCGTGCCCCGCGTACCAGGGGTGACGCTGCCGGTCCCGGGGCGCGGTCCAGTCGCTCAGCCGGTACGGGAGGTACTCGAGGAGCGCCGGGACGGGCTCGTCGGTCACCGGCAGCCAGATCCGTGCGTACAGGCGCGTGCCGTCCGGGAGCGGGATCGTCACGTCCTCGCAGGTCGTCACGTACGGGAATTCGGTGCGGATCTGCATGGGAAGTCACCTCGGTGAAGCTCAGTGAACGTGGGACTCGGCGAACGTGGGACTCGGTGAGCGTGGAACTCGGCGGACGTGAAGCTCAGTGGACGGGGTGCATGGTGCGCTTGAGCCAGGGAGCGGCGGCGATGACGGCGAGGCCGGCCGCGACCGCGATGGCTCCGTTGACGCCGAAGTACACGGGGTGGGAGACGTTCCCGTAGAGCTTTACGGTCTGCGCCTGGATGCCGTTGGCGAGCGCGAGGGACAGGAACCAGAGAGCCATGGTCTGGCTGGCGAAAGCCTTCGGGGCCAGCTTGGTGGTGGCCGACATGCCCGACGTCTGGAGCAGGATGTCGCCGAGCCCGAGCAGCAGGTACGAGCCGACGATCCACCAGGCCGCCATCTTGTACGTGTCGCCGGTGTGCCCGGACGTGGGCAGCGCCATCAGCAGGAACGACAGCCCTCCCAGCACCACGCCCAGCGCGATCTTGTTGGACGCGTGCGGCTGCCGCTTGCCCATCCGTACCCACAGGGCGGCGACGACGGGTGCGAGCAGCACCTCGAAGGCGCCGAGCGCGGACGCGTACCAGCTGACCGGGAAGTCGAAGCCGAGGATGTGCGTCTCGGTGTTCGTCGACGCGAGCAGCATCATCGTCGAGTACGCCTGGAACAGGATGAAGTTGAAGGCGACCGAGGCCAGGAACAGCACGATGTACGGCCGCAGGTGCGCGCGCTCGGGGGCGGTCACCCGGGGGCTGCTGAACATCACCGCGAAGTAGACGACCGGCGCGATCACCGAGATCAGCGTCAGTACGTCGACGAAGCGGCCCATGGTCAGCCAGCCGGCCAGCGCGAGCACCGTGGCCAGGGCGGCCACCACGACCAGTCCGCCGACGATCGCCCCTACGGTGCGGCGCATCTTCTCCGGCGGCAGCGCGAACTCGGCGCGGTTCTTGCGCCCGGCCAGGTGGCGGCGCCCGACGACGTACTGGATCAGGCCCAGCGTCATGCCGAGCGCGGCGGCCGAGAAGCCCCAGTGCCAGCCCTTGTGGTCGGCGAGCCAGCCGGTGACCAGCGGGCCGAGGAAGGCGCCGATGTTGATGCCCATGTAGTAGAGGGCGAATCCGGCGTCCCGGCGTTCGTCGGCGGTCTTGTAGAGCTTGCCGACCATGTTGGCGACGTTGGGCTTGAGCAGGCCGGTGCCGGCGCTGATCAGGCCGAGGCCGACCCAGGTGAAGACGTCGGTGGGCACGGCCATCGCATAGTGGCCGCAGGCGATGAGGACGCCGCCGTAGAGCACGGCGCGGTACGAGCCGAGAATGCGGTCGGCGAGCCAGCCGCCGGCCACCGAGACCAGGTAGACGAGCGTGCCGTACGCGGCGCCCAGGGAGGCCGCGTTGCCCGCGTCCATCCCCATGCCGCCGTCGGCGACCGTGGCCGCGAAGAACAGCACCAGGATCGCCTGCATGCCCAGGAACGAGAACCGCTCCCACACCTCCAGGCCCGACAGGGTCATCAGACCCATGGGCTGGCCGAGGAAGGCGGTGTCGTCGCCGGGCGGCGGCCGACCGGGGTCGACGAGTTCGGCCGTCGCACCGGACTTCGGGGACTCGTCGGGCTGAGGGTCGGGCTCTGTGAGTGACAAAGGGCTTACTCCTGGTCGTATCAGCTCACCACGAACATACCGGTGTGATTCGGACGGCGCGCAGGGGGAGTGGGCCGGTGGCGGCCGAGAGAGGGGCGCTGCCGGGGCGGGGGCCTCGGTGATCGAAAGTCGACGGGATAGGCTGACTTGTTGAGTGATGCCAGCGACAGATCGACAATCCGTTTGATCGTCAGCAGACAGGAGTAACCCTCGTGACCGTCGTCGGGCCGTTCGGACTGAGCGTGCGGGACCAGGCTCTTGAGACCGATGTCCAGACCGGACTGGCAGCCGTCGAGGAGGGACTGCTCGACGCGACCAAGAGCGAGGTCCCCTTCATCACGGAGGCCGCGCAGCACCTCGTACGCGCAGGTGGCAAGCGTTTCCGGCCGCTCCTTGTGATGCTGTCCTCGCAGTTCGGCGATCCGTACGCGCCGGGTGTGGTGCCCTCGGCGGTGGTCGTGGAGCTGACCCATCTGGCGACGCTGTACCACGACGACGTGATGGACGAGGCGGACGTACGGCGCGGAGTGCCGAGCGCGAACTCGCGCTGGGGCAACTCGGTCGCCGTGCTCACCGGGGACTTCCTGTTCGCACGCGCCTCGCACATCCTTGCGGACCTGGGTCCCGAGGCCGTGCGGATCCAGGCGGAGGCGTTCGAGCGCCTGGTCACGGGCCAGATCCTGGAGACCGCGGGGCCGCGCGACGGGCGCGACCCGATCGACCACTACCTCGACGTGATGTCGGGCAAGACCGGGTCGCTGATCGCCGTCGCCTGCCGGTTCGGCGCGATGATCTCCGGTGCGGACGAGAGCGTCGTCGACATCCTCACGCAGTACGGCGAGCGCCTGGGCACCGCCTTCCAGCTCGCCGACGACGTCCTCGACATCGCCAGCGACAGCCACGAGTCGGGCAAGACGCCCGGCACCGACCTGCGCGAGGGCATCCCCACGCTGCCGGTGCTGCACCTGCGCGCGATGGCCGAGGCCGAGCAGCGGCCGGAGGACATCGAGCTGTGCGCGATGCTCGACGGCGACCTGTCGGGCGACGCGGAGCTGTCCGAGGCGCTGCACAGGCTGCGCGCGCACCGCGCCCTTGAGCAGGCGCGGCGCGACACCGTGCGGTACGCGGAGGAGGCGCGGGCCACCCTCGCCCCGCTGCCGGACTGCTACGCGAAGTCGGCGATGGCGGAGCTGTGCGACGCGGTGGTGCACCGGGCGGGCTGAGTCCCGCCCGCCGAGCCTGCCCGCCGAGCCCGCCCGCTGAGCCTGCGGGGTTGAGCCCGCCGGGTGCCGTGAGAAGTCGATGTAGGAGCCACTTGCCCTTCCCGCCCACCAGTGGGGGGAGGGACAGGTGACTTCTGTCATCCCGTGGGTGTAGATGAGGTTGCTGCCGAGGGCTGACGCTTTGTGTGCGCCTTTTTGGTCAGATTGACCTCACCACTCCTGACCAATACGGGCGAGAATGGCGGCGCAGGGTGGATGAGTGCAGATGGCCGCCAACCACGGAGGTAGGGCACACATGGCACCGAACGGCACGGCACAGAACACCAGCACCGACGGGACCGGCCCCGTGCGCCGCCGCAAGGCCGCGCGTTACGTCGTCCCGGTCGCGGTGGCGGGGGTGGCCGCGGCGACCATCGGTCTCGTCCCGGCCCTGGCGAGCGCAGGGGACCCGGACCTGCCGAAGATCACCGCGCAGCAGCTCATCGAGAAGATGGCCGCCTCGGACACCCAGCAGCTGTCCGGCACGATCAAGATCAGTACGGACCTGGGGCTGCCTTCCCTCGACGGACTGGCCGGAAGCCTCGGCGGTGCCAAGGGCGGCGGCGAAGGCGGCTCTGGCGCCGACCCGCAGGCCAAGCTGATGCAGCTCGCTTCCGGTACGCACACGCTGCGCGTCGCGGCCGACGGTCCCGACCGGCAGAAGGTCTCGCTGCTGGACGACGCCGCCGAGTACAGCCTGATCCACAACGGCGACGAGGTCTGGGCGTACGACAGCGCCTCGAACGAGGCGTTCCACGCGAAGGCGCCGCAGGACGCGGGCAAGGACGGCGGCAAGCAGCACGGCAAGCGGCAGAAGCTGCCCGAGGGTCTGCCGACCACGCCGAAGGAGTTCGCCGAGCAGGCGCTGAAGGTGGCCGAGAAGGACACCTCGGTGACCGTCGACGGCTCGGCGCAGGTGGCCGGCCGGGACGCGTACCAGCTGCTCATCAAGCCCAAGCAGACCGGCTCGACGGTCGGTGAGATCCGTGTGGCGGTCGACGCCGAGACGGGTACGCCGCTGAAGTTCACGCTGCTGCCGAGCGCGGGCGGCAAGGCCGTTGTCGACGCGGGCTTCACCAAGGTCGACTTCGCCAAGCCGGCCGCGAGCACCTTCGACTTCGCCCCGCCCAAGGGCGCGAAGGTGACCGAGGCCGACAAGCTGAAGGGCCCCGGGGGCAAGAACGACAAGGACCTCGGCAAGGAGTTCGGCAAGGACCTGGAGAAGCAGTTCGGCGGGGGCTTCGGCAAGGGCGGAGCCGGTGGCGTCAAGGTCATCGGCGAGGGCTGGACCTCGGTCGCGCAGATCAACGGCGGAGCCGAGGGCGCCAAGTCCGGTGCGGGTGCCGGGCAGAAGAAGGACCAGCTGCCCGCCGAGGCGCAGGGGATCCTCGACTCGCTGGGCGACAAGGTGACCGGCAAGTTCGGCGAGGGCCGGGTCTTCTCGACCCGCCTGATCAACGTCCTGATGACGGACGACGGCAAGGTGTACGTCGGCGCGGTCACCAAGGACGCACTGGTGAAGGCGGCCGACTCGGCCAAGTAGGACGAGCGGACGACGGGCAGAGGAGTGGGGGCCGGATGGGGGACGAGCCGTCCGTGGCGGACAGATCGCCGGTGACGCCTGTGATTGTCGCGCGCGGGCTCACCAAGCGGTTCCGCGGCGGGCAGCTCGCCGTCGACGGCCTCGACCTGTACGTCCCGGCCGGGAGCGTGTTCGGCTTCCTCGGGCCCAACGGCTCGGGGAAGACGACCACCATCCGGATGCTGATGGGCCTGATCGAGCCGACTTCCGGCTCGGCGCAGGTGCTCGGCGAGCCGATGCCGCGCGCCGCCCGGACCGTACTGCCACGGGTGGGAGCCCTCATCGAGGGCCCCGCGCTGTACGGATTCCTGTCCGGCCGCGACAACCTCGCGCGGTACGACGCCGCGGACCCCACCGCCGACCCGCACACCCGGCGGGCCCGGGTGGCGGCGGCGCTCGACCGGGTCGGTCTTGCCCCCGCAGGGGCCAAGAAGGCGCGGGCGTACTCCCTGGGCATGAAGCAGCGGCTGGGCCTTGCGGCGGCGCTTCCGCAGCCCCGAGAACTGCTCGTCCTGGACGAGCCGACGAACGGTCTCGATCCGCAGGGGATGCGCGAAATCCGCACGCTGGTGCGGGAGCTGGCGGACGACGGCACCACGGTCTTCCTCTCCTCCCACCTCCTGGACGAGATCGAGCAGGTCTGCACGCACGCGGCGGTGATGACCAGGGGCAGCCTGGTCGCCCAGGGCCCGGTCGCCGAACTGGCGGCGGGCGCTCGGGGCCGTCTCGTCGTGACCACCCCGGACCCGGGCGACGCGGCCCGCGTCCTCAAGGAGCAGGGCGTCAGCGACGTGGAGGCCGGCGAGGGCCGGGTCACCGGCAGCGCGCCGCCCGTGGACGCTCCGGGCCCGGACCTCGCCGACCTCAACGCGGCGCTGGTCCACGCCGGGGTCCGGGTCACCGGCTTCGGGGTCGAACGGGCCTCGCTGGAGGACGCGTTCGTGGCGCTGACGGGGGAGGGCTTCGATGTCACGGGCTGAGGGCGAAGCGGTTCGGACTGAGGACGAAGTGGTTCGGGCCGAGGGCGAAGCGGTTCGGGACATTCCGGCGCGGGGGGAGGGTGAGGTGTCACGGGCTGAGGGTGCAGCGCCTTCGAGCGTTCCCGTGCGGGCCGTTCACCGGCTCTGGACGCTGGGGCTGCTCAGGTCCGAGCTGACGGTCACCTTCCGGCGCTGGCGCACGCTCGCGCTGCTGGTGGTGCTCGCCGGCGTACCCGTACTCATCGGCATCGCCGTGAAGATCGAGACCGGCGACGGGTCGTCGGAGATCGACGGTGGCGGCAGCAGCCCCGCCTTCCTCTCCCAGATCACCAACAATGGGCTCTTCCTGGTCTTCGCGGCACTCGCCGCCACCCTCCCGGTGTTCCTCCCCATGGCCGTCGCCGTCGTCGCGGGCGACGCGATCGCGGGCGAGGCGAGCGCCGGGACACTGCGCTACCTGCTGGTCGCGCCCGCCGGACGCACCCGCCTGCTGCTCGCCAAGTACGCGACCACGCTCGCCTTCTGCCTGGTCGCCACCCTCGTCGTGGCGGCGTCGGCGCTCGCGGCCGGGGCGCTGCTGTTCCCGGTCGGGGAGGTCATGACGATCTCCGGCGTCCCGATCAGCTTCGGTGACGGGCTGATACGGGTGGGGGCGATCGCCGTCGCGGTCGCCGCGTCATTGGTCGGGTTCGCGGCCCTCGGCCTCTTCGTCTCGACGCTCACCCACAGTGGCATCGCGGCGATGGCGGCGACCGTCGGCCTGCTGATCACCGTGCAGATCCTGGACACGATTCCGCAGCTCGACGCGGTCCACCCGTATCTCTTCCCGCACTACTGGCTGTCCTTCGCGGACCTGCTGCGCGAGCCCGTCTACTGGGACGAGCTGTGGAAGAACCTCGGCCTGCAGGGTGTGTACGCGGCGGTGTTCGGCTCGGCGGCCTGGGCGCGGTTCACCACGAGGGACATCACGGCCTGAATGCCTGAAGGGGGACGTACGGGCCGGGCCCGCACATCCCCCTCCGGCGCGCGGGACCGGCCCTGAGCCTGCGTCGTGTCGAGCCGTCCCCCGATGCGACTCGACACGACACGGACCGTTCCCCCTCGGGTGGCTATTGTTGGAGCCTGCCGTTCCGCTGTCAACACGCGAGGAACGGCGACGGCTACACTCCCCGCGTGAGCGCGACGCCCAACCCGCAGCGACGCAGCGAGAAGTCCCGGCAGGCGATCCTCGCGGCCGCCATCGGCCTGTGCACCGAAAAGGGGTACGGGGGCGTCACCGTGGAAGCGATCGCGGCCCGAGCCGGCGTCAGCAAGAAGACGATCTACCGCTGGTGGACGTCCAAGGGTGCCGTGCTGATGGAGGCCGTCGGGCAGGGGACCGACACCCACGCGCCGTTCCCGGACACCGGGGACCTCGTCGCCGACATGTACACCCAGATGACCGGGGCGGTGCGACAGCTCACGACGCCGCCCTTCGGCCCCGCGTACATCGGCATCCTCTCCGAGCTGCACCACGACGAGGAGCTCACCCGGGCGGTCCACGAAAAGTTCATCAACCCGCGCTTCAACGCCGCGGTCGAGCGGCTCAGGAGCGCGCAGCGCCAGGGCGCGCTGTCCGAGGACGCCGACCTGGAACTGGCGGTGGAGCTGCTCTACGGCCCGCTCTACTACCGGGTCGTCCTGCGCAAGCCCATGTACACCCCCGACCGCATGGCGGAGCTGGTAGGCCATGTGCTGCGGACGCTGGACTGCCGCCCCTGACGCGGTAGTCGGCGCGTGTCGGGGGCGGCAGGGTCTTCAGCGGTTCTTCAGCGGTTCTTCAGCGGGACGGTGCTTCTGCGGCTGCTGCTAGAACGTGAGCTTCCAGCTGTTCAGCGTGCCGGAGTCCTGGGCGGCAACGTCCTGGACGCGCAGCTTCCACACCCCGTTCGCGGCCTCGCTCGACGCATCCACCGTGTACGTCTCGACGATGTTGTCCGCCGAGTCGTTGCTGCTGGAGTTCTTCAGCCGGTACGCGGTTCCGTCCGGGGCCAGCAGGTCGATGACGACGTCGCCGCGCCAGGTGTGCGTGGCGTTCACCGACACTTTGAGCGCGGCGGGCGCGTTGCCCGTACGGCCCGCGACGGTGATCGGCGAGGTCACGGCGGCGCCGGCGTCGGGAATCGCGACGGCGGTGGTGCTCTCGTAGTCCGTGCCGGTCGGGGGAGTCGTGCCGCCGGCGGACAGCGTCCACAGTGCGTACGCGACGGCGTCGCTGTTGCGGTCGAGAGCGGTGTCGTTGATGTTCGTCAGGCTGTCGCACGACGAGTGGTAGCAGCGGTCGAAGGCCTGACCGGAGGTGCCACCCCACTTCTGGGCCTGCGCGGCGGTCTTGGTGTAGTCGGCGCCGGAGAACAGGCCGCCGACCGGTATCCCGACGTTCTTGAACGGGGCGTGGTCGGAGCGGCCGTCGCCCTCGGTCTCGATCTCGGTCGGTATGCCGAGGCCCGCGTAGTAGTCCTTGAAGGTCTTCTCGATGGTCGGGTCGTCGTCGTAGACGAAGTAGCCGGGGTTCGGCGAGCCGATCATGTCGAAGTTGAGGTAGCCGGCGAACTTCGCACGGTCGGTCGCGGTCAGTTTGGAGACGTAGTTCTTGGAGCCGAGCAGCCCCAGCTCCTCCGCGCCCCACCAGCCGAACCGCAGGTGCTTGTCCGGCTTCAGCTGCGCCCTGGACACCGCGAGCGCGGTCTCCAGTACGGCGGCCGAGCCCGACCCGTTGTCGTTGATCCCGGCCCCGGAGGTCACGGAGTCGAGGTGTGCGCCCGCCATCAGGACCTTGTCGGGGTTGCCGCCCGGCCAGTCGGCGATCAGGTTGTAGCCGGTGGCGCCGCTCGCCGTGAAGGTCTGGAGCGAGGTGGTGAACCCGGCCGCGTCCAGCTTGGCCTTCACGTAGTCGATGGAGGCCTTGTAACCGGGGCGGCCGTGCGCCCGGTTGCCGCCGTTGGCGGCGGCTATGGAGGAGAGCTGGCTGAGGTGGGCCTTGACGTTGGCGAGAGGTATGTCGGGCGCGGCCGCCGCGGCCGTCGTACGTACGGGAGCGGCGGCGGTGGCACCGGCGGTGGTCGCGAGCAGTCCGGCCACGGCGAGAGCGGCGACGGCCGCGACCCGGGTGGTTCTGCTGCGGTGGGAAAGCGTCATGTGGGGGCTCCGGATTTCCGAACGGGGACGGGACGGAACGTGCGGGAAATGGCCGAACGGGTATGACTCGCCAGGCTTTGAGCAGTGACGCGTGCGCTGTGCGTGCCTGATGTTCAGCGAGAGTTCGCCTCACAGTCAAGGGCGTAATCCGGTCAGGGCCGTTCGGATAGCGGACTTGATCCGTCAAAGACGGTCACCGGCCGCTATACGGACGCTCCGATAGGGGTGCGGGGCTGAATCGATATGCGGCTCCGCCGCGCGGGCGCGACCAGCCACGCCGCACCCGCACGACGCCCACGCCCGCCTCATGTTGCACCCGCACGACGCCCACGCCCGCCTCATGTTGCACCCGCACGACGACCGCGCCCGCCCCACGCCGCACCCGCACGACGGCCGCGCCCGCCCCACGCCGCACCTGCACGACGGCCTCGTCTCAGCCCGTGGCCACCACTCGCCCCGCCTCCAACTCCAGCCTCGTCCCCGCGAATCCGCTCCGGAACCGCCGGTCGTGCGAGACGACCACCACCGTCCCCGGGTAGTCGGAGAGGGCCTCCTCCAGTTCCTCCACCAGGCTGAGCGCGATGTGGTTCGTCGGCTCGTCGAGCACGAGGAGGTCGGCGGGCCGGGACACCAGCCGGGCCAGCTCCAGCCGCCGCCGCTGCCCGATGGACAGCGCGGCCACCGGAACCCCCAGGTCGGCCGCCCGGAACAGCCCGAGTCCGAGCAGTTCGTCCTCGTACTCCTCGGGGAAGCCGGGCCGTCCGGCCGCGAACCCCGCCAGGAGGGTTCGCCGGTCGGTGGTCGCGGCCAGCTCCTGCCGGAGATGGCCGAGCCGCTCCGGCCGTACGACGGTGCCGGTGTCGGGAGCCAGATCACCGGCCAGTACGCGCAGCAGCGTGGACTTGCCCGCACCGTTCGGACCGGAGACCAGCAGCCGTTCCCCGGCCTTGATGCTCAACTCCGGTACGTGCAGCCGACCGCCGACCGCGACGTCCTTCAACTCGGCGAGAACGTCCGGCTGTTCGCTCTGCCCGTCGGTCACGCTCAGTTTCACGTGAAACCGAAGCGGTACGGGCGGAGCCGGTACGGGCGAGGCCCGCAGCACCTCCAGCCGCTGGCGGGCCGCCCGCACCCGCCCCGAAAGCTTGGCCTCGCTGGACCTGCGGTGCTTGCCGAAGCCCTGCCCCGGGTCCTTGCCGGTGGCGGCGAGCCGCTGCCCGGACGCCTCGACCAGCGCCTCGGTGTGTGCCAGCTCGTCGACCCATTCCTGGTGTTCCTGTACCCACCGGCGCCGGGCGGCGGCCTTCGCGGTGCGGTAGCCCTCCCACCCGTCGCCGTACCGGCTCACCGCCCGCAGGTCGCGGTCCACCTCCAGGACGGTGTCCGTCACCCGCTCCAGGAAAGCGCGGTCGTGCGTGACGGCGACGACGGTCCCTCGGTGGGCGCGCAGCTGGTCCTCAAGCCAGGCGGTGGCATGCCGGTCGAGGTGGTTCGTCGGCTCGTCGAGCAGCAGCAGCTCGGGAGCCGCCGCGAGTACGCAGGCGAGGGCGAGCCGGGACTGTTCGCCGCCGGAGAGCGAGCCGAGGACGCGGTCCCGGGTGATCCGCGCGAGCCCGAGCCCGTGCAGGGCGGCGTCGACGCGGGCGTCGGCCTCGTAGCCGCCCCGGTCCTGGTACGCGGCGAGCAGCTCGCCGTACGCGTCGAGCCCGGCGGGCGTGGCATCGCCGAGCAGGGCCTCGGCATCCCGGATCGCGGCCTCCAGCGCGCGCAGCTCGGCGAGCGCGGAGTCGACGGCGTCCTGGACAGTGAGGTGCGGGGCGAGGTCCAGGGTCTGCGCGAGGTGCCCGACGCCGCCGGGGAAGACGACGGTCACTTCGCCGTCGTCGGGCTGCTCGGTGCCGGCGATCAGCCGCAGCAGGGTGGACTTGCCTGACCCGTTCTCCCCGACCACACCGGCCTTCTCACCGGGGCGGAGGGAGAGGGAGACCTGATCGAGGACGACACGGTCGCCGAAGGCCTTGGAGACGTTGCGGAGGTTGAGCTGGGCGCGGTGGGTGCGGCGCATGGTGATTCCCCTGGGTACGAAGTTCTGCACGCTTCTGCGGACCTGAGGGCGCGCGAACGTCCGGCGGGGCGGGGGCCTCAGCCACTCGCACACACGCCGCGTCCGCGCGGAGAATCACAGAAAGAAGTAGTGCCTACCCATGCCCCGACCCTAACCCGCCCCGAACCGTGCCGTCTCGCCAATTACGGGGGGCTGCGGGGCGGGTGGTCGTCGTGCGGGTGCATCGTGGCTGGTCGCGCAGTTCCCCGCGCCCCTAAATGCCTGCCCCTTACCCCGCTAGCCCTCTTGGGCAGCGGGGCCGCCCCCCGCCCTACTTCCCCTCCGCCCCGGCCACCGCCTCCGGCTCGGCAACCGGAATCGCAACCCCTGCTGCCGCCGCCGCTACTGCCGCCGCCCCCCGAGCCACCGCCGCCCCCCGAGCCGTCCTCACCGCATCCCAGGTCAGCAACGTCAACGCCACCCACACCAGCCCGAACCCGGCCCACCTTTCCACCGGCATCGCCTCGTGGAAGTACAAGATCCCCAGCACGAACTGGAACACGGGCGCCAGGTACTGCAGCAGCCCCAGCGTCGACAACGGCACCCGTATCGCCGCCGCCCCGAAGCACACCAGCGGTATCGCGGTCACGACACCCGTCGCCGCGAGCAGCGCCGCATGCCCCGTCCCGTGCGCGCCGAACGCGGCGGAGCCGGACGTTCCCAGCCACACCAAGTACGCCATCGCGGGCAGGAACTGGATCGCGGTCTCGGCGGCCAGCGACTCGAGCCCGCCCAGGTTGACCTTCTTCTTCACCAGCCCGTACGTGGCGAACGAGAACGCCAGGACGAGCGAGATCCACGGCGGCTGCCCGTACCCCACCGCCAGCACCACGACCGCCGCCGCACCGACCCCGACCGCCGCCCACTGCACCGGCCGCATCCGCTCGCCGAGCAGCAGGACGCCCATGGCGATGGTGACCAGCGGGTTGATGAAGTAGCCGAGGGACGCCTCCACCACGTGGCCGGAGTTCACCGACCAGATGTACAGGCCCCAGTTGACGGTGATGACGGCCGCGGCGACGGCTATCAGACCGAGCTTCTTGGGCTGCCTGACGAGTTCGCGGACCCAGCCCCAGCGCCGTACCACCAGCAGCGCGACGGCCACCACGGCCAGCGACCACACCATCCGGTGGGCCAGGATCTCGATCGCCCCGGCCGGCTTCAGCAGCGGCCAGAAGAGCGGGACGACGCCCCACATTCCGTACGCCCCGATGCCGTACAGCAATCCCGCCCGCTGATCCTTCTTGCTCTCCAACGACAACGACATCGACACCGACACCGGCCTGGCCTCCCGCCCGGAACATGCACCCTGCACACACCCGTTGCGCTCGACGGTAAGCCCGCCCCGCCCCGCGTGTCATGTCCGTTCCGCAATACGGTCATGACACCCGGCCCGCGCCCGGAAGCACGAGAGGGGCGCCCGGCCTGCACGGCTCGGGCGCCCCTCTCGGAGGTGTCGAAGAGAAACTCAGCCGACGACGGTCCAGGTGTCCTTGCCCGCCAGCAGCGCACCCAGATCGCCCTTGCCGTCCCGCTCGATCGCGGTGTCCAGCTGGTCGGCCATCAACGTGTCGTACACCGGCCGGTCCACGGAGCGGAACACTCCGATCGGGGTGTGGTGCAGTGTGTCCGGGTCGGCGAGGCGCGACAGTGCGAACGCGGTGGTCGGCGAGGAGCTGTGCGCGTCGTGGACGAGGATCTGCGACTGGTTCTCGTCGGTGACGGCCACCACCTTGAGGTCGCCGGTCAGCGGATCCCGCACGACACCCTTCGCGCCGTCCGCCCCGAAGCGGATCTGCTCCCCGTGAGTGAGGCGGATCACCGCCTCCTCGGCCTGCTGCTTGTCCTTCAGGACCTCGAAGGCGCCGTCGTTGAAGATGTTGCAGTTCTGGTAGATCTCGACGAGCGCCGTGCCCGGGTGGTCGGCGGCCTGGCGCAGGACCTCGGTGAGGTGCTTGCGGTCGGAGTCGACGGTGCGCGCGACGAAGGACGCCTCGGCGCCGATGGCCAGGGAAACCGGGTTGAAGGGCGCGTCGAGGGAACCCATCGGCGTCGACTTGGTGATCTTGCCGACCTCGCTCGTCGGGCTGTACTGGCCCTTGGTGAGCCCGTAGATCCGGTTGTTGAAGAGGAGGATCTTGAGGTTCACATTGCGGCGTAGTGCATGGATCAGGTGGTTGCCGCCGATGGACAGCGCGTCGCCGTCACCGGTGACCACCCAGACGCTCAGGTCCCGCCTGGAGGAGGCGA
Source organism: Streptomyces sp. NPDC048442 (assembly GCF_040651475.1). Classification (NCBI taxonomy): domain Bacteria; kingdom Bacillati; phylum Actinomycetota; class Actinomycetes; order Kitasatosporales; family Streptomycetaceae; genus Streptomyces; species Streptomyces sp. NPDC048442. The sequence goes on from NZ_JBEZKB010000008.1 coordinate 148,004, forward strand.
GCCCGGTCGCGATGGCCGGGGCGCGGCCGTGGATGGAGTGCATCCCGTAGGTGTTCATGTAGTACGGGAAGCGGGAGGAGCAGCCGATTCCGGAGACGAAGACGATGTTCTCCTTCGCCAGCCCCAGCTCCGGCATGAAGCCCTGCACGGCGGCGAGCACCGCGTAGTCGCCGCAGCCGGGGCACCAGCGCACTTCCTGGTCGGACTTGAAGTCCTTCATGGACTGCTTCGCTTCGGCCTTGGGCACGAGGGACAGCAGGGTGTGCGCGGGCGAGGGCACGGGCGGGTGCGCCGACGGGTGCGCGGGCGCGTGCGAGGTGTCGCTCGAAGAAGTGACCGTCTCAGTCATTGATGGCCTCCTTGAGGGCCGTGGCCAGCTGCTCGGCCTTGAACGGCATTCCGTTGACCTGGTTGTACGAGAGCGCGTCCACGAGGTACTTCGCCCGGATCAGCGTCGCGAGCTGACCCAGGTTCATCTCCGGGACGACCACCTTGTCGTAACGCTTCAACGCCTCTTCGAGATTCCTCGGGAAGGGGTTGAGATGGCGCAGATGCGCCTGTGCGATGGCCACGCCTTCGGTGCGCAGCCGCCGGACCGCCGCCGTGATCGGCCCGTACGTCGAGCCCCAGCCGAGCACCAGCGTGCGGGCGCCGTCCGGGTCGTCGACCTCCAGGTCAGGGACCGCGATGCCGTCGATCTTGGCCTGCCGGGTGCGGACCATGAAGTCGTGGTTGGACGGGTCGTACGAGATGTTGCCCGTGCCGTCCTGCTTCTCGATGCCGCCGATACGGTGCTCCAGACCCGGCGTGCCGGGCACCGCCCACGGGCGGGCCAGGGTCTCCGGATCGCGCTTGTACGGCCAGAACACCTCGGTGCCGTCCGCCAGCTCGTGGTTGGGTCCGGTTGCGAACTGCACGCGCAGATCGGGAAGTTCGTCGAGGTCGGGAACCCGCCATGGCTCCGAACCGTTGGCCAGGTAGCCGTCGCTCAGCAGGAAGACCGGGGTGCGGTAGGTCAGTGCGATCCTCGCCGCTTCGATTGCCGCGTCGAAGCAGTCGGCGGGTGTCCGGGGTGCCACCACGGGCACCGGGGCCTCGCCGTTGCGCCCGTACATCGCCTGCAGCAGGTCCGCCTGCTCGGTCTTGGTCGGCAGCCCGGTGGACGGGCCGCCGCGCTGGATCGCCACGATCAGCAGCGGAAGCTCCAGGCTCACCGCGAGCCCGATCGTCTCCGACTTCAGCGCGACACCGGGACCCGAGGTGGTGGTCACGGCGAGCTGCCCGCCGAATGCCGCCCCGAGGGCGGCGCCGATCGCCGCGATCTCGTCCTCGGCCTGGAAGGTCCGTACGCCGAAGTTCTTGTGCTTGCTGAGCTCGTGCAGGATGTCGGACGCCGGGGTGATCGGGTACGAGCCCAGGTAGAGCGGCAGGTCCGCCTGCTGCCCGGCCGCGACCAGCCCGTACGAGAGAGCCAGGTTCCCGGAGATGTTCCGGTACGTGCCCGGGGGGAACGCGGCGGTGGCCGGGGCCACCTCGTAACTCACCGCGAAGTCCTCGGTCGTCTCGCCGAAGTTCCAACCCGCCCGGAAAGCGGCCACATTGGCCTCGGCGATGTCGGGCTTCTTCGCGAACTTCTGCCGAAGGAACGCCTCCGTGCCCTCGGTGGGCCGGTGGTACATCCAGCTGAGCAGACCCAGCGCGAACATGTTCTTGGACCGGCCGGCGTCCTTGCGGGACAGCCCGTAGTCCTTGAGCGCCTCCACGGTCAGCGTGGTCAGCGGCACCGGGTGCACGCTGTAGGCGTCCAGCGAACCGTCCTCCAGCGGGGACGTCTCGTACCCCACCTTGGCCATCGGCCGCTTGGTGAACTCATCGGTGTTGATGATGATTTCGGCCCCGCGCGGCACATCGGCGATGTTCGCCCTGAGCGCCGCCGGGTTCATCGCCACCAGTACGTTCGGGGCGTCGCCGGGGGTGAGGATGTCGTGGTCCGCGAAATGCAGCTGGAAACTGGAGACGCCCGGCAGGGTGCCTGCGGGGGCGCGAATCTCGGCCGGGAAGTTCGGCAGGGTCGACAGGTCGTTGCCGAACGACGCGGTTTCCGAAGTGAACCGGTCTCCGGTGAGCTGCATGCCGTCACCGGAGTCGCCCGCGAAACGGATGATCACCCGGTCCAGGCGGCGGACCTCTTTCTCCGGGGCCGTATGGGCTCCGTCGGCCTGTTCGGCCGGGCTACTGACCTGGCTGGTCACTGAACTGGACCTCCCTCAGAGGCGGCTGTTCGGGAACGGCCGGACGACCGGTCGTCCCGGGGCAACCCTACGTCCGCAAGGGTCGCGTGCCCCGGCCCTCCCCAAAGACGAAACCGCTTTTCAGACACCTGGCTGTCGTGATTCGTCACGGTTGATCCGCCCCCTGGCCCCTGTGCTGAAGACGCTCCGTGCTCATCCTTTGGTTCTGGTCCTACGGCCCCGATCAAGGCACGCTCGACCTTGTTAGCTGACACCCCATCAGAAATCCAGTACCCGGGACCCCGAGCCGCGCTTCCGGCGGCCCGGAGCCCCGACCCGGAAACGCGGCCCGGAAACCCGGCCCGGGGCGTGGTCCGCAACCGGGGCCCTGGCCCCCGAAGTCCTGGCCCACACCCATGAGTTCAGGAGTTCACGCGTTCAGGAGTTCACGCGTTCAGGAGTTCAGATAGGTCAGCACCGCCAGCACCCGCCGGTGGTCACCGACGCTCGGCGAAAGACCCAGCTTCAGGAAGATGTTGCTGACGTGCTTCTCGACCGCACCGTCGCTCACCACCAGCTGCTTGGCGACCGCCGAGTTCGTCCGGCCCTCGGCCATCAGACCCAGGACCTCCCGCTCGCGCGGGGTGAGCCCGGCGAGGACGTCCTGCTTGCGGCTGCGGCCGAGCAGCTGGGCCACCACCTCGGGGTCCAGGGCGGTACCGCCCCTGGCCACCCGCACCACGGCGTCCACGAACTCCCTGACCTCCGCCACCCGGTCCTTGAGCAGATAGCCCACGCCCGTACTGGACCCGGCCAGCAGCTCGGTGGCGTACTGCTCCTCCACGTACTGGGACAGCACCAGCACCCCTATCCCGGGATGGTCCCGGCGCAGCCGCACCGCGGCCCGCACCCCCTCGTCGGTGTGGGTCGGCGGCATCCGTACGTCCGCCACCACCACGTCCGGCAGTTCCCCCTGCGCGGCCAGTTCACCAACGATCTTGACCAGCGCCTCCCCGTCCCCGACGCCCGCGACCACGTCGTGCCCGAGGTCGGTCAGCAACCGGGTCAGGCCCTCCCGAAGCAGAACCGAATCCTCGGCGATGACCACGCGCACCCTGTCTCCCACGACTTTTCCTGCCCCCAGTTCTGGCGGGTACGGCTGTGTACCGCACTCAACTGCCCCCAGCATCCCAGCATCCGGACCGGGGTGCGCCCAGCCGACGGGAAGAGGGGAGCCGGGCCCCGGAGCCCGGCCGCTCCGCAGGACCCGGCAACCAGCTGAACCGGGGCAGCCCCGGCCGGTCCGCCCGGCCACGGACCAGCGGCACCGGGCAGCCCGCCGGGCCCACTTTCAGCCGCTCCCGGGCAGCTCGGCGGCCCCGGTGCTTTGAACAGCCCCGGGGCCGCTCTTCCGGCCGGTACTCGGTTGCCCCAGAGCGGCCCGTCGGCGGCCGGTACTCGGCTGCCCCAGAGCGGCCCGTCGGCTCGCCGGCCGGTGTTCCGCCTGCCCGGGCCAGCTCGTCGACCGGTCGTTCAGCCGGCCGGGGCCGCTCGTCGCCCAGGTGCTCAGCCGCGCCAGGGCAGTTCTGCCGTGATCGTCGTCGGGCCGCCGGTGGGGGAGTCCACCACCAGGATTCCGTCCACCGCGTCCAGCCGCTCCGCCAGACCCGCCAGGCCCGAACCGCCGCCGGTGCTCGCGCCGCCCCGGCCGTCGTCGGTCACCTGGAGCATCAGCCGCCCGCCGGTCTCCCACACCTCGACCGAGGCCCGGGTGGCCCGAGCGTGCTTGCTGACGTTCTGCAGCAGCTCGGAGACCGTGAAGTACGCGATGCCCTCGATGGCCGCGGCCGGCCGGGCCGGCAGATCCACCTCGACCTGCACCGGCACCGTGCACCGGGAGGCCACCGCGGACAGCGCCGCGTCCAGACCCCGGTCGGTCAGCACCGCGGGGTGGATACCGCGGGCCAGATCGCGCAGCTCCTGCAGCGCCACCTTCACCTCGCCGTGCGCCTCGTCCACCATCCGGGCCGCCGCCTCGGGGTCATCGGTCAGCTTCTCCTTCGCCAGGCCCAGGTCCATGGCCAGGGCGACAAGCCGGGCCTGTGCGCCGTCGTGCAGATCGCGTTCGATGCGCCGCAGGTCGGCGGCGGCCGTGTCGACGACCACGCCCCGGTCCGACTCCAGCTCGGTGACCCGGTCGTCGAGGGCGGACGCGCTGAGCAGCGTGGCCACCATCAGCCGGTCCACGGAGACCAGGGCCCGGGTGATCCACGGGCAGACCAGCAGCACGACCAGACCGGTCGCACTGGCCAGGGCGGACTCCAGGGGCGCGTCCAGGTGGATCTCGTTGTCCATGCCGCCGAAGAGCTGGATGCCCGGCATGCCGTTGCTCGTGATGGCCCATCCGTACAGCGGGTACGTGAAGGCCATCAGGCCGTACATCCAGAAGACCACCGAGACGCCGAACGCGAAGACCGCCCACGGCATGTGCAGGATTCCGTACAGCAGATGACGCCAGGACACCCCGCTCTTGAGGACCGCCCCGACCCAGCCCATCAGACCGGGCTTGGCGGCGCGCAGCGGCCGGGGATCCGGCACGTCCAGCCCGAGCAGGCCCCGTGCCCGCGCCCGCTCCAGCACGCCGAAGCCTCGGAACAGGGCGAGCCCCGCCGCGAGCACCGGTATGCCGAGGAAGGTCACCAGCAGACCGGCCCCCAGCGAGAGGGTCAGCATCGCGAGAACGAAGGCCGCGATGCTGATCGGCAGACCGATCAGCACATAGCCGAGTTCGCGCCAGGCGCGGCCCTCGAACGGTGCGCGCAGCACCGGCGGGACGCGGTGCCCCCGGGGCCGGTTTTCCCGGGTGAGAGGTGCGTAATCCGTGGCCATGATCCTGTCCGTTTCTTCCATGGGGCTCAGCTGGTGCGTTGGTTCAAGACTGCGGGAGCAGGGAGCCCCGGACCATGAGGTAATTCACCGTCTTTTCCTGGGGTTTTCCCCAGCCCCAGTACTGCGCTTTCCCGCAGACCTGCCACGCCCCGCCGGTGCGCCGCCGCCCGCCGACGCCCGCTCCCGCCAGGGCAGTTCCGCCGTCACCGTCGTCCCCGCACCCGGCGGCGAGTCCACCGTGAACAGCCCGTCGACCGCTCCGAGTCGGTCCGCCAGCCCCGCCATGCCGGTGCCGCCGTCCAGCCGCGCGCCACCGCGCCCGTCGTCCCGTACCTGAATCAGCAGCCTCGCACCGGACCGCCACACCTCGACCGTCGCCGTCCGGGCCCCGCTGTGCTTGCTGACGTTCTGCAGCAGCTCGGAGACCGTGAAGTACGCGATGCCCTCGATCGCCTCCGCCGGCCGCTCGTCCAGATCGGCGTTCACCTTCACCGGCACCGTGCACCGCGACGCGATCGCCGACAGCGCCGCGTCCAGGCCCCGGTCGGTCAGCACCGCGGGATGGATGCCCCGCGCCAGGTCGCGCAGCTCCTGCAGTGCCAGCTTCACCTCGCCGTGCGCCTCGCCGACCATCAGCGCGGCGGTCTCCGGGTCGTCGAGCAGCTTCTCCTTCGCCAGCCCGAGCCCCATCGCCAACGCGACGAGCCGGGCCTGTGCGCCGTCGTGCAGGTCGCGTTCGATGCGCCGCAGGTCGGCGGCGGCCGTGTCGACGACCACGCCCCGGTCGGACTCCAGCTCGGCGATACGGCGCTCCAGTTCGCCGGACGGCGACAGCAGCCCGCGCACCATCGCCCGGTCCACGTTGGCCAGCCCCCGTACGAGGTATCCCAGCACAGGCCACAGCACGAACAGGCTCACCAGCGTCAGCGTGAACGTCAGCACGCCCCACGGCAGCCGGATCACCGAATACAGCACCGAACGCCAGCCCACCGGATCCTTCAGCGTCGTCCACAGCCACGGGAAGAAGCCGTCCTGCCGCCGTCCCGCCCGCAGCGGACTCGGCTCCTCCACCTGCACCCCGAGCAGCACGCGCGCGCGTGCCCGCTCCCAGCTGCCGATCCGGCGCGCCCCCATCAGCCCCGCCGCCAGCAGCGGCAGCCCGATCACGGTCACGGCGAGACCGGCGCCCAGCACGACGGAGATCACCGCGTACAGGAACCCGAGCAGGGCCGCGGGGAGGTCGAGCAGCAGATGCACGACCTCCTTCCACGTGTGACGGCCATAGGCGAAGGCGACGGGAGGAGGCAGCAGGTCGGAGCCGGGCGAGTGCGCACCGGAGCTTGCGGTCATGTGGTCAAGACTGCCGGTCCCACCACCCGTACGCCATGGGGTGGGCGGGGTGCGGGAGGTAGGGACAACCCCACCAACGACCGGTTGTGGACGCGACGCGACTGCCTACTGTGTCTTCCCCAAGTTCTCGGCTTCGCTCGAACAGGGGAGACCCCACCCAGGCCCTAGACTCCCGTGCGTACGGATCAACGACCGCCGACCGGCGGACGACAGGGCGCCGAGAGGCCGGGGAGCGAGGGACGGGACGTGCCGGAACCGACCGTGCCGATCGAGTTGGCGGCGGAACACTTCTTGGCGGCAGAACACACCGTGGCGGTGGGACACTCCGCCCCTACCGTGTCGGTCGCGAGCTACTTCCAGAGCTACTCGGTCGTCGGCCTGCTCGCCGTCGTCGGCGTGCTCTTCGTCGCCGTGGCCTTCGGCGCCGGGCGCCTGCTGCGCCCGGTGGTGCCGACGCCGGAGAAGCTCCTGACGTACGAGTGCGGAGTCGACCCCGTCGGCGAGGGCTGGGCGCACACCCAGGTTCGCTACTACGTCTACGCGTTCCTGTACGTGATCTTCGCCGTCGACTCGATCTTCCTGTTCCCGTGGGCGACGGTGTTCGCCGCACCCGGATACGGCGCCACGACGCTGGCCGAGATGTTCATCTTCCTCGGCTTCCTGGCCGTGGGTCTGCTGTACGCATACAAGAAGGGCGTCCTCGAATGGACGTGACCCCCACTCCGCAGACTGCTTCGGAGACGGCCCCGGTGACCGCGCCGGTGACCGCTCCGGTGGACCTGCCCACTCCGCAGCGCCTCGGCGTCCTCTCCCGCCTCGCGCCCGAGCCGATGAAGGTGGTCCTGAACTGGGGCCGCCGCTACAGCCTCTGGGTCTTCAACTTCGGCCTGGCCTGCTGCGCCATCGAGTTCATCGCGGCCTCCATGGCCCGTCACGACTTCATCCGGCTCGGCGTGATCCCCTTCGCGCCCGGCCCGCGCCAGGCCGACCTGATGGTCGTGTCCGGAACGGTCACGGACAAGATGGCACCGGCCGTGAAGCGGCTCTACGAGCAGATGCCCGAGCCCAAGTACGTGATCTCGTTCGGCGCCTGCTCCAACTGCGGCGGCCCGTACTGGGACTCGTACTCCGTCACCAAGGGCGTCGACCAGATCATCCCGGTCGACGTGTACGTCCCGGGCTGCCCGCCCCGCCCCGAGGCCCTCCTCCAGGGCATCCTCAAGCTCCAGGAGAAGATCGCTCGCGAGTCGCTGGCGGAGCGTTACGGGAACTCGGCGCCGCGCCCGTCCGTTACCGCATTGCAGAGCGATCTGGTGACCCCGCCGCCCGCGCCTTCGTCCCTCCCCGCCCCGGGAGTTGGTGACCGGTGAGCGCGTACGACAGCCTGCCCGACACCGTCACCGAGGTCTTCGGCGAGGAGGCCACGGCCGAGCGGGCGTACGACCTGCTGACGGTCGACGTGCCCATCGGTGCGTGGATCTCCGCTCTCGAAATCGCCCGCGACAAGCTCGCCTGCACCTACTTCGACTGGCTGAGCGCGGTCGACGAGCCGGGCACGGGCTTCCGCGTGTCCGCCCACGTCGTCTCCCTCGAAGGCCGTACGGTCCGCCGCCTCCTGGTCCGTACGACCGTGCCGCACTCCGCCCCGGTCCTCCCCACAGCGGTGGACGTCTACGCGGGAGCGGCCTGGCACGAGCGCGAGACGCACGAGATGTTCGGCATCGACTTCACCGACCACCCGCACCTCGCGCCCCTCCTCCTTCCGGACACCTTCGAGGGCCACCCCCTGCGCAAGGACTTCGTCCTGGCGGCGCGGGTCGCCAAGGCCTGGCCCGGAGCCAAGGAACCGGGCGAGTCCGAGCATGGCGGCCCCAAGCGCCGCCAGATGCTCCCGCCCGGCGTCCCCGACCCCAACGAATGGGGCCCCCTCAAGGGCCAACTCCCGGCGGCTCCGGCCCGCCCGGCACGGGGAGCGAGGGCAGGCGCCGGCGCCCGCGCAGGTGGGGGCGCCGCACCTGCCGGAGCCGCAGCTGCGGCCGACCGCCCGCCCCGCCGCAGCCGCAGCGTGAGCGAGGGCTCGGCATCGCAGGCAGCACCGGTGACCACCTCCGGCACACCGGACTCACCGGCGACACCGGAATCCCCGGCTGCACCCGCACCGGCCGCACCGGAACCGGCTGGACCGGCCGCACCTGAACCGGCCGCCCCTGCCCGCCGCTCCCGCAGCGCGAGCCAGGGCTCCGCATCGCAGGCAGCACCGGAGGCCACCACCCCGGAGGCCACCACCCCGGAGGCCCCGGCCTCGGGGGCCGAGGACTCCCACGCGTCGACGGCGAGGCCGCCCCGGCGCAACCGCACTGCTGCAGAAGGCTCGGCGAGCCGGCCGGCACCGAGTACGCAGCCCGGTTCTGCCGCGCCCGACACGCCCGTACCGGACGCACCCTGGCACCACGCCCGCCCCACCTTTGACGAGTCCGAGGCCGAGCCCGAGGCCGATCCCGAGGCCGATCCCGTACCGCCGACGGAGCCCGAGCCGGAAGCCGAGCCCCGCACGGGCCGGCCGAGCGAACCGGACCGTCCCCACGACCCTGACGGTCCCGACGACCCCACCCACCCCGCCGGAGGCGATACCGCGTGAACGACGTACTCGACGTCGCCCTCCGGCTGGTCCTCGTCTTCGTCCTCTTCCTGGTCCTGCCCCTGGTGGTCGGCCAGACCGAGCACAAGGTGATGGCCCACATGCAGGGCCGCCTCGGCCCCATGTACGCGGGCGGCTTCCACGGCTGGGCCCAGCTCGTCGCCGACGGTGTGAAGTTCGCGCAGAAGGAGGACGTGGTTCCGACGGGCGCCGACCGCCGGATCTTCCAACTCGCCCCCGCCGTCGCCCTCCTCCCGTACCTCCTGGTCCTCCTCGTCATTCCGATCGGCCCGAGCGAATCCGCGGTCGGCCAACAGATCGACGCAGGCATCTTCTACGTGCTCGCGGTCATGGGCGTCGGAGTGCTCGGCTCGCTCATGGCGGGCTGGGCGTCGGCGAACAAATTCTCGCTGCTCGGCGGTCTGCGCACCGCCGCCCAGCTCCTCGCGTACGAACTTCCCATGCTGCTCGCCGCCGCCTCGGTGGCGATGGCGGCCGGCACGGTCTCGCTGCCCGGCATCCTGAACGCCTGGGAGTGGTGGTGGCTGCCCTGGCAGATCATCGGCGCGTTCATCTTCTTCACGGCCGGCCTCGCGGAGCTGCAACGCCCGCCGTTCGACGCCCCGATCGCCGACTCGGAGATCATCTTCGGCGCGTACACCGAGTACACGGGCCTGCGCTTCGCGCTGTTCCTGCTCGCCGAGTACGCGGGCATCGTCGTCGTCTGCGGCCTGACCACCGTCCTGTTCCTCGGCGGCTGGCACGGCCCGTGGGGCGCCCAAGGACTCGGCTGGGTCTGGACGCTCCTCAAGACCGCGGTCCTCGCCTTCGTCGTGATCTGGCTCCGGGTCAGCTATCCGCGACTGCGCGAGGACCAGCTCCAGAAGCTGTCCTGGACCCTGCTCATCCCGCTCGCACTCGCGCAGATCGCGCTCACCGGCATCGTGAAGGTGGCGATCCAGTAGTCATGGCACCCCCCATCCCAGGGAGCGGCCTCGCCAAGGGCCTCGCCGTCACCCTCCGCACGATGACGAAGAAGACCGTCACCGCGCAGTACCCCGAGAAGCAGCCCGAACTCCCGCCCCGTACGCGCGGCGTGATCGGCCTGTTCGAGGAGAACTGCACGGTCTGCATGCTGTGCGCCCGCGAGTGCCCCGACTGGTGCATCTACATCGACTCCCACAAGGAGACGGTGCCGGCCGCCGCACCCGGCGGGCGCGAGCGCAGCCGCAACGTCCTCGACCGCTTCGCGATCGACTTCTCGCTCTGCATGTACTGCGGGATCTGCATCGAGGTCTGCCCCTTCGACGCACTCTTCTGGTCGCCGGAGTTCGAGTACGCGGAGACCGACATCCACGAGCTGACCCACGAGCGGGACAAGCTCCGCGAGTGGATGTGGACCGTGCCCCAGCCGCCCGCCCTCGACCCGCGCGCGGAGGAACCGAAGGAGATCGCGGCGGCCCGCAAGACCGCCGACAAACTCGAAGCGGCCCAGCAGGCAGCAGCGCAAGAGCAGGAAGGGTCGGCATGATGACCACCCTCTCCGCCGCCAGCCACGGCTTCCTCTCCCCGACCGGGGTCGAGATCGCCTTCCTCCTGGTCGGCGTCGTCACCCTCGGCGCGGCCGTCGTCACGGTCACCACCAAGCAGCTGGTGCACGCCGCCCTCTGGCTGGTCGTCGCCCTCGGCGGTCTCGCCGTCGAGTACCTGCTCCTGACCGCCGAGTTCATCGCCTGGGTCCAGGTGCTGATCTACGTCGGCTCCGTCGTCGTCCTCCTCCTCTTCGGTCTCATGCTCACCAGGGCCCCCATCGGCCGCTCCCCGGACGCCGACTCGGGCAACCGCACGGCAGCCCTCACGGTGGCCGTCGCCGCGGCGGCAGCCCTGGTCTGGGTGGTCGCCGACGCGTTCCGCAACACCTGGATCGACCTGGACGGACCGGTCCAGGGCTCCACCAAGGTGTCCGGCGAAATCCTCTTCCAGCACTGGGTGCTCCCCTTCGAAGCACTCTCGGTCCTGCTCCTGGCCGCCCTGGTCGGCGCGATCGTCCTCTCCCGCAAGAACACGGCGGCAGAGGACGCGGCGGCTGAGGCCACGGCCGAGGCTTCCGACAGCGCGCCGAAGAAGCCGAACGAGCCGAACGAGCCGAACGCGCCGAAGAAGCCGAACGAGCCGAAGAAGCCGAACGAGCCGAAGAAGCCGAACGAGCCGAAGAAGCCGAACGAGCCGAAGAAGAAGGAGCAGCGCTGATGCACCTCGCCTATCCGGCCGTACTCGCCGCCCTCCTCTTCTGCGTCGGCCTCTACGGAGTCCTCGCCCGCCGCAACGCGATCCTGGTCCTGATGTCCGTCGAGCTGATGCTCAACGCCGTCAACCTCAACCTGGTCGCCTTCGACGTCTGGCTCCGCGACACCCTGCACACCGGCCAGGCCCTCACCCTCTTCACCATCGCCATCGCCGCCGCCGAAATCGGCATCGGCCTGGCGATCGTCCTGATGGTCTACCGCAACCGCGGCACCTCGGACATCGACAAGCTCCGCGACACCGCCGAGACGGCCGAGACGACTGACCCGGCCGACCCGACAGACCCGGCGGGCGACCAGGCGGACGGACCCGCCGACGGCCCGGCACAGAAGACAGAGGCCGCCGCGTGACCACCACGACCCTCGCCGTCCTCGTCCCCCTCCTCCCGTTCCTGGGCGCCGCCGCCGGCCTGCACCTCGGCCGCACGGCCCCCGGCTTCGTACGCCCGCTGGCACTCCTGCCGACGCTCGCCGCACTCGCGCTCGCGATCACCGTCGCCGTGCACCAGGGCGGGGGCAGACCGATCGACGCCGCCACCCGGCTCACCCCGACCGGCTCGGTCCCCATCGACCTCGCCCTGCACATCGACGGCTTCGCGGCCCTGGTCGCCGTCCTGGTGACCGTCGTCGCGACCTGCGTCCAGGTCTACTCGACGGCCTACCTGCGCGACGACCCGCGCTACGCCTCGTACGCCGCTCTCGTCTCCCTCTTCACCTCCGCGATGCTGCTCGTCGTCTACTCCGGCGACCTGATGGTGCTGCTGGTCGGCTGGGAGATCATGGGCATCTGCTCGTACTTCCTCGTCGGCCACTACTGGGAGACGTCCGAAGCCCGCGCCGCCTCCCTCAAGGCCTTCCTGGTCACCAAACTCGGCGACGTCCCCTTCCTGTTCGGCCTGTTCGCACTCGCCGCCGACGCCGGTACGTTCCGGATTACCGGCATCCTCGACGCCGTCGCCACCGGCGGCCTCGACCACCCGACCCTGATCGCGCTCCTGCTCGTCGCCGGCGTCGCGGGCAAGTCCGCGCAGTTCCCGCTGCACACCTGGCTCCCGGACGCGATGGCCGGCCCCACGCCCGTCTCCGCGCTCATCCACGCCGCGACGATGGTCGCCGCCGGTGTCTACTTCGTGGCCCGCCTCCTCCCCGTCTTCGCGGCCTCCGCCGCGGCCATGACCGTCCTCGCCGTGATGGCCGCGGTCACGATGGTCGGCTCGGCCCTCGCCGCGCTCGCCCAGGACGACATCAAGCGGGTCCTCGCCTACTCGACCATCGGCCAGCTCGGCTACATGACCGGCGCCCTCGCGGTCGGCGACCGCGGTGCCGCCGTCTTCCACCTCCTCTCGCACGGTGCCTTCAAGGCCCTCCTCTTCCTCGGCGCCGGCGTGATCATCCACGCCGCCGGCACCAACTCCCTGGCCGCCATGTCCCGCACGGGCGGCCTCACCAAGCGCATCCCGGACGCCTACTGGACGATGACGATCGCGCTCCTCGCGCTCGCCGCCATCCCGCCGTTCGCCGGCTTCTTCTCCAAGGAAGCCGTCCTGGTCGCCGCCGAACACACCGCCCTCGGCGACTCCGTCACGAGCACCGTCACCGCGGGCTGGATCGTCCTGGTCTCCGGTCTCCTCACCGCCCTCCTCACCGCCGCGTACGCCACCCGCCTCTGGCTCCTCGCCTTCCGCGGACACGGCCCCGCCGCCCCCCACCACGGCAAGCAGCCACTTGCCATGACCACCACCCTGTGGGTGCTGGCCGTCCCCTCGCTCGCCCTCGGCCTGACCGTCGGCAAGCTCGCGGGCTGGTTCGACGTCCACGCCCTGACCCCGACCGTCACCACCGCCGTCCTCGGCACCGGTGTCGCCGCCGTTGGCGGGATCATGACGTACGCGTCCTGGCGCGCCCTCCGCTACCGGGCGGGCAGCAACATCCCCCTGGGAGCAGTCGCCGCACACCCCGACGCGGACCCGGCCGCCTCCGAAGAGGAAGCCATCGCCAGCCACGAAGCGGTCTACGGCAGCATCGCCTCAGCGCCCGACCCCGGCGACCCCGGCCGCCTCCTGCTGGGACCGCTCCACCGTCACGCGGCCACCGGCTTCCACCTGGACGCCCTCTACCGCACCCTGTTCGTCCGCCCCGTCCAGGCAGCCGCCGAACTGGTCCGCTTCCTGGACCGCGAGGTCGTCGACACGTACGTCCGGGCCGCCGGCGCTCTCCCGCGCTGGCTCGGCTTCGCGGTCCGCCGCTCCCAGACCGGCAACGTGCAGACCTACCTCGGTGCCCTGATCGCAGGCTCCGTCGTCCTGGCAATCGCCGCCGTCCTCGTCGCCGCCGGAGCGTGAGCCGTGATCGATATCAGTGCATCCGTCATGCAGTTCCTTCTCGCATTGATCGTCGTCGGCCCGCTCATCGGCGCCGTCGCAGCCCTCCTCCCGGCACCGCCCGGACTGAAGGGCCGCAGCCCCGACCAGGCCGTCCTGCGCCACGGAGTCGTCGTCACAGGCATCGTCCTCCTCGCGATGATCGTCCTCGCGCTCGGCTTCGACCACAGCCACCCCGCGAAGATGCAGGCCACGACCGACATCAGCTGGATCCCGGCGCTCGACATCCGGATCCATCTCGGCACCGACGGCATCTCGCTCCCCCTCCTCGTACTGACCGCGCTGCTGACCTTCCTCTGCGCGCTCTACAGCTACTTCACAATGCCAACGGGCCCGTCCCCCAAGGCATTCGTCGCCCTCCTCCTCGTCCTGGAGTCCGGCACCCTCGCCACCTTCGCCGTCCTCGACCTGGTCCTGTTCTTCCTGGCCTTCGAGATGGTCCTCATCCCGATGTACTTCCTGATCGCCCGCTGGGGCGGAGCCCAAAAGGCCCAGGCGGCCTGGAAGTTCATCCTCTACACCCTGCTCGGCTCCGTCGTGATGCTGCTCGGCCTCCTCCTCATCGGCATGAAATCCGGCACATTCGACATGGTGGCACTCGCCACTGACAACGGCCGTGGGCTGACAACATCCGTGCAGGTCACGGCAGTTCTGGCGATCGCGATCGGCCTCGCGGTGAAGACCCCGATGTGGCCCCTGCACAGCTGGCTCCCGGACGCCCACACCGCCGCTCCCACCGTCGGCTCGGTCCTCCTCGCCGGAGTCCTGCTGAAGATGGGCACCTACGGCTTCGTCCGCATCGCCCTGCCCATCGCCCCCGACGGCATGCAGACCTTCGCCCCGTACCTCGCCGCCTTCGCGGTCGTCGGCATCATCTACGGATCCCTGGCCTGCCTCTCCCTCGCCCGCAAGGGCAACAAGGGCGACCTCAAGCGCCTGATCGCGTACTCCTCCGTCGGCCACATGGGCTTCGTGCTCCTGGGCATCGCCTCGATGACCCCCACCGGCGTCAACGGCGCGCTCTTCGCCAACATCGCCCACGGCCTCATCACCGGCCTGCTGTTCTTCCTGGTCGGCGCCCTCAAGGACCGTTACGGCACCGCCGACCTCGACACCCTCGCCGGTGCCACCGGCGCCGCCCTCTACGGCCGCGCCCCCCGCCTCGGCGCCCTCCTCGCCTTCGGCGCCGTCGCCTCCCTCGGACTGCCGGGGCTGGCGGGCTTCTGGGGCGAGATGCTGACGATGTTCGGCGCGTTCGACCCCGCCGAAGGCCTCAGCCGCCCCGCCTTCCTCACCTTCATGGCGGTCGCCGGCTTCGGCACCCTGCTCACCGCCGCGTACATGCTGATCGTCGTACGCCGCGTCTGCATGGGGGAGCGGCGCGAGAACGCCGAGCAGAGCGCCGTCGCCGACGTACAGGGCTACGAGTTCGCCGCCTGGACCCCGCTCGTCGCCCTCACCGTCCTCGCCGGCCTCTGGCCCGCAGTCCTCCTCGGCCTCACCGACCCGGCCGTCCAGAAGCTCCTCGCAGGAGGCAAGTCGTGAACGCCGTCCCCATGGCCGCCGAGAGCGCCAAGGGCGCGGCCAGCCTCGTCCAGTCCGTCGACTGGCTCGCCATCGCCCCGCCCGTCGTCGTCGCGGCCGTCGCCCTGGCGATCCTGGTCGCCGACCTGTTCGTACGAGAGAGCCGCAAGCACCTCCTCGGCATCGCCGCCGTCGCAGGCCTCGCCGTCGCCCTCGCGGCGCTCCTGCCTTTGCGCAAGGGCGACCGCAAGACCTTCTGCCTGGTCGACGACCCGGCTGTGTGCAGCTACACCGCCGACTACTTCGCCCTGGTCATCCAGGCCCTTGTGCTCGGCGGCGCCCTCCTCACCGCGCTCCTGTCCATGACAGCGGCCAAGGACGACAAGAAGCTCCCCGCAGGCGAGTACTGGTTCCTGCTGCTGTCCTCCGCGGCCGGAGCGGCCCTCCTCCCCGCCTCCCGCGACCTCGCCACCCTCGTCGTCGCCCTCGAAGTCGCGTCCCTGCCCGCCTTCGCCCTCGTCGGCCTGCGCCGCGGCGACAAGCGGTCCTCCGAGGCGGCCCTGAAGTTCTTCCTGTCCTCCGTCACCGCCACCGCCGTCATGCTCCTCGGCGTCAGCTTCGTGTACGCGACGACGGGCACGATGCACCTCACCGAGATCGCCACCCGCCTCGACGACGTCCCCGTCCAGCTGGACACCCTCGCCAAGGCGGGCGTCGCCCTCACCCTGGTCGGCTTCGCCTTCAAGACGGCCGCCGCGCCCTTCCACTTCTGGGTCCCGGACACCTACGTCGGCGCACCCCTGCCGATTGCCGCCTACCTGTCCGTCATCGGCAAGGCCGTCGGCTTCTCCGGCCTCATCCTGGTCACCGTCGTCGCCTTCCCGTCGTACGCCGACGTCTGGGGTCCCGCGCTCGCCGTCCTCGCCGCCCTCACCATGACAGTCGGCAACGTCGCCGCGCTGCGCCAGTCCGTCACGCGCGCGCGCAGCGCCGTCCGCCTCCTCGCCTGGTCGTCCGTCGGCCAGGCCGGCTACCTCCTGGTCCCGATCGCCGCCGCCGCGTACTCCAGCGACACCCAGATCGGCTCCACCGTCGCGTACGCCCTGATGTACGCCGTCGTGAACCTCGGCGCCTTCGCCGTCGCCGCACTCGTCGCCCGTACGAAGCCGCAGCACCGCATCGCCGACTACCGCGGCCTGTACGCCACCAACCCCCTGGCAGCGCTCGCCCTCGGCTTCTTCCTGCTCTGCCTGGCCGGCCTGCCCCCGGGCATCATCGGCCTCTTCGCCAAGGTCACCGTCTTCTCGGCGGCGGTCGACGCGGGCCTCGGCTGGCTCGCCGTCGTCATGGCCGTGAACGTCGTGATCGCGCTCTACTACTACCTCCAGTGGACGGCCCTGCTCTTCCGTACACCGGAGGGCGCACCAGCACCTCAAGAGGCGGTGTCGAAAGAGGCGGCGCCGACGCCTCAAGAGGGCGCACCGGCACCTCAAGAGGTCACGGTGGCGCCCCGCCGCAACAGGCACCCCGTCCCCGCCCCCGCCCCCCTCGCCACGGCCATCGGCCTGACGTTCACCGCCGGAGTCGTCCTCTCCGGCGTCCCCCAGCTCATCCTCCGCTTCGCCACCGGCGACCTCTTCCAGTAATCGCGCACACCCACCCCGGACGGCCCAACCGCCCTCCCCGGTGCACAAGGGAACTAGCTCCCCCCGCCTGGCGTTGACCAGTAAGGGAGGGTCCACTGAACGTGGAAGCACCACCGAGCCAGGAGTTCCCCTGCCGCACCATTTGGAGGGCGCACCGTGCACCGCCGGCACAACGGGCTGAGGACCGCCGTACTCCTCGGGGGACTGTCCGCACTGATCCTCGTCATCGGCGGCTTCTTCGGCCGTACGGGACTGATCGTCGCGCTCCTCGTGGCGCTCGGTACGAACGCGTACGCGTACTGGAACAGCGACAAGCTGGCCCTGCGCGCCATGCGCGCCCGGCCGGTCAGCGAGTTCGAGGCCCCCGAGCTCTACCGCATGGTCCGCGAGCTCTCCACGGCCGCGCGCCAGCCCATGCCCCGCCTCTACATCTCACCCACCCAGGCGCCCAACGCCTTCGCCACCGGCCGCAACCCGCGCAACGCGGCGGTCTGCTGCACCGAGGGGATCCTCCAGATCCTCGACGCGCGCGAGCTCCGTGGCGTCATCGGTCATGAGCTCAGCCACGTCTACAACCGCGACATCCTGATCTCGTCCGTCGCCGGAGCCCTCGCCTCCGTCGTGATGTTCCTGGTCAACTTCGCCTGGCTGATACCCATCGGCAGATCCAACGACGACGAGGGCCCCGGCATCTTCGGCATGCTGCTGATCATGATCCTGGGCCCGCTCGCGGCCTCCGTCATCCAGCTCGCCGTCAGCCGCTCCCGCGAGTACGAGGCGGACGCGTCCGGCGCCCAGCTCACCGGCGACCCCCTGGCCCTGGCCAGCGCACTGCGCAAACTCGACGCGGGTACGAAGCGGCTCCCGCTGCCCCCCGAGCCCCGGATCGAGACCGCGAGCCACATGATGATCGCGAACCCCTTCCGCCCCGGCGACGGCACCGCGAAGCTGTTCTCGACCCACCCGCCCATGGCGGAACGTATCGCCCGACTCGAACAGATGGCAGGACACCGCCCGTGAAGACAATCCTCAATCTCATATGGCTGGTCCTGAGCGGCTTCTGGCTCTTCCTGGGCTACCTGCTCGCGGGCCTCATCCTCTGCATCACGATCATCGGCATCCCGTTCGGCCTGGCCTCGTTCCGCATTGGCCTGTACGCCCTGTGGCCCTTCGGCCAGACCGTCGTCGACCGCCGCGACGCGGGCGCCCCGTCCTGCGTCGGCAACGTCCTGTGGCTGATCCTCGCCGGCTGGTGGCTCGCCCTCGGCCACATCGTCACGGGCATCGCCCTGTGCATCACCATCATCGGAATTCCGTTCGGCATCGCGAACTTCAAGCTGATTCCGGTGTCCCTGCTGCCGCTCGGCAAGGAGATCGTTCCCACGGACCAGCCCTTCGCCGCCCGCTGACCTGCGCAACCTCTGCCGCCCCGAGTGCGTCTTCCCGTACGTAGAACAGACCACAAGCGCCACGCACACGTACGCACGCACCCACGGGGGGACCCTCATGAGCATCATCGGATGGATCGTCCTCGGCCTGATCGCCGGAGTCATAGCCAAGGTCCTGCTGCCGGGACGCGACCCGGGCGGGTTGATCGGCACCACCCTGATCGGCATCGCCGGCGCCTTCACCGGTGGCTGGATCTCGACGCGCTTCCTGGACCGCGAGATCACCAACCAGTTCTTCGACGGCCCGACCTGGCTCGCGGCCATCGGCGGCTCGCTCGTCCTGCTCGTCGCGTACCGGGTCCTCTTCGGCCACTCACGCTCGCGCCACTAGCGAAAGCCGACGCGGGCCCCACGCGGGACCGACCCCGCCTCAACCGAGCCCCGTCACCCGCAGCGTGATGTTCAGCCGTCCGGCGGCCAGTCCGGTCGCCGGATCGCCCGTGCCGGGCCGCACCTTCGGCACCCCGTGGTACGCGAACCGCGACTCCCCGCCGAAGACGAAGAGATCCCCCGACCCCAACTCCACATCCGTGTAGGGCCGGCCACGCCCCTGCGTGTTCCCGAAGCGGAACACGCAGTTGTCGCCGATGCTCAGCGACACCACCGGCGCCGACGACCGTTCCTCACGGTCCTGGTGCATGCCCATCCGGGCGTCGCCGTCATAGAAGTTGATCAGCCCGGCGTCCGGCGCGTACCCGTCGCCCGCGCTCTGGTCCTCGTACGCGTCGACCAGCGCACGACGGCCCAAATCGCCGAGCCAGCCCGGGAATTCGGCCACCCGCACGCCACCCGCACCGCCCGCCGTGCGCGTATAGCGGTACGGCTCCCAGTGCCAGCCCAGGCCCACCGAGCGCACCGACATGACCCCGCCACCGGGCAGCCGCGTGTGCCGCAGCGGCACCGGCCCGCGCGCCCACGCACGGCACGCCACGACCAACTCCCGCTGCTCCTCCAGCGACAGCCACCCCGGTACGTGCACCGCGCCCGGCGCCACCTCCGCCCGGGGAAGCTCGAACAATCCGGTCACGGCGCCACCTCCCTCACGCCAACGGGCCGCATTCCAGGTCCAGCAGCAGCTGCTTCCGCTCCAGCCCGCCCGCATACCCCGTCAGCGAACCGTCCGCCCCTACGACCCGGTGGCACGGCCGCACCACCAGCAGCGGATTGCGCCCGATCGCGGTGCCGACCGCCCGGACCGCCGCCCGCGACGCCCCGATCGACTCGGCGAGCTTCCCGTACGACGTCGTCTCCCCGTACGGAATGCCGTCCACCGCGCTCCACACGCGGCGCTGGAACTCCGTCCCCACCCCGTCCGCGTACGTGACCTCGAACCGCGTCAGCTCCCCGGCGAAGTACGCCTTCAGCTGCGCCGCCACCGCGCCGAACAGCTCCGGCGCGTGCCGCCACTCCTCCCGGACGACGGCCCCGCCCTTCTGCCCCGGCACCGACAGCGACACCAGCGCGATCCCGCCGGGCGCGGTCCGGGACTCCTCGCCCACCAGCAGCAACTCGCCCAACGGGCTGTCGAGGGTCGCGAAAACGGTCATGACCCCATCCTCTCCGCGCAGTGCTCACCACGCTCCACACCTCCGATTCTGCGCCCCGGGCCGCACCGGATCTGGCGGAATTCGGACATGGCACTCGCAGCGGAGACGGCCCTCCGGAGACGGCCATCCGGAAACGGCCCTCCGAAAAACGGCTCTACGGAAGGGGACGTACGCGAAGGGCAAGCACGCGAAGGGGGCGGGAGCCGGCCCGAAGCCACCCACCGCCCCCGTTCGGAGACCGCCTACCGCATCAGCTGCCGGCGACAGCGCCTCAGCGGTAGTTCACAAACTGGATCGCGAACTCGAAGTCCTTGCCCTTGAGCAGCGTCTGCACGGTCTGCAGGTCGTCGCGGCTCTTCGAGCTGACCCGCAGTTCGTCGCCCTGCACCTGCGCCTTGACGCCCTTGGGCCCCTCGTCGCGGATGATCTTGGCGACCTTCTTCGCGTTGTCCTGGGAGATGCCCTCCTCGATGGACGAGAAGATCTTGTACTCCTTGCCGGACAGCTGGGGCTCGCCCGCGTCCAGCACCTTCAGCGAGATCCCGCGCTTGACCAGCTTGGTCTCGAAGACGTCGAGGATCGCCTTGACGCGCTCCTCGGAGTTCGCCTCCATCAGGATCTTCTCGCCGGACCACGAGATCGAGGCACCGACGTTCTTGAAGTCGTAGCGCTGCGAGATCTCCTTCGCGGCCTGGTTGAGGGCGTTGTCGACCTCCTGCCGCTCGACCTTCGAGACGATGTCGAAACTGGAGTCGGCCATGTCCTGTGGCTCCTTGATGTGGGTGACGGGTACGGCGTGCAAGCCCCGGGCGCAAGGCCCGGAGTACGGCACAAAGCCTAGCCACCCGTACGGACGGCGGGCGCTGATCAATCGAGTGGCGGAGCACCCCTGGTCATCAGGTATCGTTTACGTCGTCCCCAGGGAAAAGCGCCGCGAGGCGAAAATCCACGGTGACATCCCATGGCGGTGTGCCCGAGTGGCCAATGGGAACGGACTGTAAATCCGTCGGCTTAGCCTACCCAGGTTCGAATCCTGGCGCCGCCACAAAAGAAGGCCCCTGATCTGCGGAAACGCGGAGCAGGGGCCTTCGGGTTTTCCCGGCCGGCCAGTGCCCGGATCCCTCAATCGGCCACTACCCGGACGCCAGGCGGAAAGCCAGCTCCGTCTCCCACTTGTTCAGGTCCGGCTCCACGCGCGGATCCGTCTTGTACGTCTCCAGTCGGCCGACCCAGCGCTCACCGTCCTCCGTCGCCGTCATGTCCCATTCAAGGCCCCGCCCTTCGGCCCAGGCGAGCAGCTCCGCCGTGACGCCGATCAGCTCGTCCGGGTGGCCGAAATGCGTCACCGTCGCGTACTTTCCCGCGGGCAGCAGGCCCGACAGCACGTCGCCCTCCGGCTTGAGCGACACCGCAACCGGAACACCCGCCTCGACTTCCAACTCCCCCTGCGCGCCGATCAGGTTGTACCGGAAGAACGGTCCGCCGAGCGGTTCCGTTCCCCGCGCCGCGAGCCAGCCGAAGAGCTCCAGGAACCGGTCGGCGATCAGATGGAAACTGTCCATGCGAACCCGCCCCCGGAACGCCACATAGGGCTGCTCGTCCCGCTCCACGACCACAGGTTCCGTGTGCATGTGACTCCTTCGCTCAGGCTCGGATCCGGCACGGTGACGACCGCGCGGCGGCACCGAACTCATCGGTCCCGCCGCGCAGTTCCCTCCCCGGCCGTTCCCGCCGTTCAGTTACCGGCCACGTCCTTCACCGCGACCGACACCGGCACGCTTCCCCCGATGAGCTCCAGCGTCAGCCCCGCCGTCGACGGCGTCTCCAGCAGGTCCGCCAGCACCGCCGCCACGTCGTCCCGCGTCACCGGCCCGCGCCCCGTGGAAGCGCCCAGCGTCACCAGCCCGGTCCCCGCGTCGTTCGTCAGCTGTCCGGGCCGCAGGACCGTCCAGTCCAGGCCGTCCCTGGCCCGTACGTCCGCGTCCGCGGCCCCCTTGGCCCGCAGGTACGCGTCGAAGATCTCGTCGCCCGGGTGCGCCGGGTCGGCGCCCATCGAGGACACCACCACATAGCGGCGGACGCCCGCCCGCTCGGCGGCGTCCGCGAACAGCACGGCCGCGTCGCGGTCCACGGTGCCCTTGCGGGCGACCCCGCTGCCCGGACCCGCGCCGGCCGCGAAGACGGCCGCGGTGGCGCCCTCAAGGGCGGCGGCGACCTCCTCGACCGACGCCGACTCCAGGTCGAGCACGACCGGTTCGGCGCCCGCCGCCCGCAGGTCGTCGCTCTGCTTCGGGTCACGGACGATGCCCGCGACCTCACCTCCGCGTGCGGCGAGCAAACGCTCCAGCCGCAGCGCGATCTGACCGTGTCCACCAGCGATGACAGTGCGCATGTTTCCGACCGTACGCCCACCGGGCCGCCCCCGCTCAGAGTGCCGCCCGCACCACCCTCCGAGCGGCTGTACGGTCACCCGGCCGACGGCGCTCAGTGCCCTGCTCGCCCGCGCCCAGAGCCCTGCTCGCCTGCGCCCAGCACACTGCTCGACGGCACTCAGTGCCCCGCTCAGGCCCTCTCAGGGCCTCGCCCCGGAATCGCGGACAGTGCCCCGCCCCGACGGCGCCCAGCACCCCGCCCCGGCGCCCCTCACGCCCCCGCTCCCGTCCCCGCCCGTCCCTGGCGCGGCAGTTCGAGCTCCGCGGCCGTCACCATGTCGCAGTACTCGCGCACCGCGCTGGTCCGCGCCACCACCCGCCCCCGGTGCACCACGATCCGGCTGTACGCCAGCGACAGCACGCCCGACAGCCGCTCGCCGCGGACCGCCACCAGCTCCGCCGGGAACCCCGCCTCCAGCCGCACCTCGGGCAGTCCCATCGCCTCGCGCGCCGCCGTCGCCACCGTGTCGTACGCGTCCTGCGGGCGCATCCCGCTCTGCGAGGCAAGCAGGTACGCCGCCTCAAGAGGGTCCCCGCGCCCGACCGGGTTGGCCAGGTCCCGCAGCGCCCCGCTGCCCGCCGCGAGCCGCACACCGGCCGCCCTCAGCAGCCGTACCGGTGCCACTCCCCGCTGGTCCACCCCGCCGCACCCGCCCTGCGGCTGGCACACCACGCTCACCCCGGCCGCCGCGAGCTGGTCGGCGGCCCGCGTCGCCACCTCAAGAGGCAGCCGCGAGAGCCCACCGCACGGACCGATCGCGACCCCCGGGCGCAGCCCGCCGGCCATCGCCGCGAGCCGAGCCAGCCGTGCCGGGTCGTCACCGTCCGTGTGCAGGTCGACCGGGCAGCCGTGCTCGGCGGCCACTTCGAGCACCCGCTCCACGTAGCCGGCCGGATCAGGGTCCAGGTCCGGGCAGCCGCCCACCACGGCGGCGCCCATCTTCACCGCGTCCCGCAGCATCGCCAGGCCGTCCGCCCCGGCCACTCCGGTCAGCAGCCGAGGCACGGCCACCGCCGACAGGTCGACGAGCCCGCGCAGCGACCGCCGCGACTGGAGGACCGCCTTCATCGGGCCGAGCCCGTGCACGTCCCCGATCCGCACGTGCGAGCGCAGCGCCGTCGCGCCGTGCCCGAGCTGCAGCAGCGCCGCCTCCGTGGTCCGCCGCTGGACGTCCTGGGCCGCGTACGAGACGGGCCCGCCCGCGTCGGCCGTCAGCGCGGTGTCGCTGTGCGCGTGGGGCTCGGCGGGGGCGGGCAGCAGCAGGAAGCCGGAGAGGTCCTCGCGGGAGGCGGTGTGCGCCGGAAGGCTCCCCGCCGTCCCGACCGCCTCGATGCGCCCCTCGCTGAGCCGTACGTCGACCGTGCGGCCGTCGGTGAGGCGGGCGCCGCTCAACAGCAAAGTGGCGGCGGCACCGTCGGCGGCGGGGCCGCCGGAGCTGCAGGGGTTCCCCCGGTGGCGAGGCGGCTGCGGCTGACTGTCGGACATCGCGCTCCTGGCGGGCTCGGGCGGAGAGGGGCGCGGCGGGGGAGTGTCCCGCACCCAAGATCACGCGGCGTCCGATCGAGCCTAGGGGCCCCTGTTCACGGCTTCGGGGAAGAGCGGAATAGTCGTACCGGAGTGACCTCCGGTGGCCTACGTGACAGGTGGTGGGAGCGGGTCCTGGAGGGGGTCTCGGAGGGGCCCGGATATGGATTTGGGGGATCGGCGCACACCCGTGTAATGTCTTCATCGCTCGCCCCAATAGCTCAGTCGGTAGAGCGTCTCCATGGTAAGGAGAAGGTCTGCGGTTCGATTCCGCATTGGGGCTCTGGTGTTCGGAGATCCTCCCCCTCGGGGGAGGTGATCCAGGCATCAAAGCGGTGTAGCTCAGTCGGTAGAGCAAGCGGCTCATAATCGCTGTGTCACCGGTTCAAGTCCGGTCACCGCTACGGGTAGTAGCCGATTGCAGGGTCGGTCCTCCGATCGGCTACTCTTTTTTGCGTTCATCCGTACATCCGTCCGTCCAAGGAGCACTCACGTGGCTGCCACCGACGTCCGCCCGAAGATCACGCTGGCCTGCGTGGAGTGCAAGGAGCGGAACTACATCACCAAGAAGAACCGGCGTAACAACCCGGACCGCATGGAGATGAAGAAGCACTGCCCGCGCTGCAACTCGCACACGGCGCACCGCGAAACGCGCTAAGCACAGGCTCGTACACGAGGCCGTCCCCGATTGCTGGGGGCGGCCTCGTGTCGTTTGTCACGCACTGTTTCCTTTTCCGAAGATCCCCGAAGATCCCTTTCGGAACTCACTCAGGAGGTACGAGTCCATGGCGCTCGACCAGTCCTTCGTGGGGCGGTCCTATCCGCCCACCTCGGCGTACGAGGTCGGCCGGGAGAAGATCCGCGAGTTCGCCGAGGCCGTCGGCGACAGCAATCCCGCGTACACCGATCAGGAAGCCGCCAAGGCGCTCGGACACCCCGATGTGATCGCTCCGCCGACCTTCGTGTTCGCGATCACGTTCAAGGCCGCCGGGCTGGTGATCGAGGACCCGCAGCTGGGGCTCGACTACAGCCGGGTGGTGCACGGGGACCAGAAGTTCGCCTACTCCCGTCCGGTGCGGGCGGGCGACCGGCTGTCGGTCACCTCGACCATCGAGGCGATCAAGTCGATGGCGGGCAACGACATCCTGGACATCCGTGGTGAGGTCCACGACGAGAGCGGTGAGCACGTCGTGACCGCCTGGACGAAGCTGGTGGCGCGTGCCGCCGCCGAGGAGGCGTGAGATGGCTGCCAAGATCGCGTACGCGGACGTCGAGGTCGGCACCGAGCTGCCCGCGCAGTCCTTCCCCGTGAGTCGCGCCACACTGGTGCGCTACGCGGGCGCCTCGGGTGACTTCAATCCGATCCACTGGAACGAGAAGTTCGCGGTCGGGGTCGGGCTGCCCGACGTGATCGCGCACGGCATGTTCACCATGGCCGAGGCGATCCGCGTGGTCACCGACTGGGCCGGCGACCCGGCCGCCGTCGTCGAGTACGGGGTGCGCTTCACCAAGCCAGTTGTCGTGCCGAACGACGACGAGGGCGCGCTGATCGAGGTGAGCGGCAAGGTGGCCGTCCTGCTGGACGACAACCGGGTCCGGGTGGACCTCGTCGCGATGAGCGCCGGCCAGAAGGTGCTGGGCATGTCCCGCGCGGTGGTCCGGCTCGGCTGAGACACAGGCTGGCAGGTCGAAAGGGTCGAAAGGGTCGAAAGTAAGGGGCGGTCTCCTGGAGGCCGCCCCTTACTTCGTAGGAGCGGCGACGACGAGCCCGCTCCGACCCGCGCCCCGCGGCCGCGTCCGGCCGGCGGGGGCCGCGCCCACGCTCTCGTACGCTGGACCCCGTGCAGGAACTCCACGATGCCCCCCTCGCCCCCCTGACCACCTTCCGCCTCGGCGGCCCCGCGGCCCGTCTGGTCACGGCCACCACCGACGACGAGGTGATCGCCGTCGTCCGCGAGGCCGACGCCGCAGGCACTCCGCTGCTGATCGTCGGCGGCGGCAGCAACCTGATCATCGGTGACAAGGGCTTCGACGGAACCGCCCTGCGCATCGCCACCAAGGGCTTCCACCTCGACGGTACGAAGCTGGAACTGGCCGCGGGGGAGGTCTGGACCGACGCCGTCGCCCGCACCGTCGAAGCAGGCCTCGCAGGCATCGAGTGCCTCGCCGGAATCCCCGGCTCCGCCGGTGCGACGCCCATCCAGAACGTCGGCGCGTACGGCCAGGACGTCTCCAGCACCGTCACTGAGGTCGACGCGTACGACCGGCGCACGGGCGAGCGGGTCACCCTCGCCAACGCCGACTGCGCCTTCTCGTACCGCCACAGTCGCTTCAAGGAAGACCCGCACCGCTATGTGGTGCTGCGCGTGCGCTTCGAGCTGGAGGACGCGGGCGGGCTCTCCGCGCCGATCAAGTACCCGGAGACCGCCCGCAGCCTGGGGGTCTCGGCCGGCGACCGCGTCCCCGCCGCCACCGCGCGCGAGACCGTGCTGGGCCTGCGCGCGGGCAAGGGCATGGTCCTGGACGAGGCGGACCACGACACCTGGTCGGCGGGGTCCTTCTTCACCAACCCGATCCTCGACGAGGCCCAACTCGCGGACTTCCTCGCGCGCGTCCACACCCGCCTCGGCCCCGACACCGCCCCGCCCGCCTTCCCGGCGGGGGAGGGGCTGACCAAGACGTCGGCGGCCTGGCTGATCGACCGCGCGGGCTTCACCAAGGGGTACGGGGACGGACCCGCCCGCATCTCCACCAAGCACACCCTCGCCCTCACCAACCGGGGCCACGCCACCACCGAGGACCTCCTCGCCCTGGCCCGCGAGGTCGTCGAGGGCGTCCGCGAGGCGTTCGGCGTGACCCTGGTCAACGAGCCCGTGACGGTCGGCTGCTCCCTCTAGAAGCCCTTCAGCTCCCCGTTCCCTGCGGGGCCTTCAGTACGCCACCCCCACCCCCTGCTTCACCGCGGCCGGGTCGTCCAGCACCGCCAGCATCGCGTGGGCCACGTCGGCCCGCGCGATCGTCCGGCCGCTGCGCGGGGTGCCGCCGACGACCTTCCGGTACGTCCCGGTCAGCGGCTTGTCCGTCAGCTTCGGCGGCCGCACCGACGTCCAGTCCGTCGCGGAGCGGGCCAGCTCGCCCTCCATGACACGCAGATCGTCGTACACGCCCTTCAGGACCGCGCTGATCACCCGCCCGACGATCCGGTCGACGAGCGGCTGGC
Source organism: Streptomyces sp. NPDC048442 (assembly GCF_040651475.1). NCBI lineage: Bacteria > Bacillati > Actinomycetota > Actinomycetes > Kitasatosporales > Streptomycetaceae > Streptomyces > Streptomyces sp. NPDC048442. The sequence continues at coordinate 175,138 of NZ_JBEZKB010000008.1, forward strand.
GCTCCGGCGGCGGGCCGACCGGGGCCGCGCTCACCACCACCAGGCGCCGGGTGCCCTCGGCCTCCATCGCGCGCAGCACCGTGCGGGTCAGCGTCGCCGCCACGCCCACGTCCTTGCGGCTGCGCGCCCCGAGTCCGGAGAGGACCGCCTCCCGCCCGGCCACGGCCTTCCGCAGGCCCTCCGGGTCCTTCAGGTCCGCCCGGAAGACGGTGAGCCGCCCACCGGTCACCGCGAACCGCGCCGGGTCGCGCACCACCGCCGTCACCTCGTGCCCCGCGGCCAGCGCCTGCTTGACGATCTCCTGCCCGATGCCGCCGGTGGCACCGAATACCGTGACCTTCATCGCACACCCTCCCAGGGTGGGTAAGTATTCACTCACCCCTAGAGTGGGTGAATGCTCACTCACCCGTCAAGCCCTGATCTCGGAGCATCCGGAGCACCCATGCACAAGCCCACCCGCGAACGCATCCTCGACGCCGCCCACGAGCTGATGCGCACCCTCGGCCTGTCCCGCGCCACCACCAAGGAGATCGCGAAGGCGGCAGGCTGCTCGGAGGCCGCGCTCTACAAGTACTTCGCGAGCAAGGAGGACCTCTTCGTCGCGGTGCTGACCGAGCGGCTGCCCAGGCTCACCCCGCTGCTGCACCGCCTCGCACTCGACCCCGGCGCGCGCTCCGTCGGGGAGAACCTCACCGAGATCGCCCGCCAGGCCGTCCTCTTCTACGCCGAGAGCTTCCCGATCGCCGCCTCGCTCTACGCCGAGACCAGGCTCAAGGCCCGCCACGACACCGCCATGCGGGACATGGGCACCGGACCCCACATGCCCATCGAGGGCCTGGACGCCTATCTGCGCACCGAACAGGCCGCAGGCCGCCTCGCCCCCACCGCCGACACCTTCGCGGCCGCCTCGCTGCTCCTGGGGGCCTGCGCGCAGCGCTCCTTCGCGTACGACACGGAGGGAAGGATCGGCAAGGAGCCCCCGCAGAACGTCGACGACTTCGCCGCGGCCCTCGCCGCCACCCTCCTGGGGGGCATCAGCGGGTGACGCCCACTCCGCCGGCCGCGCGCCGACGGGCAGTGCTCACCCCGCCAGCCACGCGTCGATCCCGCTCAGCAGCTCCTCCCGTACGCCTGCGGGCGCGGCCGACCCGCGCACCGACTGCCGTGCCAGCTCGGCCAGTTCGGCATCGGTGAACCCGTGGTGCTCCCGCGCCAGTTCGTACTGCGCGGCCAGCCGCGACCCGAACAGCAGCGGGTCGTCCGCCCCCAGCGCCATCGGCACCCCCGCCTCAAAGAGGGTGCGCAGCGGCACGTCCTCGGGCTTTTCGTACACCCCGAGCGCGACGTTCGACGAGGGGCACACCTCGCAGGTGATGCCCCGGTCCGCGAGCCGCTTGAGCAGCCGCGGGTCCTCGGCGGCCCGCACCCCGTGCCCGATCCGCGAAGCGTGCAGGTCGTCCAGGCAGTCCCGTACGGAAGCGGGCCCGGTCAGCTCACCGCCGTGCGGAGCCGCAAGGAGCCCGCCCTCGCGGGCGATCGAGAAGGCGCGGTCGAAGTCCCGGGCCATTCCCCGCCGTTCGTCGTTCGAAAGACCGAAGCCGACGATCCCGCGGTCCGCGTACCGCACCGCGAGCCGCGCCAGCGTCCGCGCATCAAGAGGGTGCTTCATCCGGTTCGCCGCGACCAGCACCCGCATCCCGAGCCCGGTCTCCCGCGACGCGCTGTCCACCGCGTCCAGGATGATCTCCAGCGCCGGAATCAGCCCGCCGAGCAGCGGTGCGTACGACGTCGGATCGACCTGGATCTCCAGCCACCCCGACCCGTCCCGCACATCCTCCTCGGCGGCCTCGCGCACCAGCCGCTGGATGTCCTCGGGCGTACGCAGACACGACCGCGCCGCGTCGTACAGCCGCTGGAAGCGGAACCAGCCCCGCTCGTCGGTCGCCCGCAGCTTCGGCGGCTGACCGCTGGTCAGCGCATCGGGCAGATGGACCCCGTGCAGGTCGGCCAGTTCCAGCAGGGTCGAGGGCCGCATCGACCCGGTGAAATGCAGGTGCAGATGAGCCTTGGGGAGCAGGGTCAGATCACGTACACGCGGGGGGTTCGGGGGGTTCCCCCCTGAAAGGACGGGCATCCAAGGATCTTGCCGTACGTGCGACGCGCCCGGAAGTGTCTTTTCCCCAACGGGTGCACCCCCGAACGCAGAAACGGTCCTCCGGCCACAGGGCCGGAGGACCGTCATGGTGGGGGCGGCGTCAGTCGCGCGCCTCCGCAAGCAGCTTCTGCATCCGCGACACGCCCTCGACGAGGTCCTCGTCACCCAGCGCGTACGAAAGCCGCAGGTAACCCGGGGTCCCGAAGGCCTCGCCCGGAACGACCGCGACCTCCACCTCCTCCAGGATCAGCGCGGCCAGCTCGACCGAGGTCTGCGGGCGCTTGCCGCGGATCTCCTTGCCGAGCAGCCCCTTCACCGACGGGTACACGTAGAACGCGCCCTCGGGCGTCGGGCAGATCACGCCGTCGATCTCGCCGAGCATCCGCACGATCGTCTGGCGGCGCCGGTCGAAGGCGACCCGCATCTCGTCGACCGCGTCCAGCGGACCGGAGACGGCGGCGAGCGCGGCGACCTGCGCCACGTTGCTCACGTTGGACGTGGCGTGCGACTGAAGGTTCGTCGCGGCCTTCACCACGTCCTTCGGGCCGATGATCCAGCCGACCCGCCAGCCGGTCATCGCGTACGTCTTCGCCACGCCGTTGACCACGATGCACTTGTCGCGCAGCTCGGGCACGATCGCCGGCAGCGAGGTGAACTTCGCGTCGCCGTAGACCAGGTGCTCGTAGATCTCGTCGGTCAGCACCCACAGCCCGTGCTCGTGCGCCCAGCGGCCGATCGCTTCGGCGTCGGCCTCGCTGTAGACCGCGCCGGTCGGGTTCGACGGCGAGACGAAGAGGACGACCTTGGTGCGCTCGGTGCGCGCGGCCTCCAGCTGCTCGACGGAGACCCGGTAACCGGTCGTCTCGTCGGACATGACCTCCACCGGCACACCGCCCGCGAGCCGGATCGACTCGGGGTAGGTCGTCCAGTACGGAGCCGGGACGATGACCTCGTCGCCCGGGTCGAGGATCGCGGCGAACGCCTGGTAGATGGCCTGCTTGCCGCCGTTGGTGACCAGGACCTGCGAGGCGTCGACCTCGTAGCCCGAGTCGCGCAGCGTCTTCGCGGCGATCGCGTTCTTCAGCTCGGGGAGCCCGCCCGCCGGGGTGTAACGGTGGTACTTCGGGTTCGAGCAGGCCTCGATCGCGGCCTGGACGATGTAGTCCGGCGTCGGGAAGTCGGGCTCGCCCGCGCCGAAGCCGATGACCGGCCGGCCGGCGGCCTTGAGGGCCTTCGCCTTCGCGTCCACGGCAAGGGTGGCGGACTCGGAAATGGCACCGATGCGGGCGGATACCCGGCGCTCGGTCGGAGGAGTAGCAGCGCTCATGCGACCCATCGTCCCAGACCATCTACCGCCCCCGTACAGGGGTTTCACAGACTGGTCCGGGGCACGTCGGAGCCCTTTCTGTTCGACGCCGGGCCGCGGAGCACGTACACTCACCTGTCGTTGGCCCACAGCAGCCCGCTCCACCGAGCGCACTCCGTGCACTCAGTCGGATGCGGTAGGTTGGGGGAACCACAAAGGGTCGTAGCTCAATTGGTAGAGCACTGGTCTCCAAAACCAGCGGTTGGGGGTTCAAGTCCCTCCGGCCCTGCTACACACTCCTTCGCCGGGATGTGTGCGCATGTACGTACTTCTCTGCATTGTCGTGCGGCTCCACCGGGCGCGGCACGGCCACGACCCGGAATCAGGTGAGTAGCGTGACGGACGCCGTAGGCTCCATCGACATGCCTGATGCCCAGGACGAAGTGCCGAAGAAGGCGCGAAAGGGCGGCAAGCGGGGCAAAAAGGGCCCGCTCGGCCGCCTCGCGCAGTTCTACCGCCAGATCGTCGCGGAGCTGCGCAAGGTCGTCTGGCCCACCCGCAGTCAGCTGACGACGTACACCACTGTCGTCATCGTCTTCGTCGTGATCATGATCGGCGTCGTGACTGTGATCGACCAGGGCTTCTCGGCCGCTGTGAAGTACGTCTTCGGCTAAGCACTACTCGCGTAGGGCGCCTCCATTGGGCGCCCCTTTCGCGCGTTCCACCCATTTGTGTATCCAGGAAGAAGCAGCCACCGTGTCTGACCCGAACCTGAACGATGCCGGCGAGCCGGCGGCGGGCTCCTTCGAGTCCGTTGAGGACGAGACCGCCATCGTTGAGGCGGCGGACGCTGTGGAGCCCGACCAGGCCGAAGCTGCCGACGCCGCCGCTGGCGAGCCGGCCGAGGAAGCTGCCATGCACGTCGAGGACGAGGCCGTAGCGGTCGCGGAGACCGACGAGGACGAGGCTGCCGCCGAGGATGCTGCGGAGGCCGACGAGGTCGACGCGGAAGCCGCCGAGGTCGAGGCCGACGAGGCAGCGGCCGAGGTCGATCCCGCCGAGCCGGTGGACCCGATCGTGGCGCTCCGCGAGGAGCTGCGCACCCTGCCCGGCGAGTGGTACGTCATCCACACCTACGCCGGGTACGAGAAGCGCGTGAAGGCCAACCTGGAGCAGCGCGCCGTCTCCCTGAACGTCGAAGAGTTCATCTACCAGGCAGAAGTGCCGGAAGAAGAAATCGTTCAGATCAAGAACGGCGAGCGCAAGAACGTCCGCCAGAACAAGCTTCCGGGCTATGTCCTGGTGCGCATGGACCTCACCAACGAGTCCTGGGGCGTCGTCCGCAACACCCCCGGCGTCACCGGCTTCGTGGGCAACGCCTACGACCCGTACCCGCTGACCCTGGACGAGATCGTCAAGATGCTCGCCCCGGAGGCCGAGGAGAAGGCAGCCCGCGAGGCCGCCGAGGCCGAGGGCAAGCCGGCGCCGGCCCGTAAGCTCGCCGTCGAGGTCCTGGACTTCGAGGTCGGCGACGCGGTCACCGTCACGGACGGTCCGTTCGCCACGCTTCAGGCCACGATCAACGAGATCAACGCCGACTCGAAGAAGGTCAAGGGTCTCGTCGAGATCTTCGGCCGTGAGACTCCGGTCGAGCTCAGCTTCGACCAGATCCAGAAGAACTGACCCTCCCAGGGGCACTTCTGACAAGAGCTTCCGAACAGGTCAGATCGGGCTTCCAAAGCCGGTCTGACCTGCTCGGTTTTTAGCCGCACGTCTATACCCGTTATCGTTGTGCGGTATGCCTCCATCCGGATGATCGGATGGATGGCCGAAACTCTCACTAGGACCCGGAGAGAGCAATGCCTCCCAAGAAGAAGAAGGTCACGGGGCTTATCAAGCTCCAGATCAACGCGGGCGCCGCCAACCCGGCCCCGCCGGTCGGCCCGGCGCTCGGTCAGCACGGCGTCAACATCATGGAGTTCTGCAAGGCCTACAACGCCGCGACCGAGTCGCAGCGTGGCATGGTCGTGCCGGTGGAGATCACGGTCTACGAAGACCGCTCCTTCACCTTCGTGACGAAGACCCCGCCGGCCGCCAAGCTGATCCTCAAGGCCGCAGGTGTGGACAAGGGATCGGGCGAGCCCCACAAGACCAAGGTCGCGAAGCTCACCGCCGCTCAGGTGCGCGAGATCTCGACGGTCAAGCTCCCCGACCTGAACGCCAACGACCTTGACGCCGCCGACAAGATCATTGCCGGCACCGCCCGTTCCATGGGCATCACGGTCGAGGGCTGACAGCCCCCTCGTACGACCAGTGGTAGGGCCACGCGCCGGCCCGCACCACGACTCCACACATGCCACGCGGCGGAAGCCGCATGGTGAATACCTGACACAGGAGCAGCAGTGAAGCGCAGCAAGTCTCTCCGCGCTGCGGACGCCAAGATCGACTCGGAGCGTCTGTACGCCCCCCTCGAGGCCGTCCGTATCGCCAAGGACACCAGCTCGGTCAAGTTCGACGGCACCGTCGAGGTCGCCATGCGTCTGGGTGTCGACCCGCGCAAGGCCGACCAGATGGTCCGCGGCACCGTCAACCTTCCGCACGGCACCGGCAAGACCGCCCGGGTCCTGGTCTTCGCGACCGGTGACCGTGCTGCGGCCGCGGAAGCCGCTGGCGCCGACATCGTCGGCTCCGACGAACTGATCGACGAGGTGGCCAAGGGCCGCCTGGACTTCGACGCCGTCGTCGCCACCCCGGACCTCATGGGCAAGGTCGGCCGCCTCGGCCGCGTGCTCGGTCCGCGTGGTCTGATGCCGAACCCGAAGACCGGAACGGTCACCCCGGACGTGGCGAAGGCTGTCACGGACATCAAGGGCGGCAAGATCGAGTTCCGCGTCGACAAGCACTCGAACCTGCACTTCATCATCGGCAAGGTCTCCTTCGACGAGACCAAGCTGGTGGAGAACTACGCAGCGGCGCTGGAGGAGATCCTCCGTCTGAAGCCGTCCGCCGCCAAGGGCCGCTACATCAAGAAGGCCACGCTGGCCACCACGATGGGCCCCGGCATCCCGCTGGACTCCAACCGCACCCGCAACCTCCTCGTCGAGGAGGACCCGGCCGCCGTCTGAGTCGACTGACTCGTAAGGCTGCCGCGGGTTCCGCGCATCGAAGCCGGGTTGCATCCCTCTCCGCAGGGGTGCAGCCCGGCTTTTCGCTTTCCAGTCCCTTCTCGCCGAATTGAGGACATATGAACAGGGCACTCGTACGTCGTGCAGGTCTCTCCGTGCTGACGGTGGTCGCGCTGACCGGCCTGGCCGCCTGTGGCGGCGGTAACGGGGACGGTGGAGGCAATGGGGGCGGCAGCGATGGCAGCGGCGGCAGGCAGGCGGGCAGCGGCGGCAAGCAGGCCGGTGGCGGCACGGACAGCGCCCGCAGCGCCCTCAGCGTGCTCCAGTCCGTCCAGAAGAAGGCCGGCGCCGCGAAGTCCGCGAAGGTCGAGAGCACCATGTCGGTCGGCAGCACGATGGGCACCGAGAGCAAGGGTGCGATCCGCTGGGACAACGGCGTCACCGGAGTCATGGACCTCAGGTACACCAACGGCCCGATGGCCGAGAACCTGAAGAAATCCGGCAGCGACGGCAAGATGGAGGCCCGCTACCTCCCCGACGCGTACTACCTCGACATGGGGCCCGCCTTCGCCAAGGACTTGGGCGGCAAGTCCTGGATCCGTTACTCGTACGACGACATGGTCAAGCTGATGGGCCCCAGCGGCGCTCTGCTGAAGGACCAGATGCAGAACTCCACCCCGGAGCAGGGCGTGAAGCAGCTGCTGGCCTCCGGGCAGGTCAAGGAGGTCGGCAAGGAGGACGTCCGCGGTGTGCGGGCCACGCACTACACGGGCACCCTCGACGTCCAGAAGATGGCCGAGGCCAACTCGGGGCTCGACGCGAAGACCCTCGCGGGCCTCAAGAGCCAGCTGGAGCAGGCGGGCATCACCACCAGCACCGTCGACATCTGGGTCGACAAGGAGGACCTCCTGGTGAAGAAGGCCGAGCGCTCCGCGACGAAGAACGGCCCGTTCAACACCACCGCCTTCTACACGGACTACGGCGTGGACGTCACCGCCGAGGCCCCGCCGGCGGGAGAGACGCTCGACTTCAAGGAGCTCATGAAGAAGCAGAAGCAGAAGCAGCAGCAGCAGGGCTGACGGAATGCGGCCGGACGGCCCCAGGTCCGGGGGCCGTCCGGCCGATTTGCCTGACCTCGACACCGTCGCGTACTCTTCCGAGGAAGCCAAAGACCGCTGGTCGTTGTCGCGTGCTCGTAAGAGGACGTGGTGGCCGAAGGATCCGCTGGAAAGACGCGGACGACCTGCGCAGGTGTTCGTGGAAAGTTCCCGGTTCATTCTGGTTGAGCTCAGCCCCGTGCGCTTGCGCCGGGGCGTTTCGTATTTCCAGCCCCTTCTGAGCGGTCCTCATCACCCGGAAGGAGGCCGACGCTCTATGGCAAGGCCCGACAAGGCTGCCGCGGTAGCCGAGCTCGCGGACCAGTTCCGCAGCTCGAACGCCGCTGTGCTGACCGAGTACCGGGGTCTCACCGTTGCGCAGCTCAAGACGCTGCGTCGTTCGCTCGGTGAGAACGCCCAGTACGCCGTGGTGAAGAACACGCTGACCAAGATTGCGGCCAACGAGGCCGGGATCTCTTCGCTGGACGACCAGTTCACTGGTCCGACGGCGGTTGCCTTCATCACCGGTGACCCGGTGGAGTCGGCGAAGGGTCTTCGTGACTTCGCCAAGGAGAACCCGAACCTCATCATCAAGGGCGGTGTCCTTGACGGTAAGGCGCTGACCGCCGATGAGATCAAGAAGCTCGCGGACCTCGAGTCCCGCGAGGTTCTGCTCGCCAAGCTGGCGGGTGCCATGAAGGGCAAGCAGACTCAGGCTGCGCAGCTCTTCCAGGCGCTTCCGTCGAAGTTCGTCCGCACTGCGGAAGCGCTTCGCGTCAAGCTCGAAGAGCAGGGCGGTGCCGAGTAACTCGGCTCGCGCATTGGTCGTAGCCCGGTAGGGAGACGGCCGCAGCGGGCCGACAGTACGCCCGCCGACATTTAACTCCGGCACCTGCCGAATTAGTGGAAGGACGCCATCATGGCGAAGCTCAGCCAGGAAGACCTGCTCGCTCAGTTCGAGGAGCTCACCCTCATCGAGCTCTCCGAGTTCGTGAAGGCCTTCGAGGAGAAGTTCGACGTCACCGCCGCCGCGGCCGTCGCCGTTGCCGGCCCCGCCCAGGGCGGCCCGGCTGCCGAGGCCGCTGAGGAGCAGGACGAGTTCGACGTCATCCTCACCGGTGCCGGCGACAAGAAGATCCAGGTCATCAAGGTCGTGCGTGAGCTCACCTCGCTGGGTCTGAAGGAGGCCAAGGACCTCGTCGACGGCGCTCCGAAGCCGGTCCTCGAGAAGGTCACCAAGGAGGCCGCCGAGAAGGCTGCCGAGTCCCTCAAGGGCGCCGGTGCGGCCGTCGAGGTCAAGTGACCTTCTGAGTCTTAAGACTCTTTTTGCCGGAGAAACGCCGCAAGGCGTGTAACGCCGGCACAGCCAAGGGCGATCACCCAATGGGGTGGTCGCCCTTCGGCGTTCCTCCGGCGGCTGGGCTCATCGCTCCCCGGCGAGTATGGTGATCTTCGTTGTGCGCCCCCACAGGCCCACTGAGCGCCCGCTGTACAGCCGCTGAGGCGGTCCGGGCGGGTGACAAGCCTCCGAGGGGGCGGGGGGCCTTGACGAACGGCACGCAGCGCGCAATTCTCAGGACGCGTCGTCACAACGATCCGGCTCCGAGGCATGGATCGACGGCGAAGAGGGCAGTATCGAGGTGCGCTCCGAGGGCGCGAGGGTTCGCCCGTGGCGTGGAACAACAGGCAGGCGCAACAGCAGTCGTGACAGTGGCGTTGAGAAGAACAAAGAGGCCGATGAGGGTCCCAAAAAACCCGCTCTGGACATCAGTGGGCCAAGTGGCTACACTGACCCTTTGCGCTGCCTGTTAGCTGCCTCCTGCCCGTCACCAGGGGCATGCCCACTGTTTGAGCACTGAGGAATGAACTGCCCTGTTCTGGGCTTTTCTGTCTCTGTGTCCAATGTGGGACCGGTACGCGCGTAGTGAGTCCGAGCCCTCGGAAGGACCCCCTCTTGGCCGCCTCGCGCAACGCCTCGACCTCCAATACGAACAACGGCGCAAGCACCGCCCCGCTGCGCATCTCCTTTGCAAAGATCAAGGAGCCCCTCGAGGTTCCGAACCTCCTCGCGCTGCAGACCGAGAGCTTTGACTGGCTGCTCGGTAACGCCGCTTGGAAGGGTCGCGTCGAGGCCGCTCTCGAGAGCGGACAGGACGTCCCCACCAAGTCCGGTCTGGAAGAGATCTTTGAAGAGATCTCCCCGATCGAGGACTTTTCCGGGTCGATGTCGCTGACGTTCCGCGACCACCGTTTCGAGCCGCCGAAGAACTCCATCGACGAGTGCAAGGAGCGCGACTTCACGTTCGCCGCCCCGCTCTTCGTCACCGCGGAGTTCACCAACAACGAGACCGGCGAGATCAAGTCCCAGACGGTCTTCATGGGCGATTTCCCGCTCATGACCAACAAGGGCACCTTCGTCATCAACGGCACCGAGCGTGTCGTGGTGTCGCAGCTGGTCCGCTCGCCGGGTGTCTACTTCGACTCGTCGATCGACAAGACGTCCGACAAGGACATCTTCTCCGCCAAGATCATCCCGTCCCGGGGTGCCTGGCTGGAGATGGAGATCGACAAGCGCGACATGGTCGGTGTCCGCATCGACCGCAAGCGCAAGCAGTCCGTCACCGTTCTCCTGAAGGCTCTCGGTTGGACGACCGAGCAGATCCTTGAGGAGTTCGGCGAGTACGAGTCCATGCGCGCCACCCTGGAGAAGGACCACACCCAGGGCCAGGACGACGCACTGCTCGACATCTACCGCAAGCTGCGTCCGGGCGAGCCGCCCACGCGCGAGGCTGCTCAGACGCTGCTCGAGAACCTCTACTTCAACCCGAAGCGCTACGACCTCGCGAAGGTCGGCCGCTACAAGGTGAACAAGAAGCTCGGCGCCGACGAGCCGCTGAACGCGGGTGTCCTCACCAGCAAGGACATCATCGCCACCATCAAGTACCTGGTCCGGCTGCACGCCGGCGAGGTCGAGACGGTCGGCGAGTCGGGTCGGAACATCGTCGTCGAGACCGACGACATCGACCACTTCGGCAACCGTCGTCTGCGCAACGTCGGCGAGCTCATCCAGAACCAGGTCCGCACGGGTCTGGCTCGTATGGAGCGCGTCGTGCGTGAGCGCATGACGACTCAGGACGTCGAGGCGATCACGCCGCAGACCCTGATCAACATCCGGCCGGTCGTCGCCTCCATCAAGGAGTTCTTCGGCACCAGCCAGCTGTCGCAGTTCATGGACCAGAACAACCCGCTGTCGGGTCTCACCCACAAGCGCCGTCTGTCGGCGCTTGGCCCGGGTGGTCTCTCCCGTGAGCGGGCCGGCTTCGAGGTCCGTGACGTGCACCCGTCCCACTACGGCCGTATGTGCCCGATTGAGACGCCTGAAGGCCCGAACATTGGTCTGATCGGTTCGCTGGCTTCGTACGGCCGCGTCAACGCCTTCGGCTTTGTCGAGACCCCGTACCGCCGCGTCACCGAAGGTGTCGTCACCGACGAGGTCGACTACCTGACGGCCGACGAGGAAGACCGCTTCGTGATCGCCCAGGCGAACGCGACCCTCGGTGAGGACATGCGCTTCACCGAGTCGCGCGTCCTGGTCCGCCGCCGTGGCGGCGAGATCGACTACATCCCGGGCGACGACGTCGACTACATGGACGTCTCGCCGCGCCAGATGGTGTCGGTCGCGACCGCGATGATCCCGTTCCTCGAGCACGACGACGCAAACCGCGCGCTCATGGGCGCGAACATGATGCGTCAGGCCGTGCCGCTGATCACGTCCGAGGCTCCGCTCGTCGGCACCGGCATGGAGTACCGCTGTGCGGTCGACGCCGGTGACGTGGTCAAGGCGGAGAAGGCGGGTGTGGTCCAGGAGGTTTCCGCGGACTACGTCACCGTCGCCAACGACGACGGCACGTACACCACGTACCGGATCGCCAAGTTCTCCCGCTCCAACCAGGGCACCTCGGTCAACCAGAAGGTTGTCGTCAACGAGGGTTCCCGGGTCATCGAAGGCCAGGTCCTCGCCGACGGTCCCGCCACCCAGCAGGGTGAGATGGCGCTCGGCAAGAACCTCCTCGTCGCCTTCATGCCGTGGGAGGGTCACAACTACGAGGACGCGATCATCCTGTCGCAGCGCCTCGTGCAGGACGACGTCCTCTCCTCGATCCACATCGAGGAGCACGAGGTCGACGCCCGTGACACCAAGCTCGGCCCGGAGGAGATCACCCGGGACATCCCGAACGTCTCCGAAGAGGTCCTCGCGGACCTCGACGAGCGCGGCATCATCCGTATCGGTGCCGAGGTCACGGCCGGAGACATCCTCGTCGGCAAGGTCACGCCCAAGGGCGAGACCGAGCTGACGCCGGAGGAGCGCCTGCTCCGCGCGATCTTCGGCGAGAAGGCGCGCGAAGTGCGCGACACCTCGCTGAAGGTGCCGCACGGTGAGATCGGCAAGATCATCGGCGTCCGCGTCTTCGACCGCGAAGAGGGCGACGAGCTGCCGCCGGGCGTGAACCAGCTGGTTCGTGTCTACGTGGCGCAGAAGCGCAAGATCACCGACGGTGACAAGCTCGCCGGCCGTCACGGCAACAAGGGCGTCATCTCGAAGATCCTGCCGATCGAGGACATGCCGTTCCTGGAGGACGGCACCCCGGTCGACATCATCCTCAACCCCCTGGGTGTGCCGTCCCGAATGAACCCGGGACAGGTCCTGGAGATCCACCTCGGCTGGCTCGCCAGCCGCGGCTGGGACGTCTCCGGACTGGGTGACGAGTGGGCGCAGCGCCTGCAGGTCATCGGCGCCGACCGCGTCGAGCCCGGCACCAACGTCGCCACCCCGGTGTTCGACGGTGCGCGCGAGGACGAGATCACCGGTCTCTTCGAGGCCACGATCCCCAACCGCGACGGCGACCGGCTGGTCCAGCCCTCGGGCAAGGCCAACCTGTTCGACGGCCGCTCCGGCGAGCCGTTCCCTGAGCCGGTCTCGGTCGGCTACATGTACATCCTCAAGCTCCACCACCTGGTCGACGACAAGCTCCACGCGCGTTCGACCGGCCCGTACTCGATGATCACCCAGCAGCCGCTGGGTGGTAAGGCGCAGTTCGGTGGTCAGCGCTTCGGTGAGATGGAGGTGTGGGCGCTGGAGGCTTATGGCGCCGCTTACGCCCTCCAGGAGCTGCTGACGATCAAGTCCGATGACGTGACCGGCCGCGTGAAAGTCTACGAGGCCATCGTCAAGGGCGAGAACATCCCGGAGCCCGGCATTCCCGAGTCCTTCAAGGTGCTCATCAAGGAAATGCAGTCGCTCTGCCTCAACGTGGAGGTGCTGTCCTCGGACGGCATGTCCATCGAGATGCGTGACACGGACGAGGACGTCTTCCGCGCAGCGGAGGAACTCGGTATCGACCTGTCCCGGCGCGAGCCGAGCAGCGTCGAAGAGGTCTGACGGGCCGGCCGGGAGTCCTCCCAGTAGAGGACTCCCGGCCCTCCCCGGACCCGTTCAGACCATTTGAAGTGCCCATTAATCTCGCTCACGCGAGGGGCTCGAACCCCCGAAAGAGGGATTGACGACAAGTGCTCGACGTCAACTTCTTCGACGAGCTGCGGATTGGCCTCGCCACCGCGGACGACATCCGGACCTGGTCCCACGGCGAAGTGAAGAAGCCGGAGACCATCAACTACCGCACGCTCAAGCCCGAAAAGGACGGACTCTTCTGCGAGAAGATCTTCGGTCCGACCCGGGACTGGGAGTGCTACTGCGGCAAGTACAAGCGTGTCCGCTTCAAGGGCATCATCTGTGAGCGCTGCGGCGTCGAGGTCACTCGCGCCAAGGTGCGTCGTGAGCGGATGGGCCACATTGAGCTGGCCGCACCCGTCACGCACATCTGGTACTTCAAGGGCGTTCCCTCGCGCCTTGGCTACCTGCTCGACCTCGCGCCGAAGGACCTCGAAAAGGTCATCTACTTCGCCGCGTACATGATCACCTTCGTGGACGAGGAGCGCCGGACGCGCGACCTGCCCTCGCTGGAGGCACACGTCTCCGTCGAGCGTCAGCAGGTCGAGAACCGTCGTGACTCCGACCTGGAGGCCCGCGCCAAGAAGCTCGAGACCGACCTGGCCGAGCTTGAGGCCGAGGGTGCGAAGGCCGACGTGCGCCGCAAGGTGCGCGAAGGTGCCGAGCGCGAGATGAAGCAGCTCCGTGACCGCGCCCAGCGCGAGATCGACCGCCTCGACGAGGTGTGGAACCGCTTCAAGAACCTCAAGGTCCAGGACCTGGAGGGCGACGAGCTCCTCTACCGCGAGCTGCGTGACCGCTTCGGCACGTACTTCGACGGTTCGATGGGTGCTGCTGCACTGCAGAAGCGCCTGGAGTCCTTCGACCTCGAGGAGGAGGCCGAGCGCCTCCGCGAGATCATCCGCACCGGCAAGGGCCAGAAGAAGACCCGTGCGCTCAAGCGCCTCAAGGTCGTCTCCGCGTTCCTGTCGACGAGCAACAGCCCCAAGGGCATGGTGCTCGACTGCGTGCCGGTCATCCCGCCGGACCTGCGTCCGATGGTGCAGCTGGACGGTGGCCGCTTCGCGACCTCCGACCTGAACGACCTGTACCGCCGCGTGATCAACCGCAACAACCGCCTGAAGCGACTCCTTGACCTCGGCGCCCCCGAGATCATCGTGAACAACGAGAAGCGCATGCTTCAGGAGGCCGTCGACGCGCTCTTCGACAACGGCCGTCGTGGTCGCCCGGTCACGGGCCCCGGCAACCGTCCGCTGAAGTCGCTGTCCGACATGCTCAAGGGCAAGCAGGGTCGATTCCGTCAGAACCTTCTCGGCAAGCGTGTGGACTACTCCGCGCGTTCCGTGATCGTCGTCGGCCCGCAGCTCAAGCTGCACCAGTGCGGTCTGCCGAAGGCCATGGCGCTGGAGCTCTTCAAGCCGTTCGTGATGAAGCGCCTGGTGGACCTGAACCACGCGCAGAACATCAAGTCGGCCAAGCGCATGGTCGAGCGCGGCCGCACGGTCGTGTACGACGTGCTGGAAGAGGTCATCGCGGAGCACCCGGTTCTCCTGAACCGTGCGCCCACGCTGCACCGCCTCGGCATCCAGGCCTTCGAGCCCCAGCTGGTCGAGGGCAAGGCCATCCAGATCCACCCGCTCGTCTGCACCGCGTTCAACGCGGACTTCGACGGTGACCAGATGGCCGTGCACCTGCCGCTTTCGGCAGAGGCGCAGGCCGAGGCCCGCATCCTGATGCTGTCCTCGAACAACATCCTGAAGCCGGCCGACGGTCGTCCCGTCACCATGCCGACCCAGGACATGGTGCTGGGCCTGTTCTTCCTCACGACCGACGAGGAAGAGCGCAAGGTCATCGGTGAGGGCCGTTCCTTCGGCTCCTCGGCCGAGGCGACCATGGCGTTCGACAACCGGGAGCTCTCGCTCCAGGCGAAGGTCGACATCCGCTTCCCCGTAGGCACCGTCCCGCCGCGTGGCTGGACCCCGCCGGCGACGGAAGAGGCCGACGGCTTCGGCACGGGCGAGTGGCAGACCGGCGACTCGTTCCGTCTCCGTACGACCCTGGGCCGTGCGCTCTTCAACGAGCTGCTGCCCGAGGACTACCCGTTCGTCGACTACTCGGTGGGCAAGAAGCAGCTCTCCGAGATCGTCAACGACCTGGCGGAGCGCTACCCCAAGGTCATCGTGGCGGCGACGCTCGACAACCTGAAGGCGGCCGGCTTCCACTGGGCGACCCGTTCGGGCGTCACCGTGGCCGTCTCCGACATCGTCGTGCCCGAGGCCAAGCGGGCCATCGTCAAGGGCTACGAGGACCAGGACGAGAAGGTCCAGAAGCAGTACGAGCGCGGTCTCATCACCAAGGAAGAGCGCACTCAGGAGCTCATCGCGATCTGGACCAAGGCGACCAACGAGGTTGCCGAGGCGATGAACGCGAACTTCCCCAAGACGAACCCCATCTTCATGATGGTTGACTCGGGTGCCCGAGGAAACATGATGCAGATGCGTCAGATCGCCGGTATGCGTGGTCTGGTGTCCAACGCCAAGAACGAGACGATTCCTCGTCCGATTAAGGCGTCGTTCCGCGAGGGCCTGTCCGTGCTGGAGTACTTCATCTCCACCCACGGTGCCCGTAAGGGTCTCGCCGACACCGCCCTGCGTACCGCCGACTCGGGTTACCTGACCCGTCGTCTGGTGGACGTCTCGCAGGACGTGATCATTCGCGAGGAGGACTGCGGCACCGACCGCGGCCTCAAGCTGAAGATCGCGGAGAAGGGCGCCGACGGCATCCTCCGCAAGACGGACGATGTCGAGACCAGCGTCTACGCCCGCATGCTGGCGGAGGACGTCGTCATCGACGGCAAGGTCATCGCGCCTGCCAACGTCGACCTCGGCGACGTGCTCATCGACCAGCTGGTCGTGCACGGTGTGGAGGAGGTCAAGACCCGCTCGGTCCTGACCTGTGAGTCCGCGGTCGGCACCTGTGCCTTCTGCTACGGACGCTCGCTGGCCACCGGCAAGCTCGTCGACATCGGTGAGGCGGTCGGCATCATCGCCGCCCAGTCCATCGGTGAGCCGGGTACGCAGCTCACCATGCGTACCTTCCACACCGGTGGTGTGGCCGGTGACGACATCACCCAGGGTCTGCCCCGTGTCGTCGAGCTCTTCGAGGCTCGTACGCCGAAGGGTGTCGCCCCGATCTCCGAGGCCAAGGGCCGCGTGCGGATCGAGGAGACCGAGAAGACCAAGAAGATCGTCGTCACGCCGGACGACGGCAGCGAGGAGACGCCCTTCCCGATCTCCAAGCGTGCCCGTCTGCTGGTCGGCGAGGGCGACGCGGTCGAGGTGGGCCAGAAGCTCACCGTCGGTGCGACCAACCCGCACGACGTGCTCCGGATCCTCGGTCAGCGTGCGGTCCAGGTCCACCTGGTCGGCGAAGTCCAGAAGGTCTACAACAGCCAGGGCGTGTCGATCCACGACAAGCACATCGAGATCATCATCCGGCAGATGCTCCGCCGCGTGACGATCATCGAGTCCGGCGACGCGGAACTGCTGCCGGGCGAGCTCGTCGAGCGCTCGAAGTTCGAGACCGAGAACCGTCGTGTGGTCCAGGAGAGCGGTCACCCCGCCTCCGGTCGTCCGCAGCTGATGGGTATCACCAAGGCCTCGCTGGCGACGGAGTCGTGGCTGTCCGCGGCTTCCTTCCAGGAGACGACCAGGGTCCTGACGGACGCGGCGATCAACGCCAAGTCCGACTCCCTGATCGGCCTCAAGGAGAACGTCATCATCGGTAAGCTCATCCCGGCCGGTACGGGTCTCTCCCGCTACCGCAACATCCGGGTCGAGCCGACCGAAGAGGCCAAGGCCGCGATGTACTCGGCCGTCGGCTACGACGACATCGACTACTCGCCGTTCGGCACGGGCTCCGGCCAGGCCGTTCCGCTGGAGGACTACGACTACGGTCCGTACAACCAGTAAGGCGTACGTACGTCACTGAAGGGCGCCCACCCGGCTTCGTGCGGGGTGGGCGCCCTTCGGCGTTTCCGGGCCCCGGTCTCCTATCGGGTTGCGAACTCGGCGTTCATGGATCACAGTTGGCGCAGCGGCAGAGCTGTGCCCGGGCGACCGGGTGGCAGACCTGCCGCTTTTGCGTTCCCGCAGTTCCTGAAGGACTCGCGGTCCTGAAGGACCCACAGTTCTCCGAAGCACCCGCAGCACAGGCCCCCCGAAGGGAGTGTCCATGTGAGTCCCCTCGCCTTCCCGGACGCGGAACGGCTGGTCGTCGACCACCTCAAGAACCGGCCGGAGCTGGCCGGGGTGGTGGTCGACAACCGTCCTCCGGCCGGCTTCGACGGCACCCAGCGCGCCGTCCTCGTCTCCCGTGTCGGCGGCGCGTGGGTGGACGACCTCCACCTCGACCAGCCGCTGGTCGACCTGGAGGTGTACGGGCCGGACAAGACGGCCGCGCACACGGTGGCGCTCGCCGCCCGTGCCGCAGTCCTCACACTGGCCGGCACGTCGTACGGCAACGCCTTCGTCACCGACGTCGTCGAGGCGGACGGGCCGCGCTGGCTGCCGGACTACCTCCGGCCGGCCGGCAACCGGTACCTCGCCACCGTCCGGATCTCGGTCCGGCCCTCCTGATCCGTACGGCAGCGCACCGCTCGTACGGCCCGCACGCGCTTTTCCAAGGCCCCGCCACCGGCGGGGCCTTCGTCATTTCCGAGCAGTTCCAGACACCTCTCCGAGGAGCAGACATGGCAGGCAACAACGGCAGTCAGATCCGCGTGGCCGGTTCCGGCCGCATCCTGGTCGCGAAGGCGGGTGCGACCGGCCCGGCCGCACCGGCGCACACCGGCGACGCCTGGGCGGCCGGCTGGACCGAGCTGGGGTACACCACCACCGACGGCATCAAGTTCAACAAGAAGGACAAGATCGACCCGGTGGACACCTGGCAGTCGGTGAGCCCGGCGCGGTTCATCTACTCCGACCGCGACCTGACGGTGAAGTTCCAGCTGCTCCAGCTGAACATGGACACCCTGCCGTTCTTCATGGGCGGCGACGCCGTCACCCCGGTCACCGGCACCGGTGTCGCGGACACCTACCAGTACAAGCTGGCGTCCGAGCCGAAGCAGGACGAGCGGCAGCTCGGCATCGAGTTCAAGGACGGGGCGGACGTCACGTACCGCTTCATCATTCCGCGCGGTCAGGTCACCGAGACCGAGGAGATCGCGCTCACGCGCACCGGTGCGCTGAAGCTCGGGGTCACGTTCACGGCGCTGGCGGCCGAGGGGAGCCCGACGCTGGCGACGTGGCTGATGAAGGACAAGTCGTTCGCCGCGTGACGCAGGTGTGACCGGTGGCGGGGGAGAGCCCGGAGTGGGTTCCTCCCCCGCCGTATCCCTCCGACTCCAGCAGAGGAGCCCCCCGTATGTCCGGCTTCAACGTCAATGCGGCCCGCGCCCAGCGTCTCGAAGCGCTCGGCCGTGCCTGGACCTTCGAACTCGACGACGACGTCTTCGAGTTGCCCACCGAGCTGACCCGCGGGGTCGCCCGCAAGCTGCGCGCCCTGGACGACGACGACGTCGACGGGCTGCTGCGGCTGCTGCTCGGCGAAAAGCAGTACGCGCGGTTCGACCGCCACGAGATCACCATGCAGGACATCGCCGCCATCCTGGAGGCGTACGGCAAGGAGACCGGGCTCGGCCTGGGGGAAGGCTGAGCCTCGGCGTGTTCGTCGACGAACACGCCGAGGCCCTGGAGGCCGATCTGCTCCGGCACTACGGCCTCGACCTGCTCGACTGGCACCGGGGCGGGCTGTCCTCGCGGCGGCTGGCGGTGCTGGTGAAACACCTGCCGCGGGACAGCGCGGTGGCCCGGGAGCTGCACGGGGAGGCGGCCGAGTGGGAGGTCACGGATCATCTGCTGGCGTCCGTGGTGGACCAACTCGCCGAGTCCAACTGGATGTTCGCCACGGTCAACCAGGACGAGGACGCGGAGCGGCTGGAGTTTCCGGAGCCCGTCGTGCGGCCGGGTCAGCCCGGCGCGCAGGCGGATTCCGGGGCAGTTCGCGGGGAGCGTCCGGCGCCCGTCGAGGAGCCGGCCGGCCCGGGGCCGGCCCGGCTGGCAGCGTTCTTCGGCTGACGCTCGTGTCCTACGGGTTACGGGCCTGTTGTTCCCTGCCCCGCGGCGCCCGTCGATACGAGAGGGGCTGCTGGGCCACGATGGGCCGACGGTCAACCAGCCGTGTTCTACAGGGTTCTGGAGGTGGAGCGGCATGACAGGGGCGATCGCACTCCCGGTGTTCTTCGGCCTCCTCTTCGCGGTGCTGGCCGGATTCGCCCTTCACGCGGTGCGCAGGATCCGGGTGGGGCTGAGGTTGAGGCGGGCAGGTCTGCGGACGGCAGGGGAGTGCACCGGGGTGACCTGGCGCGAGGACTACGTGGAGGCGAGCTACGGCTACGAGTTGGACGGACGCGCGTACAAGGGCACGTCCGGCTGGATGCCGGGCGGCAGCGTGGAGGCCGGGGCGTCCGTGACGGTGGTCTACGACCCCGACGCGCCCCACGTGTCGGAACTCGGCGACTGCCTGTCGGACAGTGTGCGGACGAGCCGGATGGTCGTGGTGGCTCTCGTCCCCCTGCTGGTCGTGTTCGGCTGGCTGGAAGTCTCGGGAATTCTCGCGCTCCTGCAATGAGCCGCCGCGGCGCGCATGCAGGTCTCCGCGGGCCCCCGTGCACCCGCCGTGTGCTCAGCCGAAGCCGCGAGCGCCGGCCAGCGCGGCACAGGCAGTCTGAAGCACCAACCAGGTTCCCGTGGAGAGGGTGGACCAGGGCAGGACGCGTCGTAGTTCGCCCTGTGTCCGGGAGAGACCGGGGCGGGCCGGGTCATAGACGACAGGGATGCTTTCTCCCTCGTCGAAGTCCGTGAGTTCGAAGGAATTCGTGCGGAGTTTCCGATGGTGCCGCGTGTTTTTGTGATCGCGGTATGTGTACGTCATCGAAAAGACACCGTTGTTGTAGTGCGAGCGGCTCTGTACGGCTTTCGTCCTGGTTCCGTTGAAGCGAAGGCGGATGTGCGGGTAGAGGCGGATCGCCGCAAAGGGGAGGAGAGCGATTGTCGGGGTGAGGAGTATTGCGTAGGAGACCCAGAAAGGGAAAGAGAGAAGTTTCATCTGAACTCCAGAGGAGCGACCAGCATGTTGTTTTCAACAGAGGAGCAATGAATGACTTCTCCGGCACCAGCACCGGCACCGAAGGCGGAACCGTGGATTAAACCTCCGTGGATGAACGGAGAATTTGAGCACCAAAAGGAACTGTATCGCGACCTGAACCACTCCGTCACTCTGATCAAGTACGAACTCGCCGGTCTGGCCTTGGGGTTCACCCTCATCAAGGCGGACTTCACGTTCCTCAAGGCGGACGAAAAGGGCATCACGTTGCGTGGGCGCCAGCTCGTCACCTTCCCCTGGGCGGATCAGAAGAAGGCGCTGGAAGAGCGCATCAAGCGCGTGAACGAAAAGGTGGCAGACAAACAGGATTCACTCGCGAAGAAGGTTGCCAGGCTGGAAACCATGCGAGACCGGGTCGACCAGGTTCGGGATGACGCGCGTACCGCTGTCCAGTCGGGAGCCGGTGGCAATGCGCAGCGCGCTGCGGCCAAGAGGGAGATCAGCGGCAGCCTTGTCGAGATCTCCAAGGAGGTACGGAAAGGCGCACAGATCGAAAAGAAGGTCGACCAGCAGATCGCCAGGATCGAGAAGCAGGCCAAGAAGTACGACCGCCTGGACGGCCGGCTGGAGACAATCAAACAGAAGGAAGACGCATTGAAAAAGGCGGGCAAGGAAGCCCGCGCCAATGCGACAACGGCCAGGACCGCGGTCCAGGAGCTCAGGACGAACCTGCGGAGCACCCAGCGCGACGTCCGCTCGCTGTCCCGGTCGCTCGACAGCTGATGGCCAGTGCGAACCGGCGCCTTCGTGTCCGGACACCCAGGGAAGAGGAGGAACGGACATGTCCCTCGCGGCAAGTCTGAGAACAGCCGGCTCCGCCATGCAGGGCTTCAACCGGACCGTGTCCGGAGGAACCGCGCCGTTGAACCGGCTCAAAGCATCGGTCGGCCAGGGAAGCACGGCTCTCACGGCCATCAGGGGCGGTGCCGACCGGGCGAGTACGGCCGTCGGCAAGCTCCGTACGTCCGCCGGGCAGGGCGACACCGCCGTCGGCAAGCTGCGTACCGGACTGAGGAACACCGACACCGCCCTCGGCAAGGCCAAGGGCGGGGCGGACAAGCTCAAGAGTGCCCTCGACAAGCTCAAGGGCTCCGCCGACAAGGCCAAGTCCGCGCTCCAGGGCGTCAAACAGCAGTCCGACGCGGTCGAGAAGTCCGTCGGCAAGGCAGGCAAGGGCGCGGACACGACCGGCAAGGCCATGGGCGGTGGGCTCGCCAAGGGGCTCAAGGGGGCGGGCCTCGCGCAGAAGGGGCTCAACCTGGCCATGGCGGCCAATCCGTTCGGCCTGATCATGGCCCTGCTCGCGCCGCTGATTCTCCAGTTCGTGAAGATTGACAAGATCGTCGCCTTCGTCCAGAAGGGCTTCAAGGCGGGGATGAAGGCCATCTCCACGGCGACCTCGGCGGCGATGAAGGCGATCGGGCCGATCCTGCGCGGGATCGGCAACATCCTGCTGGCCCCGTTCCGCGGGTTCGCGGGCGCCATCAACACCGTCATCGGTGCGCTGAACGGCTTCAAGGTCAGCATCCCCGGCTGGGTGCCCGTCTTCGGCGGTCGGTCCTTCTCCATCAACCTGCCGAAGATCCCGGTCCCGCACCTGGCCAAGGGCGGTGTCGTGCCCGCCCGCAACGGCGGCACCCTCGCCCTGGTCGGCGAGGCCGGCGAGTCCGAGGCCGTCATCCCGCTCAGCAGGCTCGACCGGATGATCAGCTCCGGTGCGAGCCGCGCCCAGATCGCCCGGCTCGCGGACGCCGTCGAGCGGCTCGCCGAGCGTCCCGTCCACGTCCAGGTGGACTCCCAGACCATCGCCCGTGCCGTCCTCGTCGGACAGCGTCAACTCGCCCGGAGGTAGGCAGACATGGCAAGGAACCTCTGGATAGGCAAGCCCGGTCTGCTGCGGGAGATCTCCCAGGCGGCGAAGAGCTGGGACCGCAGTACGGACCTGAACACCAGCGAATTCCGGTCCCTGGAGGGGCAGGTGACCCTCGTCGCCCCCACCAGGACCACCCGCCGCACGAAGCTCTCCTTCGAATGGCTGGAACCGGCGGATGCCCAGCACCTCGTCCGGCTGGCCCGGCGGGTCAACGGCCCTGGCATGCTCGGACAGAACGTCTACGCAGGCGGCCCCGTCGTCCTGCTGGACCCCGCCTCGGTCAACCTGCTCGACCCGCTCCAGGCGGCCGGGCAGAGCCGCGTGCCGAGCGGCGGCGACCACTGGTTCACGGTCAGCGGTGACATCACCCTGCGCCCGGCCTACGGCGACGTCTTCGGCGGCGACTGCAAGGACGTGACCACCTCGATCGGCTGGACGCACGGAAACTGGCCGGGCTGGCCCGTCGCTCCGGGGATGAGCGTGTCGTGGCTGGTCCCGCCGGAGTGGGACGCGGCCGTGTGCTCCGCACAGGTCGACTGGAAGGCAGCGGACGGCTCCTACCTGGCGTCCAGTTCGGCAGCCGGTCGGGTGGTCACGGGGACGGCGCCCGCCGGTGCCGCCTTCGCCACCCCGGTCGGCCGGCCCGGTGCGCTCGGCGCGACCGCGCTGGCCGGGGCCTGCCTGACGGTGGGCGAGGACCCCGTCGCGTACGCGCTAGGCGACGGCTGCCCGTCGATGGCGGTCACCGGCCTGACCGACGTGCCGTCGGCCAGGCTGCCGTACCGCAACATCCAAATCGATCTCGTGGAGGTGCGCGGTGCAGCCAACTGACGACCGGCTGGACGCGGAGCTCGCCGCGCCGGAGCGGGTGCCCGCGCACTCCACCCGCCTCGGCGGGCGCGAGCTCGGCGGTCAGGTCCAGTCCTGGAAGGTGGAACGGGCTTACAACACCGATCTGCCCGAAGCCATGCGCGCGGTGTCCGGCAGCGCTTCCGCCCAGTTGGAGGTCCTGCTGGGCGGGGCGGCGGGGGAGGCCGCGCCCCGCCTGTACTCGGCGTGGGCCGACCGCGCGTCCGGGGACACAGTGCGTCCCGGCCAATCCGTGGTGCACGCCGCGGGCCTCAACGGGCGGACGCTGCCCGCCTTCCGCGGCACGGTCAGGTCCCGCTCCGCAGCGTCCGGCAGCGACAGCGTCACCGTCCAGGCCCTGGACGGCGCCGAGCGGCTGCGCGGCCCGGCGTCGCTGCCGCGTCCGTACCACGGCTTCTACTACGGCCGGCCGGTGGCCACGGCCACCTGGTGCGTCGACGAACTGCTGCGCCAGGGCGGCATCGACACCTGCCCGCCGCCGCGCGCACCACTGGCGGACACCTCGGACGTGGAACCGTTCACGGTGCTGTACGCCTCGCTGCACGGCGGCTTCAACGCGTCGTACGGGCAGCCGGAGGTGGTGCCCAGCACCGCCGACTACCGGTGGATACGAGACGGCGCCCCCTTCGAGATGGCGCTGATGCCGGAGAAGCCGGGGCTGCGGGCCTCCTGGATGCCACGCTCGCGCTTCGTCACGCCGGGCGGCGTGTTCCAGGTCGAGTGCTGGGTGAACACCGCGCTGGCCAAGGGCAACACCATCGAGCTGAAGGCGGTCTTCGACCGCAGCGGTGGTGCCGCCGGTTATCTGAGCGGGCTGTTCGACATCTCCACCGGCCTGGTGCGGATCACCTCGGGGACGGTCGGCGGCGGGTACTGGAACTTCGACTGGACCTTCACCAAGCTGGCGGCCCTGCGTGGCAACTGGCACCTGGGGTTCATGGTGGACACCCGGGGAGCGGGCGGCTCGGTGCTGCCCACCGTGACCCCGAGGATGACCGGCCCCGACGGTGGCAACCACTTGGGCCCGCAGGCCACCTACGTGGATCCGGCGGGCGCCCACCCGCGCTCCGAGCTCCAGCAGATCGACCTCGTCACCGACATGCCGGTGGAGTGCCTCCAGGTCACCGACCGGGTGTGGACGGGCGCCGTCGACGCCTACCCCCGCACGGAGTGGGAGCAGAAGGACCAGTGGCGCAAGGGCGCCGAGCTCGACGAGGCCGCGCTGCCGCTCTACGACGTCCCGAAGGTCTCCGGGTCCCAGTGGGAGGCCATCACGGAGATCGCCCGCGCGTCGATGTCCACGGCCGAGTTCGACGAACAGGGCGTCTTCCGCTGGCGCGGCCCCTCCCGGTTCACCCGGGCGCCCGCCCGCCCGGACGCCACCGTCACCACGGTGCGGGACATTTCCTCGCTGACCGTCAGCGAGGAGATCGACGCCTGCCGCAACCACTGCGAGCAGCCCTACCAGGACTGGGCGGGGATCGGCCTGGTGCACGGCACGCCGCAGCCCGACACCCAGATCCGGGAGATCAAGCCCGGCATCCCGGTGGAGGTGACGTACGCGATCGCCGACGACGAGAGCGACATCGGCCCGCTGACGATCGTGGACGACACCACCGCGTCGACCGCCACCCACCGGGTGCGGTTCGGCAGTACGGCCACGGGCGGCACCGCGGTCAAGGGCCAGGTCGTGGTGAGCTCCCGGCGGGAGGGGCCGGCGTACATCGTCCGGTTCACGAACACCGGGACGCAGAGCGCGTGGACGGTCACCAAGGACGGCAAGCCGTCCGTGCAGATCGACCCGCTCAAGCGGTCCGCGGACCCCCGGCAGCGGGTCTGGGCCCGCTGGAGTCCGGCCAGCCAGGCGTACTACGGCAAGCAGCAGTACCTGGCGGCGGCCTCGGAGTGGGTGCAGTCGGCGCTGTCGGCGTACGAACTCGCACAGGCCATGCTCGACGCCGGACGCTATCCGGTGCCGGTGCTCGGAGAGGTGGAGGTGCTGCACGATCCGCGGCTCCAGCTCGGCGACGTGGTGCGGGTGGTGGACTCGGCCGGGGCCAGGCTCGACACGCTGGCCTGGGTGGTCGGGACGCGGACCACGTACACCTCCGGAGCCGTGCCGCAGCAGGTCCTCACCCTGCGCGGGACCGGGTACAACGGCGTTCCGCTCGACGAGGGGCTCGTCCCCGACACGCCGCTGGACCCGGTGTACGGCAGGCAGCGGACGTACCAGATGGTGACCGCGCAGTACGCGACCCTCGCGGACCTGACGGCGGAGCAGCTCACCTACCGGACCTTGATCGACACGCTGGGAGGCGCGGCATGAACGCCACGAACCGGGAGGCGGATGTGTGGGGCACGGCCGTGGACGCGGCGGAGCTCTCGGCACGCGGAGAGGACCCCGAGGCGCCGGAAGAGGTGCTTGCGGATGAGGCACATCCGGGCGAGGCGCTTCAGGTCGAGGCACTACCGGGCGAGGCGTTGCCGGATGAGGCACTTCCGGGCGAGGGGGAGGACTCCGGGGGCGTGATCTTGGACCCGACCCGTCCGGCTCCGGAGGGGCCCGCCCCGGTTCCGGTGCCGATCGACGATCCGGCGTCGCGTGAGGACGACGGCGGCATGCCGTTCGACATCCTGCCGCCGCCGCTCGGCTGAGGCGTCCCGTCGGACGTGAGGCCTTCGGGCCGGTGCCCCGTCGGGCGCCGGCCCTTTGCGTTTCCCGTATCAGGAGAGTCTTCCCGTATCAGGAGAGTCCAGCCATGGTTCAGCTCACCCCGCTCAGCAGCCTTCCCTACCCGCAGCCCACCGACGTGGCGAACGTGCCCTACCACCTTCAGTCGCTGGCCACCGCGCTCGACAACCGTACGGTGCTGCGGGTCGCGAACGCCGTCGCCCTCTCGTCGATCGCCTCGCCGACCGCGGGGATGCTCGCCCACGTGCTCAACCCGGGGCAGCTCCACTACTACACCGGCAGCTACTGGAGCCCGGTCGTCCCCCGCCCCGCCCTCAAGCAGAACGCGACCCCGGGCACCACCGCGTCGGCCGCCTACACGGAGACACTCACCGGCTCCACAGGCGAGACGATGGTCACCGGCTTCCTGACACCGCCGTCCGGCACAGCGATCGTCACGGTCGGCGCCCGGGTCAGCTCCAGTGTGGCGGCGGGCGCCGCGTACATGTCGGTCGTGGTCAAGCAGGGCACCACGGTCACCGTGGCGTCCGCGGACGCCAGGGCGGCGATCTCAGGCGGCACGGCGCAGAACTCGGTCTCCGCCCAGTTCCAGGTCAGCGGTCTGACCGGCGGGGTCTCCTACACCATGACGCCCGCCTATCGCTCGTCGGCGACCACCAGCACCGCCACTTTCGCCAACCGCTTCCTGCGGATCGACCCCGTGCACTGACCGCACCGCTCACCCCACCGCCTCTCACCTGAGGCGTTCCGGGCCCCGGTCCGCCGCCTCCCCCGCGGCGGGCCGGGGCCCTTCGGGCGTGAACCGCAGGAGAAACCGAACCCAGCAAGAACCGAACCCAGCAAGAACCGAACCCAGCAAGAACCGAACCCAGGAGGCACCGATGTCAGCACCCCTGTCCGCCCACGACTTCGCCAGAGCGCTCCGCGCCGAAGGCGTCCGGCTCACCGAGACTCCCGGCTGGGCCACCCACAACCGCAACCACAAGGGCGCCTGGGGCCCGGTGCACGGTGTGATGCTGCACCACACCGCCGGATCCCGGAGCGTCGACTTCTGTCTTCGGGGCACCTCCGACCTGCCCGGCCCGCTGTGCATCGGCGTGATCGCCAAGGACGGCACGGTGCACCTGGTCGGATACGGGCGCACCAACCACGCCGGCAGCGGCAGTTCGGCCGTGCTGGACGCGGTCCGGGAGGAGCGGACACTGCCCGCGCCCGGCAAGGACGCCGTCGACGGGAACTCCCGGTTCTACGGCTTCGAGATCGAGAACCTCGGCACGGGCCGGGACCTGTACCCGGCCGCGCAACTCGACGCGGTCGAGCGGCTGTCGGCCGCCATGTGCCGGGCGCACGGCTGGTCGGCGGCGAGCGTCGTCGGACACAAGGAATGGACCCGCCGCAAGATCGACCCCTCCTTCCCGATGGACGGCATGCGCGGCCGGATCGGCACCCGGCTCGGCACGCGCCCCGAACCCGAGCCGCCGGGCTGGCCGGTCCCCGGCGCCTCCATGCCGTTCCCGGGCAGCGCCTTCTTCGTACCGGGGCGCCGCGACCCGCTGTTCACGCAGGTCGGTCGGCGTCTGGTGCAGGTGGGCTGCGGGCGGTACGTGGTCGGGCCCGGCCCCGTCTGGGGCTCCGCCGACCGGGATTCGTACGCCGCCTGGCAGTGCAAGCTCGGCTACCGGGGCAAGGACGCGGACGGCACGCCGGGAGCCAGGAGCTGGGAGCAGCTCCGGGTGCCGCGTGGCTGAGCCGGGCCTTTGCGGACGAGCGGGGAAGAGCCGGAGAAAACACGGCCGGAACGAGAGATGAGGTGTTCCACCATGACCGATGCGACACGACGCGCGCTGCGCACCTTCGCGCAGGCCGGCTGTGCCCTGCTCGCCGCCGCACCGCTGCTGGCGGAGGAACCCGCGGTACGGGACGTTCCCGTCCTGGCCGGTGCCGCCACGTTCGCGGCCGCGCTGAGCCGGGCGATGTCCGCGCCGGCGGTGCAGCGCTGGCTGCCGCCGTGGCTGCGGCAGTCCGGACCTTCGGGGCGGACCGCGACCGAACGGGAGGAGGCCCGCGGATGATGCGGGAGTACGAAGAACGAGGTGTGGTCGTGGAACTGGAAAGGCTGCGCCGGTCGGTGGACGTCGGATTCGCCACGACCCGGGGTGACTTGGCGCTGCTGTTGCAGCGCGCCGACCAGACGGACAAGGTGCTCGGCGAGCACGAGGAGCGGCTGGACGCGCTGGAGCGCAACCGGTGGCCGCTGCCGTCACTGGCCGCGCTGACGTCGTGCGCGGCCCTGGCCGTCACGCTGTGGCAGGCCTCGGCGCGCTGAGACGCGGGGCGGTGCGCGGCGCGTGGGGTACCGGTTTCAGGGGTACGACGCCACTCTCGGGGTCGCCGCCTCGGGGTCGCCGCCTCGGGGTCACCGCGAGCCCGGCCGCGCCGACTGAGCGCGCGAGCGCGCAATCAGGGTGCGCGAGGCCGCAATTCGGGGCCGGGTCGCTGTGAGCCCGCGCGCCCCGGGCGCGCAGCGCTATCCTGCCTGTATCGAACGTATTTTCGAGAGTGTGGCGACTCCGGGCGCAGCACCGGATGCGTGCGGCAGAAGGGGAGGAGTGATGGTCAGCAGCGCCGGAGAAAGGCTCGCCGACGTGGTGGCAGCGGCGGTCGAGGCGGCCGCCGAGGCCGGGGAGACCGGGCGGTACAACGCGGACGTGGCGGACGCCGTGACCGCGGTGGTGCGGAAGGTCGCCGTGCGTGTCGCCATCGACGCGGAGGTCCGCGGATTTTCCAGCGGCTGGCGCGAGGCGATGGACGTGGCATCCGGACGGGAGCCCGGGCGGCCCAGGCTGCTCCGCCTCTCGACGCCGGAGGGCCGGGCGGGGGCCCGAGAAGCGGACCGGGCGGAAGGCGATGAGCGGGAGTACGAGGTCCGGGGCCGTGCGGACGGAGCGTCCGGGGACGCGTGGACGGAGCGGGAGACGTCCGGGGGCGAGGCGGATCGCGGGGCGGGCGAGGGGAGGGGCCGGGGCGTCGACGGGACGGGCCGGTGCCCGGACCGCGAGCACGGCGACAAGCCGGCGCGCGTCGCGGCCCCGGCCGCCTCGGCCGACGCGTCGCCCGATCCGGTGTCGCTCGAGCTCAAGCAGCACCCCGACGAGGACTGGCCCGGGCGGACAGGACGCGACCTGTCCGGTTGAACAGCACGCGCCCTGCACGAGCGCACCGGACTCGACGGGCCCGGTCGCACCGGCCAGGACCGGCCGGCCCCGCCCTGGGAGGAACAACAAGGCCCGCGGGCGCCCGCCCCCCCACGCCCACGATGCCCATACGTTCATCCCCCCGCGCCGCGAGCGCACGCGAGGCGGCCGCACCCCTTCCACCGGGGTGCGGCCGTCTCGCTCTTCGTGCGTTCAGCGCCGGTGCGCGGCACGCTCGGCCGCGAACACGTCCTCCAGGAGGAAGAGCTGGGTCCGCCCCTGCCGCCCTGCGGGGGACAGGTGGCCCAGCTGCACCCACTTGCGGATCGTCGCCGGTGTCACCGCCACCTCCTGCGCGGCCAACGCCCCCGTGATCAGTGGCGACGTGCGGGCGCGGCTCATCGGCCCTCCCTCGCCAGAGGCTCTCGGGGCGCGCTCTCCTCCATCGCCGCGCCCAACTCCTCGGTGTCGGCACCGCCGCTCGCCAGCGCCACCCAGGCCTCCTCGCGCCAGACGTGGCGGAAGGCGGGATCCGTACGGCAGTCGCACTCCGCCCCGGAGCAGCGGCAGCCGGGGTTCACGCACAGCACGGCGCGCCGGGCGGGGAACGCACGCAGCGAGACCGAATCGCACCACGGGCACCGGCCGCCGACCCGGACCAGGGTCTCCGTGTCGCCGAGCGCGCGCCCGCAGCGCCTGGCCATCCGCCGGGCCTCGTCGCGAACGTGGGCCGCCAACACCGGGTGGGCCTCGATGCGGGGCAGCAGCCCGCCGATCCGCCTCAGTCGTTGGGGCACGCTTGCCCGGCGCGGACGGCCGATGCCCAGTTTGTCGTGTACGGCCTCGTCGAGTTCCCGCACGCCGTCACCGATGTCCCGCAGCGCGTCCGAGACGTGCAGGCGCAGCGGTGCGGCGGAGTGGCCGGGTGCGGTGAGGCCGTGTGCCCCTTCGTTGCGAAGGGCCTCACCGCGCTCCTGCCGGATCAGGGCGTCGCGGGAGGCGAGCTCGGCGGCGTCGGGTGCCGGCCTGTCGCACGCACGGGCGCCCGTTCCCGGGGCCAACTCGGCGTGCAGGTCCGGAAGCTGACGGACCAGGAGGCCGAGCCAGAGCGCGGTGTCGCGGGTGGGGGCGGAAAGGGGGAGGGTCATCGACGTTCCCTTCGGTGCCGGGTGTGGGGAGTGCGGGTGACGGCGCGACCGTTGCGCCAGAGCCGTCCCGCACAGACCCCGTCGAACCAGCTGTCGGCCGGTGCGACCGTCTCCTCGCAGCGGCGTGCGACGGGGCAGCGGGCGCAGGCGCGCAGCGCGGGCGCCGCTTCCCTCTCCCGACGGGCGAAGACGACTTCCGGCGGAAGCCCGGAGCACGCGGCGGCTCGCCACCACGGCGTCCACGTATCGCGGCCCCCGGGCGGCTGAGAGATCGGTGAGGTCATGGCGACACCCTGACATGTTGCGCGCGAGCGCGCAATTAAAAACAGGAGTGTCTGCGCCCGATGCGGATGGTGGTGTGTGGGTGACACGCTGCAACCACAAGGGGTATCGACTCTTCAGTCGGGATGCCAGACGATCTCAGGGGTCCAGGAGTCCTGTGCGCCCAACATCCTTCCGTGCGTGCGAGAGCGTTAGGATGTTGCCTGCTTCGGAAGGGGGCGCATGTCATGACCAACGGTGAGATCGAACACTTCGCGAACTGGGTCGAGGACCTGATCCGGCAGCGCGGATACGACATCGACAGCCCACGCGGCGGGGGCAAGTCCCGCCTCGCGGACGAGGCGGGCGTGCATCGCGCCGCCATCACGAGACTTCTGCAGCGCCAGAGCATGCCCGATCTGGAGACCACCCGTCGGCTCGCCCACGTCCTGGGCGTCCCAGTACGGGACATGCTCATCCGGTCCGGACGGCTGACGGAGGAGGACCTCCCCCTCCCCGAGCGGCCCCGCGCCGCAGCCGCGGACGGCGGGGCACACCGGCTGACCCTGGAGGAGGCGGCGGCCGGGCTGGGCGTCCCGGACGACCAGCGGGAGATGTTCATGAGGGTGGCCGGGCAGTTCCTCCCCCGGGCCGCCCAGCAGCGGGGGCGGCGGCAGGCGGCCGAGTAGCCGACGGGGCGACGAGTAAGCTGCTTCGGCACGCCCCGACCTCCTTGTGCGCGCAGGTGGCACCGCCCGCCGTAGGCCCACGCGCCGGGAAACGGCGGTACGCGGAGGAAGGGGAGAAGCGCATGGGCGAGGGCGGCGAGTGCTCCCGGCCCGACGGCGAGCCGGATGCCACCCCCCAGGGCCACGACGGCGAACGGCACGGCCGGCACGGTCAGTCGGCGGATCCGCTCCGGCCCGACCGGCAGGACCTCCCCGAACTGCTCGGATCCCTCGGCAGGTATCTGGAGCAGCACATGCCCCAGGAAGTCGTCGTCCTGCTGCGCGCGGAGCTGGAGCGACGCGAACTGCGCGCGTACGCGAGCGGCTGGGGGGATGCCGTCGCCGCGTACGAAGAGGACCAC
This sequence comes from Streptomyces sp. NPDC048442, assembly GCF_040651475.1. Classification (NCBI taxonomy): domain Bacteria; kingdom Bacillati; phylum Actinomycetota; class Actinomycetes; order Kitasatosporales; family Streptomycetaceae; genus Streptomyces; species Streptomyces sp. NPDC048442. The sequence continues at coordinate 206,682 of NZ_JBEZKB010000008.1, forward strand.
GCGTACGACAAGGGCGACGCGTGCACGCCGGACCGCGCCTACGACCCCGACCAGTGGCGGACCGCGCGGGCGCACCGGCTCTCCCTGGTCTCCCGTGCGCAGGAACAGGCTGCCGTCATCCCCTTCCCCGCGGGCGAGCCCCCCTCCCCCCGGGCCCGGCCCGCCCGCGAGGAGCCGGATGCCGCGGCGGCAACGGAAGGCGCCTCCCCCTCCGAGCAGCCGGACCGGGCCGCCCCGCCCTCTCGGCCCGAAACCGCGGATCGCCGCACCCGCCGTCGCAAGCCGCGCCCCGAACGGGGGCAGCGCCCGCCGCGCCAGGACGCCGCCGAACAGCGGTCCGGGCAGGACGCCGGCGCCGCGCCGGGCCTGGTCGCCAAGAACCCCGGATCCAAGGTCCCCACGATCCCCCGGCTGCCTTCCAGGCGGAGGACGGAGCTCTGAAAGGCGGCTCTCCCAGGGGCGGTCAGCATTTGTTTTGACCCAGGTCGATGAGGTAGGTACGCTCGGACCTGTGCCTGGGGTGTGCCTGGGCTCGTGTGCGTGTCTATAGCCGCAACGCGAGCCCGTCTTTATGTGGGCCACCGTGATCCGCGTCATCCTCCGCTTCCGTTGGAGTGTGCCGGGTCCGACACACCCGACCGCGTGGGTCGGGGGTTGTTCCAGGTTAGTTTCACAGTGATCGGCACACAGAAAACGGAGAAGTAGTGCCTACGATCCAGCAGCTGGTCCGAAAGGGCCGACAGGACAAGGTCGAGAAGAACAAGACGCCCGCGCTTGAGGGTTCGCCCCAGCGCCGTGGCGTCTGCACGCGTGTGTTCACGACCACCCCGAAGAAGCCGAACTCGGCGCTCCGTAAGGTCGCGCGTGTGCGTCTGACCTCGGGCATCGAGGTCACGGCCTACATCCCGGGTGAGGGCCACAACCTGCAGGAGCACTCGATCGTGCTCGTGCGTGGCGGCCGTGTGAAGGACCTTCCGGGTGTTCGTTACAAGATCATCCGCGGTTCCCTCGACACGCAGGGCGTCAAGAACCGTAAGCAGGCTCGTAGCCGCTACGGCGCCAAGAAGGAGAAGTAAGAATGCCTCGTAAGGGCCCCGCCCCGAAGCGCCCGGTCATCATTGACCCGGTCTACGCATCTCCTCTTGTCACGTCGCTGATCAACAAGATCCTGCTCGACGGCAAGCGTTCCACCGCCGAGCGCATCGTGTACGGCGCGATGGAGGGCCTCCGCGAGAAGACCAACGCGGACCCGGTCATCACGCTGAAGCGCGCGCTTGAGAACGTCAAGCCCTCGCTCGAGGTCAAGTCCCGCCGTGTCGGTGGCGCCACCTACCAGGTGCCGATCGAGGTCAAGCCCGGTCGCGCCGCCACCCTCTCGCTCCGCTGGATCGTGGGTTACTCCCGCGCCCGCCGCGAGAAGACGATGACCGAGCGCCTCATGAACGAGCTGCTCGACGCCTCCAACGGTCTTGGCGCTGCTGTCAAGAAGCGCGAGGACACGCACAAGATGGCCGAGTCCAACAAGGCCTTCGCGCACTACCGCTGGTAGTCGTTACCCACTTCGAGACCGAGAGAAGATTGAGCCTTATGGCCACCACTTCGCTTGACCTGGCCAAGGTCCGCAACATCGGGATCATGGCCCACATCGACGCGGGCAAGACGACCACCACCGAGCGGATCCTCTTCTACACCGGTGTGTCTTACAAGATCGGTGAAGTCCACGACGGCGCTGCCACGATGGACTGGATGGAGCAGGAGCAGGAGCGCGGCATCACGATCACGTCTGCCGCGACGACCTGCCACTGGCCGCTCAATGATGTCGATCACACGATCAACATCATCGACACCCCCGGTCACGTCGACTTCACCGTCGAGGTGGAGCGTTCGCTCCGCGTCCTCGACGGCGCTGTCACCGTGTTCGACGGTGTGGCCGGCGTCGAGCCCCAGTCCGAGACTGTCTGGCGTCAGGCGGACCGCTACGGCGTGCCGCGTATCTGCTTCGTCAACAAGCTCGACCGTACGGGTGCCGAGTTCCACCGCTGCGTCGACATGATCGTCGACCGCCTCGGTGCGGTCCCGCTCGTCATGCAGCTCCCCATCGGCGCAGAGGCCGACTTCAAGGGCGTCGTCGACCTCGTGTCGATGAAGGCGCTCGTGTGGTCCGCCGAGGCCGCCAAGGGCGAGATGTACGACACGGTCGACATCCCGGACACGCACACCGAGGCTGCCGACGAGTGGCGCGGGAAGCTGCTTGAGACGGTCGCCGAGCACGACGAAGAGATGATGGAGCTGTACCTCGAGGGCCAGGAGCCCTCCGAGGACCAGCTGATGGCGGCTATCCGTCGCATCACCCTCGCGTCGAAGGGCAGCGCCGACTCCGTCACCGTCAGCCCCGTGTTCTGCGGTACGGCGTTCAAGAACAAGGGCGTCCAGCCCCTGCTCGACGCCGTCGTGCGCTACCTGCCCTCTCCCCTGGACGTCGAGGCTGTCGAAGGCCACGACGTGAAGGACCCGGAGAAGGTCGTTCTGCGCAAGCCGTCGGACGAGGAGCCCTTCTCGGGCCTCGCGTTCAAGATCATGAGCGACCCGCACCTGGGCAAGCTCACCTTCGTCCGGATTTATTCGGGCCGCCTCGAGGCCGGCAGCTCCGTGCTGAACTCGGTCAAGGGCAAGAAGGAGCGCATCGGCAAGATCTACCGCATGCACGCGAACAAGCGTGAGGAGATCCCCACGGTGGGTGCCGGTGACATCGTCGCCGTCATGGGTCTCAAGCAGACCACCACCGGTGAGACGCTGTGCGACGAGAAGGCCCCGGTCATCCTGGAGTCGATGGACTTCCCGGCCCCGGTCATCGAGGTCGCCATCGAGCCGAAGTCCAAGGGTGACCAGGAGAAGCTGGGTGTAGCCATCCAGCGTCTCTCGGAGGAGGACCCGTCCTTCCAGGTCCACTCGGACGAGGAGACCGGCCAGACCATCATCGGTGGTATGGGCGAGCTTCACCTTGAGGTGCTCGTCGACCGCATGAAGCGCGAATTCCGCGTCGAGGCGAACGTCGGCAAGCCCCAGGTCGCGTACCGCGAGACGATCCGCAAGGCCGTCGAGCGCATCGACTACACGCACAAGAAGCAGACTGGTGGTACCGGCCAGTTCGCGAAGGTGCAGATCGCCCTTGAGCCCATCGAGGGTGGCGACGCGTCGTACGAGTTCGTCAACAAGGTCACCGGTGGCCGCATCCCCCGGGAGTACATCCCGTCGGTGGACGCGGGCGCCCAGGAAGCCATGCAGTTCGGCATCCTGGCCGGTTACGAGATGGTCGGCGTCCGCGTCACCCTTCTCGACGGTGGTTACCACGAGGTCGACTCCTCGGAGCTCGCCTTCAAGATCGCCGGTTCGCAGGCGTTCAAGGAGGGTGCCCGCAAGGCCTCTCCCGTGATCCTTGAGCCGATGATGGCCGTCGAGGTCACCACGCCCGAGGACTACATGGGCGATGTGATCGGCGACCTGAACTCCCGCCGTGGCCAGATTCAGGCCATGGAGGAGCGCAGCGGCGCTCGCGTCGTGAAGGGCCTCGTGCCCCTCTCGGAGATGTTCGGCTACGTCGGAGACCTCCGCAGCAAGACTTCGGGTCGCGCAAGCTACTCGATGCAGTTCGACTCCTACGCCGAGGTTCCGCGGAACGTCGCCGAGGAGATCATCGCGAAGGCCAAGGGCGAGTAACTCCCCGAGTCACTCAACCGGGCGACTCTCACCGAGTTGCTCATCGCGAGTGCGGGTTCCGACCCGTATGAGCACACGCTTTAGGCTTATCACCGGAGCCACTGGGGCATTCAGCGCAATCCGTGCTGAGTGCCCCGGGCGCCGGCATCCCAGCAAAGATCACCTGGCGCCGATGAAGCAAGGCGTACAGAACCACTCCGCAGGAGGACCCAGTGGCGAAGGCAAAGTTCGAGCGGACTAAGCCGCACGTCAACATCGGCACCATCGGTCACATTGACCACGGTAAGACGACCCTCACGGCCGCCATTACCAAGGTGCTGCACGACGCGTACCCGGACCTGAACGAGGCCTCGGCCTTCGACCAGATCGACAAGGCGCCGGAAGAGCGTCAGCGTGGTATCACCATCTCCATCGCGCACGTCGAGTACCAGACGGAGTCGCGTCACTACGCGCACGTCGACTGCCCGGGTCACGCTGACTACATCAAGAACATGATCACGGGTGCGGCGCAGATGGACGGCGCCATCCTCGTCGTCGCCGCGACCGACGGCCCGATGCCGCAGACCAAGGAGCACGTGCTCCTGGCCCGCCAGGTCGGCGTTCCGTACATCGTCGTCGCCCTGAACAAGGCCGACATGGTGGACGACGAGGAGATCCTGGAGCTCGTCGAGCTCGAGGTTCGTGAGCTCCTCTCCGAGTACGAGTTCCCGGGCGACGACCTTCCGGTCGTCAAGGTCTCGGCGCTCAAGGCTCTTGAGGGCGACAAGGAGTGGGGCCAGTCGGTCCTGAACCTGATGGCCGCCGTCGACGAGTCGATCCCGCAGCCCGAGCGTGACGTCGAGAAGCCGTTCCTGATGCCGATCGAGGACGTCTTCACGATCACCGGTCGTGGCACGGTCGTCACCGGTCGTATCGAGCGTGGTGTCCTCAAGGTCAACGAGACCGTCGACATCGTCGGTATCAAGACCGAGAAGGTCACCACCACGGTCACCGGCATCGAGATGTTCCGCAAGCTGCTCGACGAGGGCCAGGCCGGTGAGAACGTCGGTCTGCTGCTTCGTGGCATCAAGCGCGAGGACGTCGAGCGCGGCCAGGTCATCATCAAGCCGGGTTCGGTCACGCCGCACACCGAGTTCCAGGCCCAGGCCTACATCCTGTCGAAGGACGAGGGTGGCCGTCACACCCCGTTCTTCAACAACTACCGCCCGCAGTTCTACTTCCGTACCACGGACGTAACGGGCGTTGTGACCCTTCCCGAGGGCACCGAGATGGTCATGCCGGGTGACAACACCCTCATGGACGTCGCGCTGATCCAGCCGGTCGCCATGGAAGAGGGCCTGAAGTTCGCCATCCGTGAGGGTGGCCGGACCGTGGGCGCCGGCCAGGTCACCAAGATCATCAAGTAATTACTTGATGGTTTGACCTGGTGGCTCACTCAGTGGGCTCCAAGTTCAAAGGGAAGGGCCCCGGCCCTGCCGCGCAAGCGGTGGGTGCCGGGGCCCTTTCTGTTTCTGTGCCTGTTCCGGTACGGGGCCTACGGCCGCGAGTCCGGTACGGGGCCTACGGCCGCCAGAGCCAGGGTGCCGCGTCCGGGCCCAGGCCGACGACCGCCGGGCGCTGTCCTGTCGTACGGGTCAGGGTCGGCGCTCCGACGCAGACCACGCGGTACCGCTTCAACTGCCCTTTGCCGTCGCGGAGTTGGACGGCCCCGTGCTCGTCGCGGCCCGCCAGGACGGGCCCCGCCGGGCCCGCTGCCGCGGCCACCGGGCCGTACCCCTGGAAGGACGTACGGGGGAGCGGCGTGCCGTCCGGGCGGACGGCGGTGAGGTCGGCGGAGTGCGGGCCGCGGTAGAGCACGCCGAGCGAGCCGTCCCGGTACGCGAGGGCGCGCGGGACGTCGCCCGGCGCGGGCATGTGTCCACCGTCCCGCAGCGCGACGGGTGAGCCGGGGGACGCCTGGGCCCAGTGCCGCACGGTCTTGCGGGCCGCGGCGAAGAGGTGGACCAGGCCCCGGCCGTCGATGACCGCCGACAGTCCGTCCTGGATGCCGTCGCCGTCGCCCCTGCCGTCCCCGTCGGGGCCCTCCAGGTCGCGCCACGGGCCCCAGTGGCCCCTCGCGTCCCGCAGGCGCGTGCTGACGCTCTTCGCCGCGTTCCGTACGAAGAGATGAATCTGTCCGTCGCCCGCCGTAACCGCCACCGGGACACCGATCCTGCGCCCGCGGTCCGCGATCCTCTCCGGGTTCCCCAGGCTGGTCCAGGCGCGGCCGTCGTGCTGGACGATCTCGCGGGTGTTGGCACCGCCGTGCCCGCCGAGCGCGGCGATCCGCAGGGCGAAGAGGAGCAGGCCGCCGTCCTTGGGGGCCGCTTGCCCGAGTACGGGGGCGAGAGGCCCGCCGCCGAGGTCCTCGGGTGCGCCGAAGGTGCCGTCGGGGGCGGCCCGCCAGCGGGCCAGACGCAACCCGAGCACGCCGTACGCGAAGAGGCCGCCCGCCTGCTCGTGCGTCACCAACTGAGGCCCCGGATAACGGTAGTTGGTCGACCGCACCCAGCCCTTCCAGTTCGTCAGCGGGCGGCCCTGGCCCACGCTGTAGTCCCCGCAGCCGGCCGGATTGCCGCACTCCCAGTCGGGGTCGCCGCCGTACTCGACGAGGGGTTCGGCTTTCTTCTTCAGTACGGCGGGCGGCAGGTTCTTGGGCCAGTGCCGGTTGTAGTAGCCGCGGAAGGCGGTGGTGGTGAAGCGCGGGAGGGGCCTGTGCTGCTCGGCGTTCTCCGCGACCCAGCGGATCAGTGCCGCCCAGCTGAAGCAGGCGACGGCCGTGTGGTCGGGATGGTCGGAGTAGCCGCGCTGCTCGCTGTCCTTGCGGCGTACGTGCTCGGTGCTGTGCTGGATGTCCGGATCGGGGTCGAGGGTCTGCACGACGGTGGGCCGGTAGTGGTCGAGCAGCCCGGTCAGCGCGTCCACGAGCTCGTCGTAGTCGTACGAACTCGCCTTCTTTACGGGGGAGTTGTCGGCCACCACGGTCCGCTGCCGCATTCCCCGGTCGGCCCACAGGGCGGGCAGGGCGGGCCGTTCGCGGGAGGAGTTCACGGAGATGTCGAGGAAGACGAGGTCGGCCCGGCGTGCGCCGTGCGCGAGGGTGTTCAGCTCGGCCTGCTTGCCGCCGCGCAGCTCCAGCACGGTCCGCGTCCACCGCGTGAACTTCGGCAGCCCCAGCAGGGTGGCGTACGCCTGCCGCAGGCCCTGCTGGCGGGCGGAGACGTACGCGTTCTTGTCGGGCTCGGGGCGCGGGTGGCCCGGCGCGTGGTTGACCCCGTTGGCCTCGCCCGCGGTGACGTACACGGAGACGACGGGGGTGCCGGCCTCCAGCATCCGCCGGGTGTCCGGGTTCATGAAGTACAGGTCGTCGTCCGGGTGCGCGAGGAACTGCAGCAGCAGCGACCGATCGGTGTGCGCGATGGGCTGCCCGGGGGCGGGATCGGCCACCGGGTCGCGGCGGCGGGGCGGGGGAACGGTGCAGGCGCCCAGGGCGAGCGCCCCTGCCCCGCTCGCGGCGGCAGCGAGGAGGGTGCGTCTCGGCAGCCGGGGTCCGGGCACTGGGCTCATGAGTGGTGGTTCTCCGTCCGCTTCCCCGGCAGCGGGCGATCGTTCCTCGCTGCGTCAAGGTCGTTCCGGGCGGCGAGCGACGTGTCCACGCCACAGCCGGCCCGCTGCGTTCAGCTAGACGGAGGGCGGCGGCGGGGGGTTGCTCGGGGGCTGGAGGGAATGCCTTACACCCCGGCTCCGCCCGCGCTCTCCGGCTCGTTCTCGGGCTCGTTCTCCGACTCGTCGAAGAGGTCGCCGACCGTGGTGGCGGTGAGGGCGCGGATGGTCCAGGTGGTGAGGACGTCGTGGTCGGTGCAGGCCTGGATGTGTTCGCGGACGTCGTCGGGGACGGCGATGCCGCGCTGGCCGAGGATGAGCAACAGGCTCTTCACTTCGCCCCGTGCTTCACCCTCCACGCGGCCCTCCGCACGCAATTTCTGTGCGGTCTCCGAGCGGAAGAAGGAGAGGTCGACGGCCATGATTTCCCTCCAGAGCGGATGTCGGTGAGGACGGCGCCGGTGCCCGTGCGGGGGTCGAGTACATCCGGTCGGCGCAGGATCTCCTCGGCCTCGTTCTCCACGTCGGGCCGTCCCGTGTGCGCCAGCAGTCCTTCCGGGAGGAGCGCTTCGAGGCGCCTGCTGAGCTTCGCCACGGTGAGTTCGTGCTTGCCGTTCGGTGCGATCAGGTCGTGCACGAGCCCGTTCCGGCCGATTCCAGCTTGCCCGGCAGACGGTCGTCAGCCGACTCGACGAAGTCGCGCATCATCCGATACCGGATGCTTGCCTTCTGCCGCGCTGTGTTCTGTTCCATGGCCGGCCTCCTCGTTCACCGCTCCCGGACCGGTGTCTCCGGTCCGGCAGTCTCTGCAGTGCCCCGGCTCCGGTGCGCGGAACGGGCGGCCGCACGGTCCTTCGCAGTCCTGCCAGGGGTCCGGCCGTTCGGCGACGGGCGCGGCCGGGAGCGGCCCCGGCATGTTCTGCGCGAGCCGGTAGGCGAGCAGCGCGCGGGCGTTGGCGGGTGTCTCGGGGAGGCGAACGGTGAGCGCCTGGCGTACGGCGTCCGGGGTGACCTGCCGCTCCAGCCAGGCGGCCACACCGGGTGCCAGCTGATGTACGTCCCGGTCGGCGAGGGTGAGCCGGGTGTCGTCGGCGCGTAGGGAGACGAGGAGGTCGCGGGCGGCCTGGTCGCGCTCGGGATCGAAGGTCTGTGGGGTCGGCAGAGGGCGTTTCGACTCGGCCTTGGGCGGTACGGGGGCCTCGACCGGCCTGGGGCGGGGTGGTGTGGGGAGGGTGTCCACCGCTTCGGCTTCCGAGGGCGGGGGTGCGTCCTCGAACTCGGCCCAGAGTGGGGGCAGTTCGCCGTACGGCAGTGGCTGAGGCCGCTCCTCCTGCGGGGGTACGTGGCCGGGGTGCGGCGGTGGTGTCACGGCGGCGGCCCGCACCGGTCTGGGGAGCCGCACGGCCGGGCGCGGGGAGGGAGCCTTGCGCGGCGACTGCGGGGCTCGCGGCGCCCGGGATGTCCTGGGGGTTTGATCCTCCAGCGGCGCGGCTCCGGGCCGCTCGCGGTACACCGTGTGGGTGACGATCCGCCCGTTCGGCAGCCGTACGCGGTCCCGCGAGAGGTACCCGGCGGCCTCCAGCTCCCGCAGCCCGGCGGCGATCCGCGCCTCGCTGTCCTCCGGGAAGCGGACTCTCAGGAACTTGATCCCGATGTTCTTTCCGTCCGGCAGCGACTGGATGTGCAGTCCCAGGCCGATGGCAATCAGGCTCAGCTCGGGGTGCTGGGACAGGTGGTTGCCTACGACGGTGAAACGGTCGCGGTGGCGGGACTTCTCGTGGGTGACACCGCCACCGGATCGGGTGGCAGAGCGCCGTACGCGGGACTTGGCGCGCGGGGGCGCGTTAAGCTCGTTCGTATCCATAGGGAAGGTCTTGCTTCCTCTTATGGTCAGGCCCTCGATCGGGATTCGCAGTCCCGGCCGGGGGCCGACGTATGTCTGGAGTTGTGGGGTGATCCATGAACGGATCGGGGCGAGCATATGCCACCCAAGCACCAGCAAATCCAGCCCAGTTGGCCCGAATCACCCGTGTGGGTGACGAGCCGCTTCGCGGCATGAGCGGCGCTTGCGGTGCTTGCGGTGCTCACGGCGGGAGGCTGGTGGGGTTGGGTGGGGTCTTTAGCTCCCGCAGTACTTGAAGTGTTTAAGCGTCCGGTGTCGCCAAGCGCTGGTGCACCAGAACCCGGTACACCGCGACCCGGTCCGACCAGCCCGAATGCGCCTACCAGGCCCTCCAGCCGAGTCCGTGGATCTTGCGCAGCCAGGGTTCCCGCACGGCGGGCAGGCGGGCGAGCGTGCGGAGAAATATCCCCCGGTCGGGACAGAGCGCGCCCGGGTGCGGCAGCGCAGGATCATCGCGCCACACCCCAGGCGGGAGTCCACCGGTCGCGGGTGGCACCTGGTGCGGGTCCGGAAAGGCCAGGTACAGCCAGGCGTCGGCGGCCAGCGGGACCGCCGTGGTGTCGTCGTGCGGCTGCCAGACCTCCCCCGTCTGCGGGTGCTGCGGTACGAGTGCGAGGTCGGCGGAGTCGTACCGGGGCAGCCCGGGGCCTGCCAGAACCACCCTCTTGGACGGCGGCCCGGCGGGAAGCAGGGCACGCAGCGCGGGCGCGAACGCCCTTGCGGCGGGGCCTTCGGGCAGCTCCAGCGGGGCGCCCCCGGAGGCCACCAGCAGATGAGCCAGCGCCGCCCCGGCCGCCGCGCCCCATCGCCAGTACGACCGGGCGACCGGGTCCGGCTGCGGGTCGCGCCCCCGTTCTCGTACCCACGTGTCCCAGTCGACGACCGGCTCGTCACCCGCCCCGCCCGGCAGCCGGCGCACCGCGCCCGGATCGAGCCACACCGCCTGCCACAGCGAACAGTCGTCGACCCGGGTCGCCACCGGCCGCCCGCACCGCGCGCACGCCATGTTCGGGGTGGCGCCCTCGGTCAGCCCGCAGCAGTAGCCCTCGCACCACTCCGGGACCAGGACGGTGCCGCGCGTGTCACCCGGCGCGATGACGATCGCTCCGGGCGCACCGAACGACAGGTGGTACACCGGCGCGAACACCCCACGGGCCGCCGCCTTCGCCGCGTCGATCTCCTCCCACACCCGCCACGGCGGTCCAGAGGGCTCCGGATCGACGGCGAACGTCCCCGCCACCATCAGCACGGGCAGCAGAATCCCGTTCCCCACCTGGCTGCGCGCCCCGGCAGGCAGCACCACCTCCGACACGGGCGCGGTCAGCGGCTCCCCGCACCCCACGCACCCAAAGATCGCCACGGGTGGAGTATTCCGCCGCCCTCACCTACCTGACCAGCGCATTTCCCGGACCGTCGATCTCCGCCCACACCGTCTTGCAGGGGTACGGGCCGGGGACGACGCCCCACCGGTCCGCGAGCACCCCGACCAGCAGCAGCCCCCGCCCGGACTCCGCCTCCGCGCCCTCCGTCGCCGGTACGGGCAGGCGGTCGGCGCGGGCGTCGGTCACTTCGATACGCAGCGTTTCGGTGGCGTCCACGGTCAGGACGAGCCGGAAGTCCCTGCCCTGTACGCGACCGTGCGTGACGGCGTTGGCCGCGAGCTCGGCGACGATGTGCGCCGGGTCGTCCAGGGGCAGCCCCCAGGAGCGCAACTGCTCCACGGCGAGCAGCCGGGCGAGGCGGGCACCGCGCCGGGTGGCGGACAGCTGAACGGCGAACTGCCGTACGGGAGCGGGGGGTTGGGTGAGCGTGCGGGTTTCTTGGTTCACGTCACTCAGCGTGGTGGTGCGTGCGTACGGTGAACAGGGAGATCGCCCTTGCGTACGGAGACTGTCCCGACGCTGTCCAGTCCTGTCCCGGATGTCCGGGGTGCCCGGTGGGGGACAGGTCCCGTTGACGAAGAACGGCATGTCGGAGGTGGCACGCGGATGACCGAGAACGTGGACGAGCCCGGCTGGGACGTCGACCCGGACGACGAACAGGGCGCGGCAGTGGTCGCGACCGTCGGCCGACAGCTGAAGCTGTGGCGTGAGGCGGCGGGGCTGCGGGCAGGGGAGCTCGGGGTGGCGATCGGGTACGGCGAGGACCTGGTCTACAAGGTGGAGGGCGGTCGACGGATTCCGAGGCCGGAGTACCTGGACAAGGTCGACGAGGCGGTGGGAGCGGGCGGCAAGGTCTCCGCGATGAAGGACGACGTTGCGGAGGTCAGGTACCCGAAGAAGGTGCGGGACCTGGCGAAGCTGGAGGCGCGGGCGGTGGAGCTCTCCGCGTACGGCACCCACAACATCCATGGGCTGTTGCAGACGGAGGAGTACGCACGCGCACTGTTCGGGATGAGGCGGCCCGCGTTCTCCTCGGACGAGGTTGAGCGACTGGTAGCTGCGCGAGTGGCTCGCCAGTCCATCTTCGACCGTATGCCCGCACCGGAGCTCAGCTTCATTCAGGAGGAGGTGACACTGCGCCGCTGCCTCGGGGGCAGAATGGTTTTGCAGAGGCAGCTCGAACGACTCCTGGAGTTGGGGAAGTTGCGGAACGTCGAGATTCAAGTGATGCCGACGGCCCGCGAGGATCACGCCGGGATGGGAGGGGAGATGCAGGTGTTGAAGTTCGCAGACGGCTCGGCCGTGGGACGTTCCGAGGGGGCCTTCGGAAGCCGTCCAGTCACTGACCTCAAGCACCTCAGGATCATCGAGCTGCGGTGTGCCATCATCCGGGCGCAGGCCCTCACGCCGGGGGAGTCGCTGGCCTTCATCGAGCAAGTGCTGGGAGAAACATGACCCGCAAGACCTCTGCCGGAGATGCCTCCGGACTGGAGTGGTTCAAGAGCAGCTACAGCGACAGCAGCAACAGCAACGAGTGTGTCGAGGTGGCCGCCACCTCGGACGCGGTTCACGTCCGCGACTCCAAGGCCCCCGACGGCCCCCGCCTCACCCTCACCCCCGCCGCCTGGGCCGGCTTCCTCGCGCAGGCCCCGTACGCCCGCTGACCGCCCCCACGCTCGTCGGCGCCCCATTAGGGGCGCGGGGAACTGCGCGACCAGCCACGGCGGACCCGCAGGGAGGCCACCCCGCCCCCGGCGCCCCCGGAAACGTGCGCCGGGTTTGACCTTCGTCACCCTCGGGGTAATCTCTTCCGCCCGATTGGCGCGCCCCGTGCCCCGTATGGCAGACTGTCGGGGTTGCTCGGTTGAGTATCGATGCTGCACGCCTCCCGCCGGGAGGACCGGAAGCGAGTCCCACAGTACTCGTCGCCCCAACTGCCCCCTGGGCAGCGCTGGAGCGGACGTACGGGAATCTTTCGGGAAGTGTTAGTGCGGTGCTGACCAGGCACCCGGTGGGTGTTCTCCCCCGATTTGCGGTTGCGGACCGCATCCCTTACAAGCAGGGAATTCCTATGGGATTTCATGCTGGCGAGGATGCGACACGCCCGACCGCGTGGGTCGGAGGAGAGCGGTGCTGAGCATGCAGAGCGCAGCTTCCCGGGTTCCAGAGCGTTATGAGAGACAGGACTACTAGTAGCCATGGCGGGACAGAAGATCCGCATCCGGCTCAAGGCCTACGACCACGAGGTCATCGACTCCTCGGCGAAGAAGATCGTCGAGACGGTGACCCGCACTGGTGCGTCGGTCGCAGGCCCGGTGCCGCTGCCCACTGAGAAGAACGTGTACTGCGTCATCAAGTCGCCGCACAAGTACAAGGATTCTCGCGAGCACTTCGAGATGCGCACGCACAAGCGCCTCATCGACATCCTCGACCCCACTCCGAAGACGGTTGACTCGCTGATGCGTCTCGACCTGCCGGCGGGCGTCGACATCGAGATCAAGCTCTGAAGGGACGGGCCGAGATGAGCAAGAACATCAAGGGCGTCCTGGGCGAGAAGCTCGGCATGACCCAGGTCTGGGACGAGAACAACCGGGTTGTCCCGGTGACCGTCGTCAAGGCCGGTCCGTGCGTCGTGACGCAGGTACGTACGAACGACAACGACGGCTACGAGTCGGTCCAGATCGCCTTCGGCGAGATTGACCCGCGCAAGGTGAACAAGCCCCTCAAGGGTCACTTCGCCAAGGCCGACGTGACCCCGCGCCGCCACCTCGTGGAGCTGCGCACCCCGGATGCCAGCGAGTACACGCTGGGCCAGGAGATCACTGCCCAGGTGTTCGAGTCCGGCGTCAAGGTTGACGTCACGGGCACGAGCAAGGGCAAGGGCTTCGCCGGTGTGATGAAGCGTCACAACTTCGCCGGTGGCAAGGCCTCGCACGGTGCCCACCGCGTGCACCGCAAGCCTGGTTCCATCGGTGGCTGTGCCACCCCCGGCCGTGTCTTCAAGGGCATGCGCATGGCGGGTCGCATGGGTCACGACCGGGTCACCACCCAGAACCTGACCGTCCACGCCGTTGACGCCGAGAAGGGTCTGCTGCTCATCAAGGGCGCCGTCCCCGGCCCCAACGGTGGCCTCGTCCTGGTCCGCACCGCGGCCAAGGGGGTTTGAGGAACCGATGAGCACCATTGACATCCTTTCGCCGGCAGGTGACAAGGCCGGGACCGTCGAACTCCCTTCGGAGATCTTCGACGCCAAGGTCAGCATTCCGCTGATCCACCAGGTCGTAGTCGCTCAGCTGGCCGCTGCCCGCCAGGGCACGCACAAGACCAAGCGTCGCGGCGAAGTCCGCGGTGGCGGTCGCAAGCCGTACCGCCAGAAGGGCACCGGCCGCGCCCGTCAGGGTTCGACCCGCGCCCCGCAGTTCGCAGGCGGTGGCGTCGTCCACGGCCCGCAGCCGCGTGACTACTCGCAGCGGACCCCGAAGAAGATGAAGGCCGCCGCTCTGCGCGGTGCCCTCACCGACCGGGCCCGCAACGCGCGCATCCACGTCGTCACCGGCGTGGTCGACGGTGCGGTTTCCACGAAGGCCGCCAAGTCCCTGCTGGGCAAGGTCAGCGAGCGCAAGCACGTGCTCCTGGTTGCCGAGCGTTCGGACGAGGCCGCGTGGCTCTCCGCCCGCAACCTGCCCCAGGTGCACATCCTGGAGCCGGGCCAGCTGAACACGTACGACGTGCTCGTCTCGGACGACCTGGTCTTCACCAAGGCCGCCTTCGAGTCCTTCGTGTCTGGCCCCAAGGCCGATGAGACCGAAGGGAGCGACGCCTGATGACCGCGATCGTTACCAGCAAGACCTTCACGGACCACCGCGACATTCTTGTCAAGCCGGTTGTCTCCGAGAAGAGCTACGCGCTGCTCGACGAGAACAAGTACACGTTCATCGTCGCGCCCGGCTCCAACAAGACCCAGATCAAGCAGGCCGTGGAAGCGGTCTTCTCGGTCAAGGTCACGGGGGTCAACACGATCAACCGGCAGGGGAAGCGCAAGCGGACCAAGACCGGTTTCGGCAAGCGCGCTGACACCAAGCGCGCCATCGTGACCCTCGCCGAGGGCGACCGTATCGACATCTTCGGCGGTCCGACCGCCTGACGGCGGTCTGGATCGTCCGAAATCGGACGAGGACTGAGAAATGGGAATCCGCAAGTACAAGCCGACTACGCCGGGCCGCCGTGGCTCCTCCGTAGCCGACTTCGTCGAGATCACGCGGTCCACGCCGGAGAAGTCGCTGGTCCGCCCTCTGCACAGCAAGGGCGGCCGTAACAACGCCGGTCGTGTGACCGTTCGCCACCAGGGTGGTGGCCACAAGCGCGCCTACCGCGTGATCGACTTCCGTCGTCACGACAAGGACGGCGTGCCGGCCAAGGTCGCGCACATCGAGTACGACCCGAACCGCACCGCGCGCATCGCGCTGCTGCACTACGCGGACGGCGAGAAGCGTTACATCCTCGCCCCGCGTGGCCTGTCGCAGGGTGACCGGATTGAGAACGGCCCCGGGGCCGACATCAAGCCGGGCAACAACCTCGCGCTGCGCAACATCCCGGTGGGTACCACCATCCACAACATCGAGCTGCGTCCCGGTGGCGGTGCGAAGTTCGCACGCTCCGCCGGTACCTCCGTGCAGCTGCTGGCGAAGGAGGGCGTCATGGCCCACCTTCGTATGCCTTCCGGCGAAATCCGCCTGGTCGACGCCCGCTGCCGCGCCACGATTGGCGAGGTCGGCAACGCCGAGCAGTCGAACATCAACTGGGGCAAGGCCGGCCGCATGCGCTGGAAGGGCGTTCGCCCGACCGTTCGCGGTGTTGCGATGAACCCGGTCGACCACCCGCACGGTGGTGGTGAGGGTAAGACCTCCGGTGGTCGCCACCCGGTCTCCCCGTGGGGTCAGAAGGAAGGTCGTACTCGCTCGCCGAAGAAGGCTTCGAGCAAGTACATCGTCCGCCGCCGCAAGTCGAACAAGAAGCGCTAGGAGCGGGTTTAGATGCCGCGCAGTCTCAAGAAGGGGCCTTTCGTCGACGGACACCTTGTCAAGAAGGTGGACGTACAGAACGAGGCAGGCTCCAAGAACGTCATCAAGACCTGGTCCCGGCGCTCGATGATCATCCCCAGCATGCTGGGTCACACCATCGCGGTGCACAACGGCAAGATCCACGTCCCGGTGTTCGTCACCGAGTCGATGGTCGGCCACAAGCTCGGCGAGTTTGCGCCGACCCGCACCTTCCGCGGCCACGTCAAGGACGACCGCAAGTCGAAGCGCCGCTAAGGCGGGGTGCGAAGACTATGAACGACACCGAAGGGACAACCATGGAAGCCAGGGCCCAGGCGCGGTACATCCGCGTCACGCCCATGAAGGCCCGCCGAGTGGTGGACCTTATCCGTGGCATGGATGCCACGGAGGCTCAGGCGGTCCTGCGTTTCGCCCCGCAGGCCGCGAGCGTGCCGGTTGGCAAGGTGCTTGACAGCGCCATCGCCAACGCTGCACACAACTACGACCACCCGGACGCTTCTTCGCTGGTCATCAGCGAGGCGTACGTGGACGAGGGCCCGACCCTGAAGCGGTTCCGTCCGCGTGCACAGGGCCGTGCCTACCGGATCCGTAAGCGGACCAGCCACATCACCGTGGTCGTCAGCAGCAAGGAAGGAACCCGGTAATGGGCCAGAAGGTAAACCCGCACGGGTTCCGGCTCGGCATTACCACGGACTTCAAGTCCCGTTGGTACGCCGACAAGCTGTACAAGGACTACGTCAAGGAAGACGTCGCCATCCGCAGGATGATGACGTCCGGCATGGAGCGCGCCGGCATCTCGAAGGTGGAGATCGAGCGCACCCGTGACCGCGTGCGTGTGGACATCCACACCGCTCGTCCGGGCATCGTCATCGGCCGCCGTGGCGCCGAGGCCGACCGCATCCGCGGTGACCTCGAGAAGCTCACGGGCAAGCAGGTCCAGCTGAACATCCTCGAGGTCAAGAACCCCGAGATGGACGCTCAGCTGGTTGCCCAGGCCGTTGCCGAGCAGCTCTCCTCCCGCGTCTCCTTCCGTCGTGCCATGCGCAAGAGCATGCAGGGCACCATGAAGGCCGGCGCCAAGGGCATCAAGATCCAGTGCGGCGGTCGCCTCGGCGGCGCCGAGATGTCCCGGTCGGAGTTCTACCGCGAGGGTCGTGTGCCGCTGCACACGCTCCGCGCGAACGTGGACTACGGCTTCTTCGAGGCCAAGACGACCTTCGGTCGTATTGGCGTCAAGGTCTGGATCTACAAGGGCGACGTCAAGAACATCGCCGAGGTTCGCGCCGAGAACGCTGCGGCCCGTGCGGGTAACCGCCCGGCCCGTGGCGCCGGTGGCGCAGCCGACCGCCCGGCCCGTGGTGGCCGTGGTGGCGAGCGTGGCGGCCGTGGCCGCAAGCCGCAGCAGTCCGCGCCGGCAGCCGAGGCCCCCAAGGCCGACGCTCCCGCCGCCGCTGCTCCGGCCGAGAGCACCGGAACGGAGGCCTGACCGACATGCTGATCCCTCGTAGGGTCAAGCACCGCAAGCAGCACCACCCCAAGCGCAGCGGTATGGCCAAGGGTGGTACTGAGGTCGCATTCGGCGAGTACGGCATCCAGGCGCTGACCCCGGCCTACGTGACGAACCGCCAGATCGAAGCGGCTCGTATCGCGATGACCCGCCACATCAAGCGTGGCGGCAAGGTCTGGATCAACATCTACCCGGACCGTCCGCTCACCAAGAAGCCCGCCGAGACCCGCATGGGTTCCGGTAAGGGTTCCCCCGAGTGGTGGATCGCGAACGTCAAGCCCGGTCGGGTGATGTTCGAGCTGTCCTACCCGAACGAGAAGATTGCTCGTGAGGCGCTTACCCGCGCTGCTCACAAGCTTCCGATGAAGTGCCGGATTGTTCGGCGCGAGGCAGGTGAGTCGTGATGGTGGCCGGTACGAAGGCGACTGAGCTGCGCGAGCTGAACGACGAGGACCTCGTCGCGAAGCTCCGTGAGGCCAAGGAAGAACTGTTCAACCTCCGCTTCCAGGCGGCGACCGGGCAGCTCGAGAACCACGGCCGGCTCAAGTCCGTCCGTAAGGACATCGCCCGGATCTACACCCTGATGCGCGAGCGCGAGCTGGGCATCGAGACGGTGGAGAGCGCCTGATGAGCGAGAAGAATGTGACTGAGACGACTGAGCAGCGCGGATTCCGCAAGACCCGTGAGGGTCTGGTCGTCAGCGACAAGATGGACAAGACCGTCGTCGTCGCTGTCGAGGACCGCGTCAAGCACGCGCTGTACGGCAAGGTCATCCGCCGTACGAACAAGCTCAAGGCTCACGACGAGTCCAACGCTGCCGGTATCGGCGACCGCGTCCTCATCATGGAGACGCGTCCGCTGTCGGCCTCGAAGCGCTGGCGCATCGTCGAGATCCTCGAGAAGGCCAAGTAATTCCTTAAAGGGGTTTCCCTTTAGGCAGTTCCGCCAGGCTCGGTGGGGCCGTAGCAATACGGCCCCACCGGGAACCGGCAGACGATCAGGAGATAGACGTGATCCAGCAGGAGTCGCGACTTCGCGTCGCCGACAACACGGGTGCGAAGGAAATTCTCACCATCCGTGTTCTCGGTGGCTCGGGTCGCCGCTACGCGGGCATCGGTGACGTCATTGTCGCCACCGTCAAGGATGCAATCCCCGGTGGCAACGTGAAGAAGGGTGACGTCGTCAAGGCGGTCATCGTTCGCACCGTCAAGGAGCGTCGTCGCCAGGATGGCTCGTACATCCGCTTCGACGAGAACGCCGCTGTCATTCTCAAGAACGACGGCGACCCCCGCGGCACCCGTATCTTCGGCCCGGTGGGCCGTGAGCTGCGCGAGAAGAAGTTCATGAAGATCATCTCGCTCGCGCCGGAGGTGCTGTAAGCATGAAGATCAAGAAGGGCGACCTGGTTCAGGTCATCACCGGTAAGGACAAGGGCAAGCAGGGCAAGGTCGTTCAGGCCTTCCCCCGCGAGGACCGCGTCCTGGTCGAGGGTGTCAACCGGGTCAAGAAGCACACGAAGGCCGGCCAGAACCAGGCCGGCGGCATCGTGACGACCGAGGCTCCGGTCCACGTCAGCAACGTTCAGCTGGTTGTGGAGAAGGACGGCAACAAGGTCGTTACCCGCGTCGGCTACCGCTTTGACGACGAGGGCAACAAGATCCGCGTTGCCAAGCGGACGGGTGAGGACATCTGATGACTGCCACCACCGCACCGCGCCTCAAGCTGCGCTACCGCGAGGAGATCGCGGGCAAGCTGCGTGAAGAGTTCTCGTACGAGAACGTCATGCAGATCCCCGGTCTCGTCAAGATCGTGGTCAACATGGGTGTCGGCGACGCCGCCCGTGACTCGAAGCTGATCGACGGGGCCATCAAGGACCTGACGACCATCACGGGTCAGAAGCCGGCCGTCACCAAGGCCCGGAAGTCCATCGCGCAGTTCAAGCTGCGCGAGGGTCAGCCGATCGGCTGCCACGTCACCCTCCGCGGTGACCGCATGTGGGAGTTCCTGGACCGTACGCTGTCGCTCGCGCTGCCGCGTATCCGTGACTTCCGTGGTCTGTCGCCGAAGCAGTTCGACGGCCGTGGCAACTACACGTTCGGTCTCACGGAGCAGGTCATGTTCCACGAGATCGACCAGGACAAGATCGACCGAGTCCGGGGAATGGACATCACCGTGGTCACCACGGCGTCGAACGACGACGAGGGCCGCGCCCTCCTCCGTCACCTCGGCTTCCCCTTCAAGGAGGCGTAACCGAGATGGCGAAGAAGGCTCTGATCGCTAAGGCCGCTCGCAAGCCGAAGTTCGGCGTGCGTGCCTACACGCGCTGCCAGCGCTGTGGCCGGCCCCACTCCGTGTACCGCAAGTTCGGCCTGTGCCGCGTGTGCCTTCGTGAGATGGCTCACCGTGGCGAGCTGCCGGG
Source organism: Streptomyces sp. NPDC048442 (assembly GCF_040651475.1). NCBI lineage: Bacteria > Bacillati > Actinomycetota > Actinomycetes > Kitasatosporales > Streptomycetaceae > Streptomyces > Streptomyces sp. NPDC048442. The sequence goes on from NZ_JBEZKB010000008.1 coordinate 226,312, forward strand.
CGTGACCAAGAGCTCCTGGTAGTCAGTACTGCCCTTTGGGCGTACGGATTTTCCAGGGCTCTCGGTAAGTATCTGGTCGGCGGGAGCCCCACCCCGAATGCCGTAGGCTAGAAGGGTTGGGCGCCCGCCGCCCATAACGACTTACTACGCCGTAGGTCCCCGCACCGCACCCGTCCCGCCTCTGAGTGGGGAGAGGGATGGCGCATACAGGAAACCCCGGCGAGAGAGGCCGAAGGCCAATTCATGACCATGACTGATCCCATCGCAGACATGCTCACGCGTCTGCGTAACGCAAACTCGGCGTACCACGACTCTGTCGTGATGCCGCACAGCAAGATCAAGTCGCACATCGCGGAGATCCTCCAGCAGGAGGGCTTCATCACCGGCTGGAAGGTCGAGGACGCCGAGGTCGGCAAGAACCTCGTTCTCGACCTGAAGTTCGGTCCGAACCGCGAGCGTTCGATCGCCGGCATCAAGCGTATTTCGAAGCCGGGTCTGCGCGTGTACGCGAAGTCCACCAACCTGCCCAAGGTCCTCGGCGGCCTCGGCGTGGCGATCATCTCCACGTCGCACGGTCTTCTGACCGGCCAGCAGGCAGGCAAGAAGGGCGTAGGTGGGGAAGTCCTCGCCTACGTCTGGTAGTCGGGAAAGGAAGGAAAGCTCATGTCGCGAATCGGCAAGCTCCCCATCCAGGTTCCCGCTGGTGTGGACGTCACCATCGACGGCCGCACGGTTGCCGTGAAGGGTCCCAAGGGCTCCCTCACGCACACTGTTGCCGCGCCGATCGAAATTGTTAAGGGCGAGGACGGCGTTCTCAACGTCAACCGCCCCAATGACGAGCGTCAGAACAAGGCCCTTCACGGCCTGTCCCGCACGCTGGTGGCGAACATGATCACCGGCGTGACCCAGGGATACAGCAAGGCGCTCGAGATCAGCGGTGTCGGTTACCGCGTCCAGGCGAAGGGCTCCAACCTGGAGTTCGCCCTGGGCTACAGCCACCCCATCGTGATCGAGGCTCCCGAAGGCATCACCTTCAAGGTCGAGTCGCCCACGAAGCTCAGCGTCGAGGGCATCGACAAGCAGAAGGTCGGCGAGGTCGCCGCTAACATCCGCAAGCTGCGGAAGCCCGACCCGTACAAGGCCAAGGGCGTCAAGTACGCCGGCGAGGTCATCCGCCGCAAGGTCGGAAAGGCGGGTAAGTAAGCCATGGCATACGGTGTAAAGATCGCCAAGGGTGACGCGTACAAGCGCGCTGCCATCAAGCGTCGTCACGTCCGCATTCGCAAGCACGTCTCCGGTACGCCGGAGCGTCCTCGCCTGGTCGTGACCCGCTCCAACCGCAACATCGTGGCGCAGGTCATCGACGACATCGCGGGCCACACGCTCGCTTCGGCGTCGACCCTCGACACCTCGATCCGCGGCGGCGAGGGCGACAAGAGCGCCCAGGCCCAGCAGGTCGGCGCACTTGTCGCCGAGCGTGCGAAGGCTGCCGGCGTTGAGACCGTCGTGTTCGACCGTGGTGGCAACAGGTACGCCGGGCGCATTGCCGCTCTGGCTGACGCCGCCCGCGAAGCCGGGCTGAAGTTCTAAGCCCCGGTTCCGGGACTAACGGACGTAACAGAGAGAGGTAAATCCAATGGCTGGACCCCAGCGCCGCGGAAGCGGTGCCGGTGGCGGCGAGCGGCGGGACCGGAAGGGTCGCGACGGTGGCGCTGCCGCCGAGAAGACCGCTTACGTTGAGCGCGTTGTCGCGATCAACCGCGTTGCCAAGGTTGTCAAGGGTGGTCGTCGCTTCAGCTTCACCGCGCTCGTCGTGGTCGGAGACGGTGACGGCACCGTAGGTGTCGGTTACGGCAAGGCCAAGGAAGTTCCCGCGGCCATCGCCAAGGGCGTTGAAGAGGCCAAGAAGAGCTTCTTCAAGGTCCCGCGTATCCAGGGCACGATCCCTCACCCGATCACGGGCGAGAAGGCTGCGGGCGTTGTCCTGCTCAAGCCGGCTTCCCCCGGTACCGGCGTTATCGCCGGTGGCCCGGTGCGTGCCGTGCTCGAGTGCGCCGGCGTGCACGACATCCTGTCGAAGTCGCTCGGTTCGTCGAACGCGATCAACATCGTGCACGCGACCGTTGCCGCCCTTCAGGGTCTGCAGCGTCCCGAGGAGATCGCGGCTCGCCGTGGTCTGCCCCTCGAGGACGTCGCTCCGGCAGCGCTGCTTCGTGCTCGTGCGGGAGCGGGTGCGTAATGGCCCGTCTCGAGATCACGCAGACCAAGTCGTACATCGGCAGCAAGCAGAACCACCGCGACACCCTGCGTTCGCTCGGGCTCAAGCGCCTGAACGACACGGTTGTCAAGGAGGACCGCCCCGAGTTCCGCGGAATGGTGCACACCGTCCGCCACCTCGTGTCGGTCAAGGAGGTCGACTGACATGGCGGAGAACAACCCGCTGAAGGTCCACAACCTCCGTCCGGCTCCGGGCGCCAAGACCGCCAAGACCCGTGTGGGTCGTGGTGAGGCGTCGAAGGGTAAGACGGCAGGCCGTGGTACCAAGGGCCAGAAGGCCCGTTACCAGATTCCGGAGCGCTTCGAGGGCGGGCAGATGCCCCTCCACATGCGTCTCCCGAAGCTCAAGGGCTTCAAGAACCCGTTCCGCACCGAGTTCCAGGTCGTGAACCTGGACAAGCTCGGCGCTCTCTACCCCGAGGGTGGAGAGGTCACGGTGGCCGACCTGGTCGCCAAGGGCGCGGTGCGTAACAACTGTCTCGTCAAGGTCCTGGGCCAGGGCGAGATCTCCGTGGCGCTGCAGGTTTCGGTTGACGCCGTTTCCGCCTCCGCCAAGGAGAAGATCGGTGCCGCTGGCGGCACCGTCACCGAGCTCGTCTGAGACAGCTCGATGGCTTGAACATCCGACCGGGGATGCCTCTCATATGGGGCATCCCCGGTTGGTCGTTCCTAGGGGGCATGGTCCGCCGGTATGGTGGCGTGCACTGTTAACTTTCGAGCGGTGTGCCCACAACGCCCGTCGCTCGTTTCTTGACTGATACGTATTCGTCGATCCTCAATACCGTCACCCTTGACGCAGTAGCGCGGGGGTCGCAGGAGGCACCGTGCTCACCGCGTTCGCCCGGGCGTTCAAGACGCCCGACCTGCGCAAGAAGCTGCTCTTCACACTCGGCATCATTGTGCTGTTCCGGCTCGGCGCGCACATTCCTGTCCCGGGCGTCAACTACAAGAACGTGCAGGCCTGCATCGACTCCGCCAAGGAAGGCGGCGGCGGTCTCTTCGGCCTGGTCAACATGTTCAGTGGTGGCGCGCTGTTGCAGATCACGATCTTTGCGCTCGGCATCATGCCGTACATCACGGCGAGCATCATCCTTCAGCTGCTGACCGTGGTGATCCCACGGCTGGAAGCCCTCAAGAAGGAGGGCCAGTCCGGCACGGCGAAGATCACGCAGTACACGCGTTATCTGACCGTGGCGCTGGCGATCCTTCAGGGCACAGGACTGGTGGCCACCGCAAACTCGGGTGCGCTCTTCCAGTCCTGCGCAGAGTCGGTCCGCTCGCAGATCGTCCCGGACAAGTCGATCTTCACCACCGCCGTCATGGTCATCACGATGACCGCCGGCACCGCGATGGTGATGTGGCTCGGTGAGCTCGTCACCGACCGCGGCATCGGCAACGGCATGTCCATCCTGATGTTCATCTCGATCGCCGCGGGCTTCCCCGGATCGCTGTGGGCCATCAAGGAGTCGGGCAAGCTGGCGGACGGCTGGATCGAGTTCGCCGTGGTGATCCTGGTCGGATTCGCGATGGTCGGCCTAGTGGTGTTCGTGGAGCAGGCTCAGCGCCGTATCCCAGTTCAGTACGCGAAGCGCATGATCGGCCGGAAGTCGTACGGCGGCACTTCGACGTACATCCCGCTGAAGGTGAACCAGGCGGGTGTCATCCCCGTCATCTTCGCTTCTTCGCTGCTCTACATCCCCGCCCTGATCGTCCAGTTCTCCGGATCCACCGCCCCCTGGGCCCAGTGGATCTCGAACAATATGGTCAAGGGCGACCATCCCTACTACATCGTCACGTACTTCCTCCTGATCGTGTTCTTCGCCTTCTTCTATGTGGCGATCTCGTTCAACCCCGAGGAAGTTGCCGACAACATGAAGAAGTATGGTGGCTTCATCCCGGGCATCCGGGCAGGTCGACCTACTGCTGAGTACCTGAGTTACGTGCTGAATCGCATCACGTGGCCAGGATCGCTGTACCTGGGTCTGATCGCTCTCGTGCCGACGATGGCGTTGGCCGGCTTCGGTGCCAGCCAGGACTTCCCGTTCGGCGGCACAAGCATCCTCATCATCGTGGGTGTGGGTCTGGAGACCGTGAAGCAGATCGAGAGCCAGCTCCAGCAGCGCAATTACGAAGGGTTCCTCCGCTGATGCGTATCGTCCTCGTCGGGCCGCCGGGCGCGGGCAAGGGAACGCAGGCCGCGTTCCTTGCTACGAACCTGTCGATCCCGCACATTTCGACGGGTGATCTCTTCCGGGCCAACATCAGCCAGGGCACTGCCCTCGGCAAGCAGGCCAAGGCCATCATGGATGCCGGAAATCTGGTCCCCGACGAGGTCACGATCGGCATGGCGCTGGACCGCATGGGCCAGAGCGACGCCGAGAACGGTTTCCTGCTGGACGGCTTCCCGCGCAACGTCTTCCAGGCCGAGGCCCTGGACGCGGCGCTGGAGGCCGACGGCCAGAAGCTGGACGCCGTCCTGGACCTGGAGGTCCCGGAGGACGAGGTCGTGAAGCGGATCGCCGGCCGGCGTATCTGCCGCAACGATTCCGCTCATGTCTTCCACGCCACGTACAGCCCGCCGAAGGCCGAGGGCGTCTGCGACGTCTGCGGCGGCGAGCTCTACCAGCGCCCGGACGACACCGAGGAGACCGTGCGCAAGCGGCTCGACGTCTACCACACGCAGACCGAGCCGATCATCGACCACTACAAGGCGCAGGGCCTGGTGGTCACCCTCTCCGCGGAAGGCAAGGTCGCCGAGGTGACCGCGCGCGCGATGGACGCCCTGAAGAAGACGGCCTAGGCCCCTCAAAGCGCCCGGGTTTATCTGGCCAGATTAACCGGCCGGGTTTTATACGTACGACGGTGAAGGCCGCGGTGTCCATGGGGCGCCGCGGCCTCGCTGTTTCGGCCGTACTGTGGAAACGAAGTCAACGAAGAGCGTGGAAGGCACATCCATGGTGGAGATCAAGACTCCCGAGCAGATCGCGAAGATGCGTGAGGCGGGGCTGGTCGTCGCCGCCATTCACGCGGCGACCCGTACGGCGGCCGTTCCCGGCGCCAGTACGAAGGACCTCGACGAGGTTGCCCGCAAGGTGCTCGCGGAGCACGGCGCGAAGTCCAACTTCCTGGGGTACGGCGGCTTCCCGGCCACCATCTGCACCTCGGTGAACGAGGTCGTCGTGCACGGCATCCCGGACGAGAAGACCGTCCTCAAGGACGGCGACATCATCTCCATCGACTGCGGCGCCATCATCGACGGCTGGCACGGCGACGCCGCGTACACCGCCTTCGTCGGCGGCGGGCACGCGCCGGAGCTCGTGGAGCTCTCCCGGGTGACCGAGGAGTCCATGTGGGCGGGCATCGCGGCCATGAAGCTGGGCAACCGGCTGGTCGACGTGTCCAGGTCCATCGAGGGCTACGTCCGCCGCCAGCCGCGGCCGGCCACCGGCAAGTACGGGATCATCGAGGACTACGGCGGGCACGGCATCGGCTCCGAGATGCACATGGACCCGCACGTGCTGAACTACGTCGCGCGCAAGCGTGGCAAGGGCATCAAGCTGGTCCCCGGTGTCTGCCTCGCGATCGAGCCGATGATCTCGCTCGGCACGGCGCAGACCGAGGTCCTCGCCGACGAGTGGACGGTCATCACGACGGACGGCACCTGGTCCTCGCACTGGGAGCACTCCATCGCGCTGACCGAGAACGGCCCACTGGTCCTGACCGCCGTCGACGGCGGCAAGGCGAAGCTGGCGGAGTACGGCATTACGGCGGCGCCGGACCCGTTGGGCTGAGGCCGGGCCGGGGCTGCTTTGTCGGGTGGGCCGGGTCCTCGGCGGTCGGAGGCCGGCGCAGCGGCACGAAGCATGTGAGGCGCCCCCGGGCGCCGAGCCCGCGAGGGCTGCGTCGAGAAGGGGTCGGCGGCAAGGCGAAGCTGGCGGAGTGAGGCATTGCGGCGGCGCCGGACCCGTTGGGCTGAGGCCGGGCGGGGGCGGACCGAGGCTGCTTTGTCGGCCGGGGCGGATCCTCCCCGCAGGGTGAGTAGGGCCTCTGTGGCTTTGGAGCCGGAGGGGTGAATGCCGCATAACGATCACCAGTGTTGGGCAAACTTGACGGATTCGTCTTTTCGAGTGGCCTGACGTAGACTGACTCGTCGGCTCTCGTGCATCCGTGTGCCTGCATTCTGGATGCGAGAGTCGATCAAGGTAGCCGATTCGAAGGGCGAAGCGTGGCCAAGAAGCAAGGTGCCATCGAAATCGAGGGCACCGTGATCGAGTCCCTCCCGAACGCAATGTTCAAGGTGGAACTGCAGAACGGTCACAAAGTCCTCGCGCACATCAGCGGCAAGATGCGTATGCACTACATCCGCATCCTCCCGGATGACCGGGTCGTCGTGGAGCTTTCTCCATACGACCTGACGCGTGGCCGGATCGTCTACCGGTACAAGTAGATCTGCCGTGCCCCTTCCGGGGGGCTAGTGGCACTGACCCGGAGAACCTGACATCCCATGAAGGTCAAGCCGAGCGTCAAGAAGATCTGCGACAAGTGCAAGGTGATCCGCCGTCACGGTCGGGTCATGGTCATCTGCGAAAACCTGCGCCACAAGCAGCGCCAGGGCTGACGCACGACCTTTCCTGCATCTCGCAGTTCTTCGCGCGACGCAAGCAATTCGTACATACGCAGAGCACGCCCGGCCCCAGTGGCCGGCGGCACCTCCGGCGGGGGCCGGGGACCCGGACGTACCACCTCATTCATCGAGTGGGGTCGGCGGTCGGGAGCAGCTCTGTGGAAGACCCCCGAACTAACAACTGGAGCCATTGAATGGCACGCGTTTCAGGTGTTGACATCCCGCGCGAAAAGCGTGTGGAGATCGCCCTCACCTACGTCTTCGGCATCGGCCGCACCCTGGCGAAGGAAACCCTCGCCTCCACCGGTGTGAACCCGAACACCCGCGTTCGTGACCTGGCCGAAGAGGACCTGGTCAAGATCCGCGAGTACGTGGACGCCAACCTCAAGACCGAGGGTGACCTCCGTCGCGAGGTGCAGGCCGACATCCGCCGCAAGGTAGAGATCGGCTGCTACCAGGGTCTGCGCCACCGTCGCGGCCTGCCGGTCCACGGCCAGCGCACCAGCACGAACGCTCGTACCCGCAAGGGCCCGCGTCGCGCCATCGCCGGTAAGAAGAAGCCGGGCAAGAAGTAGTCCTCAGCCGGACGCTTTTCAAGCGGTCTTCGCTGTAGGACCGATCACCTCCCTCTCCATCTGGAGTAAGACATGCCCCCCAAGGGACGTCAGGGCGCTGCCAAGAAGGTGCGCCGCAAGGAAAAGAAGAACGTCGCTCACGGCCACGCGCACATCAAGAGCACGTTCAACAACACGATCGTGTCCATCACGGACCCGACCGGCAACGTGATCTCGTGGGCGTCCGCGGGCCACGTGGGCTTCAAGGGCTCGCGCAAGTCCACCCCCTTCGCCGCGCAGATGGCCGCCGAGTCGGCCGCCCGCCGCGCGCAGGAGCACGGCATGCGCAAGGTTGACGTCTTCGTCAAGGGTCCGGGCTCCGGCCGCGAGACCGCGATCCGCTCCCTCCAGGCCACTGGCCTTGAGGTCGGTTCGATCCAGGACGTCACCCCGACGCCGCACAACGGCTGCCGCCCGCCGAAGCGTCGTCGCGTCTGACCCACTGCGCGACGACTCTCTCTGCGCAAGCGGAGGTGTACCGCGTCGTCGCGTGTGATTCGCCGCCATTACGGCGTCGCATCGATTTTTACCGTGGTGCGGGCGGCGTGGAGACCGACCTCCTCGTCGCCCGGACTGCGTTTTCGGGCGGTACAGCTCTTCGGAGCCGTACCGCCCGTACCCTTGTGGTAGTTGGCGTCAAATAGTGGGCGCCAAGAACAAAGGAACCCCATGCTTATTGCTCAGCGTCCGTCGCTGACCGAAGAGGTCGTCGACGAGTACCGCTCCCGGTTCGTGATCGAGCCGCTGGAGCCTGGCTTCGGTTACACGCTCGGTAACTCCCTGCGTCGTACCCTCCTGTCGTCCATCCCGGGTGCCGCTGTCACCAGCATCCGGATCGACGGTGTCCTGCACGAGTTCACCACCGTGCCGGGCGTCAAGGAGGACGTCACCGACCTCATCCTCAACATCAAGCAGCTGGTCGTCTCCTCGGAGCACGACGAGCCGGTCGTGATGTACCTGCGCAAGCAGGGTCCCGGCCTGGTCACCGCTGCTGACATCGCCCCGCCGGCCGGTGTCGAGGTCCACAACCCGGACCTCGTGCTGGCGACGCTGAACGGCAAGGGCAAGCTGGAGATGGAGCTGACCGTCGAGCGCGGTCGCGGCTACGTCTCCGCCGTCCAGAACAAGCAGGTGGGTCAGGAGATCGGTCGCATTCCGGTCGACTCCATCTACTCCCCGGTGCTCAAGGTCACGTACAAGGTCGAGGCGACCCGTGTCGAGCAGCGCACCGACTTCGACAAGCTGATCGTCGACGTCGAGACCAAGCAGGCCATGCGTCCCCGCGACGCCATGGCGTCGGCCGGTAAGACCCTGGTCGAGCTGTTCGGTCTGGCGCGCGAGCTCAACATCGACGCCGAGGGCATCGACATGGGCCCGTCCCCGACGGACGCCGCCCTGGCCGCCGATCTGGCCCTGCCGATCGAGGAGCTTGAGCTCACCGTTCGGTCGTACAACTGCCTCAAGCGCGAGGGCATCCACTCGGTGGGCGAGCTCGTGGCCCGCTCCGAGGCGGACCTGCTCGACATTCGTAACTTCGGTGCGAAGTCGATCGACGAGGTCAAGATGAAGCTCAACGGCATGGGCCTGGCCCTCAAGGACAGCCCCCCCGGGTTCGACCCGACCGCTGCCGCCGACGCCTTCGGCGCCGACGACGACGCGGATGCCGGTTTCGTGGAGACCGAGCAGTACTAAGCGTTACCCCCGGACGCGCGCTGTGAGGTGCGCGCCCGGCACAGACTGCCCGTGAGCGTCCGCTCGTGGGGCCCTGACACCGGTACCTGATACGGCCGGTGCAGACACAAGGAGAATCACCATGCCGCGTCCCGCAAAGGGTGCCCGTCTGGGCGGCAGTGCCGCGCACGAGAAGCTGCTCCTCGCCAACCTGGCGAAGTCGCTCTTCGAGCACGGCCGCATCACGACGACCGAGGCCAAGGCCCGCCGCCTGCGCCCCGTCGCCGAGCGTCTCGTCACGAAGGCGAAGAAGGGCGACATCCACAACCGTCGCCTGGTGCTTCAGACGATCACGGACAAGAGCATCGTGCACACGCTCTTCACCGAGATCGCGCCGCGTTACGAGAACCGCCCCGGTGGTTACACGCGCATCACGAAGATCGGCAACCGTCGTGGCGACAACGCCCCGATGGCGATCATCGAGCTGGTCGAGGCCCTGACCGTGCAGCAGAACGCTGTCGGCGAGGCCGAGGCTGCCACGAAGCGCGCGGTCAAGGAAGACGACGCCAAGACCGAGGCCGTCGAGGACACGAAGCCCGAGGGCGACGAGTCCAAGTAGTACCCAGCAGTACCTGGACGGGCCCGTTCCCAGTTTTTCTGGGGGCGGGCCCGTTCTGTGTTCCGTGTGTTCCGGGTGAGCGTGGAGGTTGGTTGTGGCTGACGAGGTGGCGGACGGGTTTGTACGGGTGCGGCTGGACCTCTCGTACGACGGCAAGGACTTCTCGGGGTGGGCCAAGCAGCCCAGCGGGCGGCGGACCGTACAGGGCGAGATCGAGGCGGCGCTGCGGACGGTGACGCGGTCGGACACGACGTACGACCTGACGGTGGCCGGGCGGACCGATTCCGGGGTGCACGCGCGTGGGCAGGTGGCGCACGTGGACCTGCCGGAAAACGTGTGGGCCGAGCACGAGGAGAAGCTGCTGCGGCGGCTGGCGGGGCGGCTCCCGCACGATGTGCGGGTGTGGAAGGTGGCTCGGGCGGCGGAGGGCTTCAATGCTCGGTTCTCGGCGATCTGGCGGCGCTACCAGTACCGGGTGACGGATCATCCGGGCGGTGTCGACCCGCTGATTCGCAGTCATGTGCTGTGGCACGACTGGGAGTTGGACGTCGAGAAGATGAACGCGGCTTCGGCGTTGCTGCTCGGGGAGCACGACTTCGCGGCGTACTGCAAGAAACGCGAGGGGGCGACGACCATTCGTACGCTCCAGGAGCTGTGGTGGGAGCGGGGGGCCGACGGGGTGGTCACCGGGACGGTGCGCGCCGATGCCTTCTGCCACAACATGGTGCGGTCGCTGGTGGGGGCGCTGCTGTACGTGGGCGACGGACACCGGGGGGTGGAGTGGCCGGCGAAGGTGCTGGCGGCGGGGGTGCGGGACTCGTCGGTGCATGTGGTGAAGGCGCACGGCCTGACGCTGGAGGAAGTGGCGTATCCGGCGGACGAGTTGCTGGCGGCGCGAGCGGTGGAGGCACGGAACGTGCGGACGCTGCCGGGGGCGGCGGGACTGCTGGAAGACGGGGGCGGTTGTTGCTGAAGGGGTGACTGCGGCTGCTCCAGGGTCATTGTCAGTGGGCTGTGGGATGGTGTTTTCAGACATCAATTCAGGTGGCGTACGGGGGCTTTGATGACGGGGGCACGGAAGCGCGGGGTGTGGGTGCTGCTGATCGCGGTGGCGCTGTTCGGGGTCTTTGTGGTGCCGCAGGTCCTGGAGAAGGGGGACGGGGGCGGGGGGCCGGCGCAGGCGGCCGGAGTGGCGCTCGGGGTGCCGCGTGCTTCGGATGCTCCAGAGGGGTCGAAGAGCCCTTCGGGAGGGGGTCCTGCGGGGGAGGGGCTTGCGGGAGGGGGCTCTTCGGGAGGGGGGCCTTCGGCAGGCGATTCTTCGGCGGGCGATTCTTCGAGGGAAGGCAAGCAGGACGGCAAGCAGGACGACAAAGCGAGGGGTGAGGCTTTCGCTGCGGCGCGGGCCGGGGACTGTCTTGCACTGTTCGACACGGGGGACGGGTGGAACACCCGAATACCTCAGAAGGTCGGGTGTTCCGGGGATGCGGGGCTGACCAGGGTCAGTGCGGTGCGGACCGGTTGGAGCGCCTGCCCGACGGGCGACGGGTTGTCGTACGTGGCACACCGCTCGGGGGCGGAGAAGCGGGTGCTGTGCCTGACCCGGCAGTACAAGGCCGGGTACTGCGTGCTGGCGGAGAAGAGCGCGGGCAAGGGGGCGGGCGGTACGGCCATGCGGCTCGGGGCGATGACGGCCGTCGACTGCAAGGCGAAGCGGGCCACGCCTCCGTACAACACGGTCCTGCACATCACCGGGGTGTACGAGCCCTCGTCCGGCCGGGCGCCGGGGAACTGCCGGCGGGCCCCGGACGACCGGACGTACTACTGGTCCTGGCAGGTCGACGGGGGCGGGACGCTGCTCTGCACGATGGTCTATCGGGGGTAGGTGCCGGTTGGCGTCGGGTTCGCGACGGTTGGCTGCTGCTGCTGCGGTGGTCAGCGGCGGGTGGCGGCCCAGAGGAGGGTGCCGGTCGCGGCGAGGGCGACGACGCTCGCACCGCCGAGCCCGTAGAGGAACGGGAACCAGAGCAGGGCGAGCACGGCGCAGTATCCGGCGGCGAGTACGGAGAGGGCGAGCTGCGTGCGCGGCGGGCCGCTGCGGTTCAGGCGTACGAGTACGGCGAGGAAGACGGCGGACCACAGGGCGGCGCGGGGCTGGTCGAAGGTGACCGTGCGGGCTATGTCACCGATGGCTCCGTACCAGCCCTCGTGGGCCAAGTCGGCCTGCATTGCGGCTATTTCGCGCAGCTTCTCGGGGCCGCCCGTGGCGCGTTGGGCGGTGGAGAGGGTGCTGGCCGTGGCCCGGAAATACTCGTACACGGTGAGCAGGGTGAAGCCGAGGGTGTGCAGGACGCCGGTGGCGAACCCGGTGGCACGGTCCCGGTAGACGGCTCGGCGCGCGTCCGGATCTGTTTCGGCGGGCTGGGGCGGGCCGGGGGCGGGGGGCTCTTCGGGCTGCTGGCGGTGCTGGTTGTAGCGCGGCGGGGGTGGGGCGGTGGGGCCGACCGCGCTGAAGGAGCCGGATGCGCGGGCGCGCGGGGGTATGGGGGAGGGGGCGGAGGCGGATATGGGGGTGGCGCGGGGGGTTTCCGGGCGGGGGCCGTTGCCGGGGCGGGGGGGCTCGGGGGGTTCCGGTGAGGTGGGGGGTGGCTGGTGCGGGACGACCTTGGGCCAGCTGGGGCGGGTGGATTCTGCGGCCGGGGGCTCGGTCTCCGTGGGGCCGGCGGGGGTGTCCTCCGGGCCGTCCGGTTCGGGCCGTGAGGGAGTGGAGCCGGTCCGATGCGCGAACTGCTCTGTGGCAGGCGGGGGTTCGGGGGCCGGGGGGTGGGAGCTGGTGCCCGGGGTGGCCCGGGTCTCTTGGGTTTCCCGCAGTTCCTGGGTTTCCCGCGGTTCCTGGGATTCGCGGGATTCGCGGGATTCGCGGGAGGGGCTGGGGCCCGGGGTGGTGTCGGCTTCCGGGGTGGTGTCGGCTTCCGGGGTGGGGGAGTCCGAGGTGTGGTGTCGGTCGGTTCTGCCCGTTTCCATGCTTCGCCCCCCGATGATGGCAGGCCCTTGCGCTGCCCCGCCGACAGGTTAGTCAGGGGGTGGGTGGGCCGCCAGGGGCCGGGGGTGAGTGGGGTCTCCCCTGCTTGAGCGAGACCGGGAGCTTGGGAAGAAGCAGGTCAGCTGTTGGCCGTGGTGGAGGTGGCTGCTGCGGAGGCCTGGGTGCGGCCCCGTTCGACGATGCGGAGGAACGTGTACTTCGCCGCGTCGTCGCCGAGTGTGTAGACGGCCTTGTCGGTCGTGGTGACGTTCTTCTTGTTGTCGGTGAAGCCGCTGACGGTGAAGTAGGCGTAGCGGCCGTAGGAGTTGGCGGTCTTCCGGCAGATCGTGCCGTTGCGGCAGAAGGTGGGGACGCCGGTGCCGGGGAGGGAGGCGACGCCGTCCTTCACCTGGGCCTTCGCCTTGAGGGCCTGGGCTTCCGTTTCGAAGACCGCTACGCCGACGGTGACTGCGGTGCCGCCCTTGGTGAAGGTGGCCCGGATGACCTGGCCGCAGCCGTTGCGGGTGAGGATGCCACCGAGGGCTCCCTGGGTGGCGGAGGCGCAGTCGGTGGTGCGGCTGGTGGCGCCCTTCGCGTAGGAACGGCCGTCCAGGGTGAGGGACTTGCCCGGGAAGAGGGTGTCGGCGTTGAGGGGGGCCTTGTCCTTCTGGGCGCTGGAGATGAACTCCTTGGGGTCCGGCGGGGGCGGGGGTGCGACCGGGGAGAAGGAGGGGGTGGGGGCGGTGGGATCGGTGGGGAGGGATTCGGGGGAGGGCAGGGCGGAGTTCTTGCCGTCGGTGGAGGGGGAACTGCCGCTGGAGATGACGGCTGTGGCGACGAGGGCGCCGATGGTGAGGGTCGCGAGGATGCCGCCGCCGATGTAGAGGAGGCGTTTGCGGCGGGTGCGGGATGCGGTGGCGTCGGCCAGGGCGGACCAGTCGGGGGTCGGGCCGGTTCCGGGGGCGGGGTGGGGCGGGAGTGAGGGGTGGGGGGCCGCGTGGGGGCCGCCCCCTTGCCCACCCGTTCCGCCCCCGGGGGGCGGTCCCGCTGCCCAAGGGGGCTGGGGGGCGGCGGGTGGGACGAGTTGGACCGGGGGCATGGGGGCAGGGGGTTGCCTCGGGGGTTGGGTGAGGTAGGGGTTGGGGGTTTCGGTGGGGCCCTGCGGAGGGGGGCCGTAACCGGCGTGGTGGGGTTGGTCGTTGCCGTGCGGGGGCTGGCCCCCGGGGCCGTCGGAAGGACCCCCATGCCCGAAGCTCATGCCGCGCATCCTAACTAGGGGGGCGAGGTGCGCGGGGCCCGGCGTTCGTAATCCGATTGGGGTGTGGAGCGGCTGGCGGTGAGAATGCCGGTATGGGACATCTTGAGGTCGGACACGTCGAGTACTACTTGCCGGACGGGCGGGTGCTGCTCGGTGACGTCTCGTTCCGGGTGGGTGAAGGGGCCGTGGTGGCCCTCGTCGGGCCCAACGGCGCCGGGAAGACGACTCTGCTGAAGATCATCGCGGGGGAGCTGCAGGCGCACGGCGGGTCGGTGACCGTGAGCGGTGGGCTCGGGGTGATGGGGCAGTTCGTGGGTTCGGTGCGCGATGAGCGGACCGTGCGTGACCTGCTGGTTTCGGTGGCCCAGCCGAGGATTCGTACCGCCGCGGCCGCCGTCGACAAGGCCGAGGCCGCGATTCTGGAGCGGGACGACGAGGCCGCGCAGATGGAATACGCGCAGGCGCTCAGCGACTGGGCCGAGGTCCAGGGGTACGAGGCCGAGACGGTCTGGGACATGTGCACCATGGCCGCGCTGGGCATGCCGTACGAGAAGGCCCAGTGGCGGGAAGTGCGGACGCTGAGCGGGGGCGAGCAGAAGCGGCTGGTGCTGGAGGCGCTGCTGCGGGGCCCCGATGAAGTACTGCTGCTCGACGAGCCGGACAACTATCTGGACGTGCCGGGCAAGCGGTGGCTGGAAGGGAAGCTCAAGGAGACGCGGAAGACGGTCCTCTTCGTGAGCCACGACAGGGAGCTGTTGTCGCGGGCCGCCGAGAAGATCGCGAGCGTCGAGCCGGGGCCGACGGGGTCCGAGGTGTGGATGCACGGCGGGGGCTTCGACACGTACCACGATGCCCGTAAGGAGCGGTTCGAGCGCTTCGAGGAGCTGCTGAGGCGCTGGCAGGAGGAGCACGCGCGGCTCAAGGCGCTGGTGCTGCGGCTGCGGGGCCAGGCGGCGATCAGCCCGGACATGGCGTCGAGGTATCACGCGATGCAGACGCGGTTCAAGAAGTTCGAGGACGTGGGGCCGCCGCCGGAGCCGCCGCGGAAGCAGGACATCCGGATGCGGCTGAAGGGCGGCCGGACCGGAGTGCGGGCGCTGACCGTCGAGGGCCTTGAGCTGACCGGGCTGATGAAGCCGTTCGACCTGGAGGTCTTTTACGGGGAACGCGTGGCTGTGCTCGGGTCGAACGGGTCCGGGAAGTCGCACTTCCTGCGGCTGCTGGCGGGCGAGGACGTCAAGCACACCGGGGCGTGGAAGCTGGGGGCGCGGGTGGTCGCCGGGCACTTCGCGCAGACGCACGCGCATCCGGAGCTGATCGGGCGGACCCTGGTCGACATCCTGTGGGCCGAGCACTCCAAGGACCGGGGCGGCGCGATGTCGGTGCTGCGGCGGTACGAGCTGGAGGGCCAGGGGGACCAGGGGTTCGAGCGGCTGTCGGGCGGGCAGCAGGCGCGGTTCCAGATTCTGCTGCTGGAACTGAGGGGGACTACCGCGCTGCTGCTGGACGAGCCGACGGACAACCTCGACCTGGAGTCGGCGGAGGCGCTTCAGGAGGGGTTGGAGGCTTATGAGGGGACGGTGCTGGCGGTGACGCACGACCGGTGGTTTGCGAAGTCGTTCGACCGGTATTTGGTGTTCGGGTCGGATGGGGTGGTGCGGGAGACGGTGGAGCCGGTTTGGGATGAGCGGAGGGTTGAGAGGGCTCGCTAGCGGGGGCGCGGGCGGTCGGGTGGGGCGTGCTCCGCGTGGGGCCGCCCCCTTGCCCACCCGTTCCGCCCCCGGGGGGCGGCCCCGCTGCCCAAGGGGGCTGGGGGCGGCGGGGGGGATGCGTCAAGGGGGACAAGGGGTGTGGGGGCGTTTTGACCCGTGCGGGGGTGGCGGGTATTCTTCTGGTTTGTTATGCGTATTGGCTTCGTCGTTCTCACGCGAAGGGCCCTTACGTAGGTTCCCTGGAGCAGTTACCAGTGGTTCGCATATGGGCAGCGTCCCCAGCATTGTGAGCCCCAGCTGCACGATCGCTTCAGGGGCGCCATGTGTCTGGACCCCATCCACTGAAGAAGCGAAGGCTACGAAGTGCGTACGTACAGCCCCAAGCCCGGCGATGTCACTCGCCAGTGGCACATCATCGACGCTCAGGACATCGTCCTGGGCCGTCTGGCGACTACGGCAGCGAACCTCCTCCGGGGCAAGCACAAGCCGACCTATGCGCCGCACATGGACATGGGTGACTTCGTCATCATCATCAACGCCGAGAAGATCCACCTCTCCGGCAACAAGAAGACCCAGAAGATGGCGTACCGCCACTCTGGCTTCCCGGGCGGCCTCCGCTCGATGCGCTACGACGAGCTCATGGAGAAGAGCCCGGAGAAGGCCGTCGAGAAGGCCATCAAGGGCATGATCCCCAAGAACACCCTGGGCCGTCAGATGCTCTCGAAGCTGAAGATCTACGCAGGCGACCAGCACCCGCACGCTGCACAGCAGCCGGTCGCGTACGAGATCACCCAGGTCGCGCAGTAGTTCCGGCCACACCCCCTAAGACGTACAGAAAGATCTGAGGAGAATCGTGGCCGAGACCACTGTTGAGACCCCCGTCGAGGGCACCGAAGGCGAAGAGACTTTCGCTGAGGTGACCACCTTCGAGTCGGAGGTTCCCGTCGAGGGCGAGTACACCAGCGAGTCGCTCGCAGGCCGCTTCGGCGACCCGCAGCCCGCCGCCGGCCTTGGCCGTCGCAAGAACGCCATCGCCCGCGTCCGGATCGTTCCGGGCACCGGCAAGTGGAAGATCAACGGGCGTACGCTCGAGGACTACTTCCCGAACAAGGTCCACCAGCAGGAAGTCAACGAGCCCTTCAAGGTGCTCGAGCTGGACGACCGCTACGACGTCATCGCCCGTATCTCGGGTGGCGGCGTTTCCGGCCAGGCCGGTGCGCTCCGCCTCGGTGTCGCCCGTTCGCTGAACGAGGCCGACGTCGACAACAACCGCGCCATCCTGAAGAAGAACGGCTTCCTCTGCCGCGACGACCGTGCGGTCGAGCGCAAGAAGGCCGGTCTCAAGAAGGCCCGCAAGGCGCCGCAGTACAGCAAGCGTTAATCACGAGCTTGCTCAGCAGCATCACCGTTCGCCCCGGTGGCACTCTTCGTGCCGCCGGGGCGTTCGTGTAGTTCGCTTGGAACCTTTCTTGGACCTTTATTGGACTTCCTCGGGCGTAAAACGGGCACAAAGCGCTCAGGAGTGTGCTTTTCGAAGCACGGCTCTCGGAGTGGCTCTCGGAGTACAGCTCTCGAAGCACGGTTTTCGAAGCACGACGGCATTTCGGAGGACAGTTGTGGGACGACTCTTCGGCACTGACGGTGTACGCGGCGTTGCCAATGCGGACCTGACGGCGGAGCTGGCGCTCGGTCTGTCGGTCGCGGCGGCGCACGTACTCGCCGAGGCCGGTACGTTCGAGGGCCATCGGGCGACGGCAGTGGTCGGGCGTGACCCGCGCGCCTCGGGCGAGTTCCTGGAGGCCGCCGTCGTGGCAGGCCTGGCGAGCGCGGGCGTGGACGTCCTGCGCGTCGGTGTGCTGCCCACCCCCGCGGTGGCGTATCTCACCGGTGCGCTGGGCGCCGACCTCGGCGTGATGCTCTCCGCCAGCCACAACGCCATGCCGGACAACGGCATCAAGTTCTTCGCGCGCGGCGGCCACAAGCTGGCCGACGAGCTGGAGGTGCGGATCGAGAAGGTCTACGAGCAGCACCGCAGCGGCGAGGCGTGGGACCGTCCGACCGGAGCGGGTGTCGGCCGTGTCACGGACTACGACGAGGGCTTCGACAAGTACATCGCCCACCTGATGGGCGTGCTGCCGAACCGTCTCGACGGCCTGAAGGTCGTTCTCGACGAGGCGCACGGCGCCGCTTCGCGCGTCTCCCCGGAGGCGTTCGCGCGCGCCGGTGCCGAGATCGTGACCATCGGCGCCGAGCCGGACGGTCTCAACATCAACGACGGCTACGGCTCCACGCACATGGAACGCCTGCAGGCCGCCGTTGTCGAGCACGGCGCCGACCTCGGCATCGCGCACGACGGCGACGCCGACCGCTGCCTGGCCGTCGACGCGGCAGGTCAGGAGGTCGACGGCGACCAGATCCTCGCCGTGCTCGCCCTCGCCATGCGCGAGGCGGGACAGCTGCGCAAGAACACCGTGGTCGGCACCGTCATGTCCAACCTCGGCTTCAAGCTGGCCATGGAGGGCGAGGGCATCGGGGTCGTCCAGACCGGCGTCGGCGACCGTTACGTCCTGGAGTCGATGAAGGAGCACGGCTACGCGCTGGGCGGCGAGCAGTCGGGACACGTCATCGTCCTCGACCACGCCACCACCGGCGACGGCACCCTGACCGGCCTCATGCTGGCCGCCCGGATCGCCGCCACCGGCCGCGGTCTCGCGGACCTGGCGGGCGTCATGTCGCGGCTGCCGCAGATCCTCATCAACGTCCCCGACGTCGACAAGTCCCGTGTCGGTACGTCGGCGGAGCTGGCCGCGGCCGTCGCCGACGCCGAGCGCGAGCTGGGCGCCACCGGCCGGGTGCTGCTGCGCCCGTCGGGCACCGAGCCGCTGGTGCGCGTGATGGTGGAGGCCGCCGACATCGAGCAGGCGAAGGCCGTTGCCGGCCGTCTGGCGGATGTGGTCAAGTCCGCGCTGGGCTAGGCCTGTTGAGCGGTACGTGACAGGGGCTCGGCCGGATTCACTTCCGGCCGAGCCCCTTTCGTACGTACGGAACGCTCAGAGCTTGCGCAGTGACAGCCGCTGGACCTTGTGGTCCGGGCCCTTGCGGACGACCAGGGTGGCGCGGCCCCGGGTGGGGGCGACGTTCTCCAGGAGGTTGGGGCGGTTGATGGTGCGCCAGGTGTTGCGTGCGTAGTCGAGGGCCTCTTCCTCGGAGACCTGGGTGTACTTGCGGAAGTACGAGAACGGGTTCTGGAACGCGGTCGCGCGCAGTTTGCGGAACCGGTTGAGGTACCACTGCTCGATGTCCTCGGCGCGGGCGTCCACGTACACCGAGAAGTCGAAGTAGTCGGCGAGGCCGACGCGGGTCTTGCCGTCGCTGCCGGGGAGGGCCGGCTGGAGGACGTTGAGGCCCTCGACGATCAGGATGTCCGGGCGGTGCACGGTGAGGCGCTCGCCGGGGACGATGTCGTAGATCAGGTGGGAGTAGACGGGGGCGGTGACCTCGTCCTTCCCGGCCTTCACATCGGCGACGAAGCGGGTCAGGGCGCGGCGGTCGTACGACTCGGGGAAGCCCTTGCGGGCCATCAGGCCGCGCTTCTCCAGTTCCTTCATCGGGTACAGGAAGCCGTCGGTGGTGACCAGCTCCACGCGCGGGTGCTCCGGCCAGCGGGCCAGGAGGGCCTGGAGGAGGCGGGCGACGGTGGACTTCCCGACGGCGACGCTGCCCGCGACCCCTATGACGAAGGGGGTGCCGCGCTGGGTGCCGTTCTCGCCGAGGAAGGTGTTGAGGGCACTTCGCAGGTTGCCGGTGGCGCCCACGTAGAGGTTGAGGAGGCGGGACAGCGGGAGGTAGATGTCGCGTACCTCGTCGAGGTCGATGACGTCGCCCAGACCGCGCAGCCGCTCGACCTCCTCGGCGGTGAGGGGCAGCGGCGTCTTCTCGCGCAGGGCGCTCCACTCCGTGCGGGTGAGGTCCAGGTACGGGGACGACTCGGCCCGGCGGGGGGAGCAACGCGTCGGCGAAGTGATCACACAGCCCATTGTCGGGGGTGGGGCGCCCTTGTCGCCGGTCGGGCGGGGTGGGGTGGGTCACGTGGAGGCAGGGTTTTGCGGGGTCCGGTCTCGATCGGGGGGAGGTGGGATTGCGCGCCGGTCACGATCTTGGGAGAGGTGCAGGGGCGGGGGGAATTCGGTGTCCCGGAGGCTGGTCCCGGCTTTACATTTCCTTGACACAACAGAATCCGCGTGGCCGGTGACCGGCAGCTGTACGCGGGGGGCGTTGGTCACCTTTTTCGTACCACTCGGAGGGTTTCCTTTCATGCGTCGCACCGATCTTCGTCGTACCGCCGTGGCCGCCGTGGCCGCGGCTTCGCTGACCTTGCTGGTCGGGGCCTGTGCGGCGGACAAGCCCGCCGCCCATGCTCCGGCCGCGGGCGCTCCCGCCAAGCCGGAGGAGGCCGCGGCCAAGGCACTGTCGGCCGCGGAGCTGGAGAAGGCCGCCCTCGCAGAGGGTGACCTGTCCACCCACATGGTGAAGAACGGCACGAAGGCCGACGAGGTCCCGGACGGCGCGGTCAAGACCGACAAGGCGGAGTGCAAGCCGCTCGGCGACGCCATGGCGGCGATACCGATGGGGAAGCCGGCGGCCCACGTGCTGCGCAAGGCCGTCGAGAAGCCCGCCAAGATGAAGGTGGACCCGAACGCGTCGGCCGAGGAGAAGGCCAAGGCCGGAATCGCCGCGATGACGCAGCCGGTCACGGCGGACCGGCTCGCCTCGTACGAGGGCAAGGGCGCGCAGGAGGCGTTCGCGGCGCTCAGCAAGGCGGGCCAGGCCTGTGGGGGCGGCTTCACCGGCGACCAGGCCGGAGAGAAGGTCAAGATCACCAAGGTGCTCGCGGACACGGTGACCGGCGGCGACGAGGCGCAGGGCTGGACGCTCACGATGGACGGTGACGGCACCGAGGTCGTCATGAAGCTCGCGGCGGTGCGCGAGGGGAGCACGCTTGCCACCTTCTACACGATCAGCCTGGGCGGCACGGTCAAGGCGCAGCCGGCGGGCGTCATCGACGCCCAGGTGAAGAAGCTCGGCTGACCGTTCCTCGCATGCGATCCCCGCTCCGGCCACCGTGCCGGGGCGGGGTTTTTCGTGCGGTGCGGCACCGTGGCCCGTGCCCTGCGGCACCTTGGCCCGTGGCTGTGCGGCTCCCGGCTTCGTGCTGTGCGGCACCTTGGCTCGTGCCCTGCGGCTCCCGGCTTCGTGCTGTGCGGCTCCCGGGCCCAAGGCTTGGTCCGGCTTACGCTGCGGAGTATGTGCGGAATCGTGGGTTACGTCGGTGGGCAGTCGGCGCTGGATGTCGTCGTCGCGGGGCTGAAGCGGCTGGAGTACCGGGGGTACGACTCGGCAGGGGTTGCGGTGCTCGCGGACGGGGGGCTGGCGGCCTCGAAGAAGGCGGGCAAGCTCGTCAACCTGGAGAAGGAGCTGGTGGGGCGGCCGTTGCCCGCCGGGAGCACCGGGATCGGGCACACCCGGTGGGCAACCCACGGAGGGCCCACCGACGCCAACGCGCACCCCCATCTGGACAACGCGGGGCGCGTCGCGGTCGTGCACAACGGGATTATCGAGAACTTCGCCGCGCTGCGGGCCGAACTGGCCGAGCGGGGACACGAGTTGGCGTCCGAGACGGACACCGAGGTGGTGGCGCACCTGCTGGCCGAGTGCTTCTCGGCGAGCGGTGACTTCGCGGCGTCGATGCGGCAGGTGTGCAGACGGCTGGAGGGTGCGTTCACGCTCGTCGCGGTGCACGCGGACGAGCCGGACGTGGTGGTCGGGGCGCGCAGGAACTCCCCGCTGGTGGTGGGCGTTGGAGAGGGTGAGTCCTTCCTCGCGTCGGACGTCGCCGCGTTCATCGCCCACACGCGGTCGGCGATCGAGCTGGGCCAGGACCAGGTGGTGGAGCTCCGGCGGGACGGGGTGAGCGTCACCGACTTCGACGGTGCGCCCGCGGAGGTGCGGGCGTACCACGTGGACTGGGACGCCTCGGCGGCCGAGAAGGGGGGTTATGACTACTTCATGCTGAAGGAGATCGCCGAGCAGCCCAAGGCGGTCGCGGACACCCTGCTGGGGCGCATCGACGCGGGTGGGCAGTTGACGCTCGACGAGGTGCGAATTCCCGCCGGCGTGCTGCGGGAGGTCGACAAGGTCGTCGTCGTGGCGTGCGGGACGGCCTTTCACGCGGGGATGATCGCCAAGTACGCGATCGAGCACTGGACCCGGCTGCCCTGCGAGACGGAGCTGGCGAGCGAGTTCCGCTACCGGGACCCGATCCTGGACGCGCGGACACTGGTGATCGCGATCTCGCAGTCCGGCGAGACCATGGACACGCTGATGGCGCTGCGGCACGCCCGTGAGCAGGGCGCGAAGGTGCTGGCGATCTGCAACACGAACGGGTCGACCATCCCGCGGGAGTCGGATGCGGTGCTGTACACGCATGCCGGTCCCGAGGTCGCGGTGGCGTCCACGAAGGCGTTCCTGACGCAGCTGGTGGCGTGCTATCTGGTGGCGCTGTACCTGGGGCAGGTGCGCGGGACCAAGTGGGGCGACGAAGTCCGGGACGTCGTACGGGAGTTGTCGGAGATCTCCGGCGCCGTGGAGGAAGTGCTGGGGACCATGGAGCCGGTGCGGGAGCTGGCGCGGTCCCTGGCGGACAAGAACACGGTGCTCTTCCTCGGCCGCCATGTGGGATACCCCGTGGCCCTGGAGGGTGCGCTGAAGCTCAAGGAGCTGGCGTACATGCACGCGGAGGGGTTCGCCGCGGGCGAGCTGAAGCACGGGCCGATCGCGCTCGTCGAGGAGGATCTGCCGGTGGTGGTGATCGTGCCGTCGGCGCGGGGGCGGTCGGTGCTGCACGACAAGATCGTGTCCAACATCCAGGAGATCCGGGCGCGCGGGGCGCGGACGATCGTGATCGCGGAGGAGGGGGACGAGGCGGTGGTGCCGTACGCCGACCATCTGATCCGGGTGCCGCGTACGCCTACGCTTCTTCAGCCGCTGGTCACCACGGTGCCGCTGCAGGTCTTCGCCTGTGAGCTGGCGACGGCGCGGGGCAACGAGGTGGACCAGCCGAGGAATCTGGCGAAGTCCGTGACCGTGGAGTGAGCTGGAGCCGGAGTGAGCAGAGTGAGCAGAGTGGGCTGGAGTGAGTAAATGATTGTTGGGGTCGGGATCGACGTCGCCGAGATCGAGCGGTTCGGGGCGGCGCTGGCGCGTACGCCGCAGATGGCCGAACGGCTCTTCGTGGAGCGGGAGTTGACGCTGCCGAGCGGGGAGCGGCGGGGGATCGCCTCGCTGGCGGCGAGGTTCGCGGCCAAGGAGGCACTGGCGAAGGCGCTGGGTGCGCCGGCCGGGCTGCTGTGGACGGACGCGGAGGTGTACGTCGAGGAGACGGGACAGCCCCGACTGCGGGTCTCGGGGAGTGTGGCCGCGCGGGCCGAGGCGCTGGGAGTGCGGTCGTGGCACGTGTCGCTCAGCCATGACGCGGGGGTGGCTTCGGCGGTGGTGATCGCGGAGGGGTAGGGGGTGGGCCATGGGGGTGGCTTCGGCCCCGTCCAGAGGCCTCTGCGGCAGACTCGGAGGCATGCGTACCGCACACAGCGTCGAGACCGTCAGGGCCGCCGAGCGGGAGGCCATGGCCAGGCTTCCGGAGGGCACGCTCATGCAGCGCGCCGCCGCCGGACTGGCCGCCGCCTGCGCCGATCTGCTGGAGAGGCGGGTGTACGGGGCGAGGGTCGTGCTGCTCGTCGGCAGCGGCGACAACGGGGGCGACGCCCTCTACGCCGGGGCGCGGCTCGCCAGGCGCGGGGCCGGAGTCACGGCTGTACTGGTCGATGCGCGGCAGCGGGCGCACGCGGGCGGGGTAACCGCGCTGCGCGCCGCCGGGGGACGGATCGTGGCGGGGCCGCACGAGGCCCACGAGGTGCATGAGGCGAGCGGTGCGGGTGGTGCGGGCGCGGGATCCGCCGCGTACGTGGCACTCCACCGCGCCCATCTGGTCATGGACGCGATCACCGGGATCGGCGGACGGGGCGGGCTGCGCCCGGAGGCGGTGCCGCTGGTGCGGGCCGCCGAGGCCGCCGCGGCGGTGCTGGTGGCGGTGGATCTGCCGAGCGGGATCGATGCCGACAGCGGGCGGATCGAGGGCGAGTGCGTTCGGGCCGACGTCACCGTGACGTTCGGGACGTACAAGCCGGGGCTGCTGATCGACCCGGCGAAGGAGCGGGCCGGGGTGCTGCGGTTCGTCGGCCTCGGGCTGGAGACGGCCGGGGCGCCTGCCGATGTGGAGGCGCTCCAGCACGCCGAGGTGGCGGGCCTGTTGCCCCTGCCGGCCGCGGAGAGCGACAAGTACCGGCGGGGTGTGGTGGGGATCGTCGCCGGGTCGGCGCGCTACCCGGGCGCCGCGGTGCTCGCGGTGGCGGGGGCGCTGCACGGCGGTGCCGGTGCGGTGCGGTACGTCGGCCGGGGCGGGGACGCGGTGCTGGCGCGGTTCCCCGAGGTGCTGGTGAGCGACGGGACGCCCGGGGACGCTGGACGGGTGCAGGCGTGGGTTGTCGGGCCCGGCCTGGACGACCGTACGAAGGACGTGCTGGCAGACGTGCTGGCGTCCGGCGTGCCGGTGCTGGTCGACGCGGACGGGCTGCGGGAGCTCGACCCGGAGGCGGTACGGGGCCGCGACGCGCCCACCGTACTGACGCCGCACGCGGGGGAGGCGGCGGCGCTGCTGGGCGTGGCGCGGACGGAGGTGGAGGCCGACCGGCTCGGCTCGGTGCGGAAGCTGGCGGCCAAGTACGGGGCGACGGTCCTGCTCAAGGGCTCGACCACGCTCGTCGCACCGCCGGACGGAGGACGGCCGGTACGGGTCAACCCCACGGGAACGGGCTGGCTGGCGACGGCAGGCAGCGGTGACGTGCTCTCGGGCCTGACGGGCGCGCTGCTGGCATCCGGCCTGGGGGCGGTCGACGCGGCCTCGGTGGGCGCCTACCTGCACGGCCTGGCGGGACGGCGGGCGGCCCGGGGAGCGCCGGTGGGGGCGGGAGACGTGGCGGGGGAGATCGCGGGGGCCTGGCGGGACGTGCGGGGTGCTGTCGCACAAGGGGGCGGCGGCATCGCGTGAGCACAGGGGGGGGCGGCGGCATCGCTTGAGCTACGGGCCATGGCATCGGGTGAGCACAGGGCTGGGCGGCGGGTGAGCACAGGCGCGTGAGGACAAGGGGCAAGCGGCGCGTGAGGACAAGGGTCAAGGGCCGGGTGAGTCCGGGGCGGCTTTCCGGTGGGAAGCCGCCCCGGGGTGGTCAGCTCTGCTGGGTGGGCGGGGTGATCGGGGTGTTCAGGTCCCACATCAGCGGGATGTTCTCGCCGCCGAAGCCCTTGATGATGAGCTCGTCGTCGGTGAGGCGGCGGCCGTCGCGCGGCTCCCAGCTGCGCACGTTCGTGCCCGGCTTGGCGCCCCAGACGTAGACCATGCTGCCGACGCCGAGCTTCTTCCAGAGGCGTGCCGCGTCCTCCACGTACAGGTTCACGCAGCCGCCGGAACCCGCCTCGAAGAGGTCGCCGTACGTGCCGTGCAGCGCCTGCCCGCCGCTGAAGAACTGGCTGTACGGCATCGGGGCGTTGTTGTAGATGGTGGAGAAGTGGTTCTTGTGCTTCCAGTAGATCCTGAACCAGCCGGTACGGGTCTCCAGCCCGCGGATGCCGCTGCGGATCGGTACCGGGGCGAAGGTGACCTTCCGGCCGACCTGCACCCAGAGGAGCTGGCGGGGGAGGTCCACGCAGGTGACGGAGTAGCCGTAGCGGATCGGGCACTTGCCCGCCGCGTTCGGGTTCTTGCGGGCCTCGCGGACCAGCAGCAGGCCGTACGTCTTCGCGGTGGCGCGGCCGTCCGCCGGGTCGATATTCAGGTCCCGCTGGAGCTTGCGGATGGCGACGCAGTCGGCCTCCGACTGCTTGCCGTCGGCCCTGAGGCGGAGCTTGCCCTCCAGCTCCTTCTGGTACGGGCCGGTGGGCGCGGTGCACGGCGGCTCGGGGGCGGCGTACGCGGCCGGACCAGCGCCCGGCAGGGCACCGGGTACGGCGGCCTGAACAGCGGCCGAGGCCGACGACACGGGGGCGACGGCCGCCGTCACCGCCACGGCGACGAGGCCGGCCAGAGCGGGTATACGGGCGAGGTGGACGCGCTTCATGGTTCCTCAGCTCTCCAGCGTGCGTGCGGCAAGCCCATGGAAGCGAGCCGCCTGTGGAGTCCATCGGGCGGCCCGCGCGGCCCGCGCGCCAGGCACGGCCTGCCGCGCGGGTGACAGGGCAGGCCAAATGTGTGACGTGTGGTGATTTCGTGCATACGGGTCGGATGCGCGCGTATCGGTGCGTGGCGCCGGTCGCCCGGCCCCTGCCCCGCACCGCCTTGACCGGCCCTGTCGTACCCCTCTGCGAGACTGGGGGCGCGATGACCGTGAAGACCGAGAGCGTGATGAGCCAGGCGATGACCCAGTCGACGACGCGGGCGAGGCCCCGGGCCCCGATGCGGGCGCGTGCGGAGATCGATCTTGCCGCCCTGCGCGCCAACGTCCGGTCCCTGCGCGCGCGTGCCCCGCACGCCGCGCTGATGGCCGTCGTGAAGTCGGACGCGTACGGACACGGCGCGTTGCCCTGCGCCCGCGCCGCCCTCCAGGCCGGTGCGACCTGGCTCGGCACGGCCACCCCCCAGGAGGCGCTCGCCCTGCGCGCCGCCGGGATCACCCCGGCCGACGCGCGCGTCATGTGCTGGCTGTGGACCCCGGGCGACCCCTGGGGCGAGGCCATCGAGGCGGACCTCGACATGGGAATCAGCGCGATGTGGGCGCTGCGCGAGGTCACCGACGCCGCCCGCGCCCTCGGACGTACGGCAAGGATCCAGCTCAAGGCCGACACAGGCCTGGGACGCAACGGCTGCCAGCCCGCCGACTGGCCCGCCCTGGTCGCCGCCGCCCGCGCCGCCGAGGCGGAGGGCACGGCGAAGGTCACCGGCCTGTGGTCGCACTTCGCGTGCGCCGACGAGCCGGGCCACCCCTCGATCGAACTCCAGCTCACCGCCTTCCGCGAGATGGTCGCGTACGCGGAGGGGCAGGGGCTGGCCCCCGAGGTCCGCCACCTCGCCAACTCCCCGGCCACGCTGACCCTCCCGCACGCGCACTTCGATCTCGTACGGACCGGGATCGCGATGTACGGGGTGTCGCCGAGCCCCGAGCTGGGCACGCCCGCCGAGCTGGGGCTGCGCCCGGTGATGACGCTCGCCGCGTCCGTCGCCCTGGTCAAGGACGTCCCGGCGGGACACGGCGTCAGCTACGGCCACCACTACGTCACCGAGCGCGCCACGACGCTCGCCCTGATCCCGGTCGGGTACGCGGACGGGATCCCGCGGAACGCGTCGGGGCGCGGTCCGGTCCTGGTCGGCGGCCGGTGGCGGCGTGCTCGCGGCCGGATCGCGATGGATCAGTTCGTGGTCGATCTCCGCGGTGAGACGGTCGAACCGGGGGAAGAAGCAATCCTGTTCGGCCCGGGTGACCGGGGCGAGCCGACCGCCGAGGACTGGGCGCAGGCCGCGGACACGATTGCGTACGAGATCGTCACGCGCATCGGTCAGCGCATCCCGCGCGTCCATGTGAACGAGGACCCATCTCAGGACCGATAGGGCGGGTAGGACCGGTGGACCGGCAGGACCAGTGGACCGGTAGACGGGTACACCACGGGCACACCGTCGGCCCGGCAGGCGCACCAGCAAGGAGCGGCACGTGAGCGAGAGCAGCACGGAGGGCGCGGTCGCCGCTGCGCAGGCGGCGACCGAGGCGGCCGTCTCCGGCAACTGGCGCCGGGCAGGCCTGGCAGGCGCCGCCATAGGCGTGGTCGCCGCGGGCGCGGCGGCCGGTGTCGCCGTCGAGCGGCTCACCGTCGGCCGGGGCATGCGCAAGAAGGCCCGGCTGGCCCTGGACGCGGCCGGCCCGTACGGCTCGCTGCGCGGCACCCCGGGCACCGCGCTCGCCGACGACGGCACCGAGCTCTACTACGAGACGGACGACCCGGAGCCGGACGCCCCCGCCAAGCGCAGGGGGCTCTTCGGCCGCCGCGCGCCCGCCCCCGTCACCGTCGTCTTCAGTCACGGCTACTGCCTCAACCAGGACTCCTGGCACTTCCAGCGCGCCGCCCTGCGCGGCGCCGTGCGCACCGTGCACTGGGACCAGCGCAGCCACGGCCGCTCCGCGCGCGGCATGGCCCAGGCCGACGGCGAGGAGGTCACCATCGACCAGCTCGGCCGCGACCTCAGGGCGGTCATCGACGCGGCGGCGCCCGAGGGGCCACTGGTGCTGGTGGGGCACTCGATGGGCGGGATGACGGTGATGGCGCTGGCCGACCAGTTCCCGGAGCTGATCCGCGAGCGCGTCGTCGGCGTCGCCTTCGTCGGTACGTCGTCGGGGCACATGGGCGAGGTCAACTTCGGGCTGCCGGTCGCGGGGATGAACGCGATACGCCGCTTCCTGCCGCGCGTGCTGCGCACCCTGGGCTCGCAGGCGGAACTGGTCGAGCGGGGGCGCCGGGCCACCGCCGACCTCTTCGCGGGCGTCATCAAGCGGTACTCGTTCGGGTCGCGGGACGTGGACCCGGCGGTCGCCCGGTTCGCGGAGCGCCTGATCGAGGGGACGCCGATCGACGTGGTCGCCGAGTTCTACCCGGCGTTCCAGGACCACGACAAGGCGGCGGCGCTCCAGATCTTCGCGGAGGTGCCGGTGCTGGTGCTGGCCGGTACGAAGGACCTGGTCACCCCGAGCTCGCACAGCGAGGCCATCGCCGAGCTGCTCCCGGACGCGGAACTGGTGATCGTCCCCGACGCGGGGCACCTGGTGATGCTGGAACTCCCGGAGCTGGTGAACGGACGCCTCACCGAGCTGCTGGCGCGCGTGGGGGCCGTACCGCCGGCGGCTGCGACAGGCCCTAACGTTGACGAGCATGGAAGCACCGCACAGCGGGGCCGTTGAGAACGCCCCGATCAACTCCCACTCCCTGACCGTCAACTCCCCCGCCGAAATGGGGGAGCTGGGGCGCTCGCTGGCCAAGCTGCTGCGCCCCGGCGATCTCGTGATGCTCACCGGTGAGCTCGGCGCCGGCAAGACCACGCTGACCCGCGGCCTCGGCGAGGGGCTGGGGGTGCGTGGCGCCGTCACCTCGCCGACCTTCGTCATCGCCCGTGTGCACCCGCCGCTCGGCGACGGGCCCGCGCTGGTGCACGTCGACGCGTACCGGCTCGGCGGCGGCCTCGACGAGATGGAGGACCTCGACCTGGACGTCTCGCTGCCCGATTCGGTGATCGTCGTGGAGTGGGGCGACGGCAAGGTCGAGGACCTGTCGGAGAGCCGGCTGCACGTCGTCATCGACCGGGCGACGGGCGACACGGACGACGACGTACGGAAGGTACGGCTCGACGGCATCGGGGCGCGCTGGGCGGGGGAGGGGCTGACGGCGCTGGAGGGGCTGACGGCGCTGGAGGGCTGACGGCGCTGGGGCTGACGGCGCTGGAGGGGCTGACGGTGCTGGGGTGGCGGTGCCGAGGGGGCTGACGGCTCCGGGGGGGGGCGACCGGGAACCTGCGCGGCGCGCCGTGCGTTCTCCTGACACGCCGTACTTTCCGACAAGGTGTCGGGAAGATGTTGCATCGGGGGTGCCGGACATGGTCACATGGGTTCCGAGGCCTTGGTTAGGCCAGCCTAACCACCTTCGCCCTGCGCCTGCTCCCGTCGCCCCAGGAGGCGTCCATGTCGGCACCGGAACGAGAAGTCGAGAAGCCCATGACGCCTGCCGCGCCCGCGCCTGCTCCCGTCACCGCTCCCGTCACCATGAGCGCCCTGCTCGCGTCCTGTGCCGCGGCCACGGCGGTGTCCACCCCGCCCCGCCAGTCCCCGGCCCGCCAGTCCCCGGCCCGTACCCGGGGCAGCGAAGAGGGGACCGCCGGGCAGCGCGACGCTGCCTAGACGATCCCCTCGGTGTCCCCGTTGCCCTCGTTCGAGTGTGGGGATTACGGGTGCGGGGGTTACGGGACGACGACCACCTTGACGGCGACCGTGGCGAACTCCCACACCGCGGTGCCGTCCGCGCGGCTGAGGCGCACCGCACCCGTGCCCTCCTGCGGCGTCGCGCCCGGCTTCGGCATCGTCCCGTCGACGGCCGCGCTGAAGCCGATCGTCGTCCCGTCGACGTTCGCGAACCGCACCACGTGCTCCACCGGCTTGCCGTCCGAGCCCGTGATCTTCAAGGAGCGGGTGAGGACCCGGTAGGTGTCCGGCGTCGGGTTGACCGCGCTCGGCGCGACCGGGAAGGTCCGCGGCTTGGTGCCGGCCTTCGCCTCGGAGTCCACCAGCCAGATCCGCTTGCC
Source organism: Streptomyces sp. NPDC048442 (assembly GCF_040651475.1). Classification (NCBI taxonomy): domain Bacteria; kingdom Bacillati; phylum Actinomycetota; class Actinomycetes; order Kitasatosporales; family Streptomycetaceae; genus Streptomyces; species Streptomyces sp. NPDC048442. Next base: position 256,549 of record NZ_JBEZKB010000008.1, read on the forward strand.
CGCCAGCGAATACACGACCCGGGTGCCGCTGCCGGAGTTCGCGGGCAGCGCCAGCGGTGACGGCTTGCGGGCCTTCTCCGTGGGGCCGGTGGCGGAGGGCGAGGCGGACGAGCTGGCGGCGACCGCCGACGAGGGTGCGCTCGCCGACGCCTGGTAGGCGAGGAACCCGACGACGGCGAGTGCCCCCGCGGTGAGCCCGGCCACGATTCCCGAGCTGCTGCTAGCCACCTTGCTGCACCTTTCGTTTCGACTCAGACCGAGGTTCTGCACGACTTTGTCGTGACGGTAGCAGCAGGTGTACGGCCCGTACGGACGCCGTGCTTCCGCTGCGCGGGCCGTAGGCTGTTTGTGTGCTCCTGCTCGCTGTTGATACCGCCACCCCTGCCGTCACCGTCGCCCTCCACGACGGTTCGTTCGTCGTCGCCGAGACCACCCGGGTCGACGCGCGCCGGCACGGGGAACTGCTGCTGCCCCTCATCGACTCGACCCTCCGCGAGGCCGGTCTGAAGCTCGACGCCGTCACCGGTCTGGTGGTGGGCGTGGGACCGGGCCCGTACACCGGACTGCGTGTCGGCCTCGCGACCGCCGAGACCTTCGGGTTCGCGCTCGGCGTCCCCGTGCACGGCCTGTGCACGCTGGACGCGCTGGCGTACGCGGCGGGGACCGGGGCGGCGGCCGGGGAGAGAACCGGGGGCGGCATCGAAGGCCCCTTCGCGGTGGCGACCGACGCCCGCCGCAAGGAGGTCTACTGGGCGCGCTACGACGACGCGCGCACCCGCACCACCGAGCCCGCCGTGGACCGCCCCGCCGAGATCGCGGAGCAGCTCGCCGGCCTGCCGGTGGCCGGGGCCGGTGCGCTCCTCTACCCGGAGGCCTTCCCGGACGCGCGCGGCCCCGAGCACGTGTCGGCGGCGGCGCTCGCCTCGCTGGCCGCCGAGAAGCTGGCCGCGGGGACGGAGTTCCTGCCGCCGCTTCCCCTCTACCTGCGCCGGCCGGACGCGCAGGTGCCCAAGAACTACAAGGTGGTCACCCCCCAGTGACCGCTGCGGCAAGCAGGTTGAGCGACCGGGCCGACTCGGCGGTCCTGCGCGAGATGCGCTGGTGGGACATCGGGCCTGTGCTCGCCCTGGAGCACGAGCTGTTCCCCGAGGACGCCTGGTCGCCCGGCATGTTCTGGTCCGAGCTGGCGTTCGCGCGCGGCCCCCGCGCCACCCGGCGCTACGTCGTCGCCGAGGACCGGGAGAGTGGCCGCCTCGTCGGGTACGCGGGCTTCGCCGCCGCCGGAGACCTCGGTGACGTGCAGACCATCGCGGTCTCCCGCGACCAGTGGGGCACGGGCCTCGGCGCCCGCCTCCTCGCCGACCTCCTCAAGCACGCGACCGCCTTCGAGTGCACCGAGGTGCTGCTCGAAGTGCGCGTCGACAACACCCGCGCGCAGCGGCTCTACGAGCGCTTCGGCTTCGAGCCGATCGGCTTCCGCCGCGGCTACTACCAGCCCGGCAACATCGACGCGCTCGTGATGCGGCGTACCACGACCGAAGAGACAGAAGAGATCCAGCCATGAACCTCACCAGCGGTATCGACGAACCCCTGGTCCTCGGCATCGAGACCTCCTGCGACGAGACCGGCGTCGGCATCGTCCGCGGCACGACGCTGCTCGCCGACGCCGTCGCGTCCAGCGTGGACACGCACGCCAGATTCGGCGGAGTGGTCCCCGAGATCGCCTCCCGCGCGCACCTGGAGGCGATGGTTCCGACCATCGAGCGGGCCCTGAAGGAAGCCGGGATCGCCGCCTCCGACCTGGACGGCATCGCGGTCACGGCCGGTCCGGGCCTCGCGGGCGCGCTGCTCGTCGGCACGACGGCGGCCAAGGCGTACGCGTACGCCCTCGGCAAGCCCCTCTACGGCGTCAATCACCTCGCCTCGCACATCTGCGTCGACCAGCTGGAGCACGGCAAGCTCCCCGAGCCGACCATGGCCCTCCTGGTCAGCGGCGGGCACTCGTCCCTGCTCCTCGCTCCCGACATCACCTCCGACGTACGCCCCCTGGGCGCGACCATCGACGACGCCGCGGGCGAGGCCTTCGACAAGATCGCCCGCGTACTCCACCTCGGTTTCCCCGGCGGCCCGGTCATCGACCGCCTCGCCAGGGAGGGCGACCCGAAGGCGATCGCGTTCCCGCGCGGTCTGACCGGCTCGCGCGACCCGGCGTACGACTTCTCCTTCTCCGGCCTCAAGACGTCCGTGGCGCGCTGGATCGAGGCGAAGCGGAACGCGGGCGAGGAGGTGCCGGTGCGCGACGTGGCGGCGTCCTTCCAGGAGGCGGTCGTCGACGTCCTGACCAGGAAGGCCGTACGCGCCTGCAAGGACGAGGGCGTCGACCACCTGATGATCGGCGGCGGTGTCGCCGCGAACTCCCGGCTGCGGGCGCTCGCCCAGGAGCGCTGCGAGAAGGCGGGCATCACGCTGCGGGTGCCGCGCCCCGGCCTGTGCACGGACAACGGTGCGATGGTCGCGGCGCTGGGAGCCGAGATGGTGGCCAGGGGCAGGCCCGCCTCCGACTGGGACCTGTCCGCTGACTCCTCGCTGCCGGTGACGGAACCGCACGTACCGGGCCATGCGCACGGTCATGAGGACGGCGAGGGAGACGGTGGCGGGGCCGGTCACGGGGGTGGTCACGGGGGTGGCCATGCGCACGGTCACTCGCACGGCCACGGGCATGCCCACGACCACGACCACGTCCACGAGATCAGCAAGGACAACCTCTACTCATGACCCTCGCGCTGATGTGGGAGGCCCGCGCCGTCGACGGCAAGGGCCCCGAGCTCCTTGAGTGGGCCTACGCCCAGGCGGAGGTCCTCGCCACCCCGCCGCTGCGCCGCGAGATCTTCCGGGCGCCGCAGGACCGGGTTCTCGTGCTCACCTGGTGGGACGCTCCTTATGACGCGGAGCTGCCCGAACTCCCGGAGCCCGACGCCGAGTTGATCTCCCGGCCGGTGCACAGGTGGCGGTTCGAATCGGTGGAGCGGCGGCCCTAGGGGGCGACTGGGGCCGCCGGAGACCGGCGGGTCCGGGCTGGGCCATACGGCTGACTCCCGAGTGGCGTTAACCGCTTTTCGGACAATTCGACTTGAGACTCGGCGGTGCCGGGGGGTCACCCCTCCGCTCGTACCGCTCGTCCCGCTCGTCGAGAAAGTGAGTCCGCCGTATGTTCGTATCGCAGCTGAAGGTGGCCCAGGCCGCTCTGGGTGCAGTGTCCCTGGGTGTCGTGCTCGCGGTGGGTGCGCCGGCCGGGGCCGTCGCCGCGCCGGTCACGTCCGTCGCCGCCGCACCGCAGGCCGCCGGGTCCGTGCAGGCCGCCGGGTCTGTGCGGACCGCCGATTCCGTGCGGACCGCCGAGTCCGTGCAGGCCGTGAACACCGTCGCCGCGCGGTGGGGCGTCGGCGGCAGGGTGACCTCGCACACCGGACAGATCGTCCGGTCCCACCCGACCACGCACTCCGCGAACATCGGCTCGTACCCCTCGCACGCCATCGTCCGCATCGCCTGCAAGGTGCGCGGCCAGAACGTCGGCGGCAACACCATCTGGTTCAAGCTGTGGAACCGCTCCGGCTGGATGAGCGCCAAGTACGTCGACAACTTCAGCTACGTCGGCTGGTGCGGCCACCACCGCGCTGCGACGAGCCCCCTCAGCCCCGCGGAACTGGCTGCTCCCGTGAGGCCCGCCGACCCTGCGGGCCCGAAGGGGTGACGAGGGCGGCACAGCGGGCCGTGACCGGAGACCTTGAGGTCCTCGGCCACGGCCCGCTCGCGTGCCCGCTCCGCCCTGCCTGCGTGTTCTGCTCGCGTGCCCGCTCCGCCCTGCCGGCGTGCCGCGCTCGCGTGCCCTCCCTGCCGCGCCTGCGCGCCCTCCCCGCCCCCGAAATCCCCACCGCGCGCCCCGCCCCCGCCCGTGGCAGCCTCGTACGAGAGCCCATGAAGGAGGCGGCACTTCCATGACCAGGGTCGATGTCCACGCGCACTACTTCCCCGAGCTCTACCTCGACATGCTCGACGAGCTCCACGGTTCGCCCGCCACGACCACCGGGCTGCGCGGTGAGGGCGGCGGGAGCACCCCGCCGGAGATCGCTGCCCGCCTCGCCGCCATGGACGCCGCCGGGGTCGACGTACAGGTGCTGTCCGCACCGCCCCTCACCCCGTACTTCGACGATTCCGTGCAGGCGCTCGGTGCCGCGCGCGTCGCCAACGCCGCGTACGCCGACCTGATCCGTGCCCACCCCACCCGCTTCCGCGCGCTCGCCGCGCTCCCGCTGCCCAACGGCCTCGCGGCGGGCGACGAACTGGGATATGCAGTCGACGAGTTGGGGTTCCTGGGTGCGGCCGTCACCACGACCGTCCTCGGACGGCCGCTCTCCGACCCGGAGTTCGTCCCGCTCCTCGACGCGCTGGAGCGGCGCGGTGCCGTACTCCTGCTGCATCCCACGGGCGGGGAGGATTCCCCACGGGCCTACGAGTGGCTGGACTTGGCCCCGTACCCGAACATCCGCCTCATTACCACCGGCAGCACTCCGCCCGACCGCCCCCTCAACCCCTTCCACCACCACGCCGTCGCCGACGCGGAGTCCCTGCGTCGGGCGGCCGTGACGTTCGGTCCGGAGCGGCTGCTGCTGGGCAGTGGATACCCGTACCGCACAGGGGAGTTCGACGCGCTGGTGCCCGAGGGCAATGCGGCGGAGCTCCTCCGCTTTTAGTCCCTGTTGACCGAAGCGGCGTACCCTTGTCGCACAAGTGCGGGGCGGGGGAAGGGGCGTCAAATGGAGTGGTACTGGTGGCTGTTCATCTTCTTCATGATGGGCGGCTTCGGTGGTCTGGCGAACATGGGGCGCCAGGCGCTGGACACCCGGCACAAGCGCCAGCTGGAGCGCATCGAGACGCAGCGCAAGGAGCGTCAGGCCATCGAGGCGGCCAACAAGCCCCCGGAGCCGATCTGCGGCTGTACGCACCACCTCGCCAAGCACGACAAGGCCGGCAAGTGCCACGAGGCGGTCGAGACGCCCACCGCGTGGGACGAGAACAAGAAGCCGATCCGCTTCGAGGCGGGCAGCTGCAACTGTCAGCAGTACGTGGGGCCACAGCCGCTCTCGCAGGTGTACGCGGAAGAGCTGACGGATCTTTAAGGGCTGACGGGTCGTGACGGGCCTTTAAGGGCTGACGGGCCGTGACGGGCCTTTAAGGCTGACGGACCTCCAAGGGCTGTGAGGAGCTGTTGAGGCCCGGCGGATCCCTGGACCCGGCCGTTCGTACGGCTCGGGGTGCGCGGTAGCGTCAACGCGGCCCCGACTGCCCCGTACGTACGAAGGACGCCCATGCCCCGCCCGCCCCTGCCGCCGTCTCCGCCCGCCCCGGACATCTGGGCCTGGCCGGACCGGGAGGCGATGCTGACCGACCGGGCGCGCGCGATGGAGGAGCTGGGCCGCAGATGGCTCGGAGCGCCCGCGGCCGTCGGATTCTGGCTGTACGGGGTGCTGCTCGCGGTCGGGTGGGGGTGCGTCGGGGTCGCGCTCCAGGCCTTCGACGGCGGCGCTTTTCCCGAGGTCCTGATCGGCGGCGTCTTCCTCGTACTGGGCATCGGCGCGATCGTGCCCGCCGTCATCCTGCTGTGGCTGGGCGTGAAGCGCGACCGGACGATACGTGAACGACTGCGCGCCTGGGCCGAGTTGGGCCCCGACCCCGCCGTCGATGCCCGGTTGTGCGCCCCCTCCCGCAGCCTCGGCTGGCTGCTCCCTTCCTTCCTGCTTGCGGCAGTCGGCCTGTGGACCTCGCTGGGGTACGCGGCGACGGCGCGCCCGGGGTCGGCTACGTACGCGGACGCCGCCTACTTCATCGGCTTCGGCTGTGTGATGTGGGTGGTGGGGCTGCTGGGGTCGGTCAAGGCGGTGGGCCACTACCGGTGGGCGGTACGGGTGCCGGGGCGCCGCCGCGACCGGAACTGACCGGCACCGGCGCCGGCTACCGACGCGCCGGTTATGCGTACCGGCTACCGGCGCCGGCTACCGGCGCCGATTACAGGCGTCGGCTATGCGCACCGGCTACTCGTCCTGTGCGGCCTGCCACACCCACTCCGTACGCCGCTCGTGGCCGGGGAGATCGCCGCGACCGGTGCACCAGAGCAGCACGTGCGCCGGATCGCCCGCGGGGGCCTCGGGGAACAGCCGCTCCAGCACGAAGCCGCTCAGCCGGGCCGGGGGCATCCACTCCACCTTCAGGCCCTGCGTGATGTCGTACGTGTGAAGCATCGCCTCGGCCACCCCCATCGCCTCGAACCCGGTCGGATCGCACGGGCCCCAGTGGTACGCCCGCACCTCGGGCCCGGAGGCGGCCAGCGCGGCGGAGAGCATTCCACCGGCGGCGGCGATCACGCGCAGTACGTCACTCGGGGCGGTCCCGGGCCGGACGGTCAGGTCCATCGGCAGATAGCGGTCCGTCGGCCGGGCCGCCAACTGCCCTGCGTACGCGGTCAGATCGTGCGCGATGTGCGCGGTGGTCTCCCAGCAGGACCAGGTCAGGGACCCGGCGGGGGCGGACCAGTCGTCGCTGCTGCCGTCCTCGGTACGGGGCCCGAGGACGCGCCGCACTTCGCGCAGGGCGTCTTCCAGGTGAGTCATGGTGCGACCCTACTTGCGGGTCGTACGGCCCCTGCTCAGGCCGGGTGGCCGATCAGGATGGTCGGGGCGCCGGCGACGCGGGTGAGGAAGACGGTCGCGGAGTTCTTGCCGGAGAGCTTCATCTTCTTGCGGAGCTCCTCGGGTTCGACGGCCGAGCCGCGCTTTTTGACGGTGAGGATGCCGACCTCGCGCTCGCGGAGGAGTGCCTTCAACTTCTTTACGCCGAAGGGGAGTTGATCGGTGATCTCGTACGGGGTGGCGTACGGGGTGGGACGCAGCGCGTCGGCGGTGATGTACGCGATCGTCTCGTCGATCAGGCCGCCTTCGAGTTCCTCGGCGGCCTCGGCGACGAGGTGGGCGCGGATGACGGCGCCGTCGGGCTCGTAGAGGTAGCGGCCGACCTTGCGGACGTCCGGGTTGGGGAGGCCGCGGCCGACGAGGGTCGCGCCGGAGGGGAGGAGGGTGGCGCGGCGGGCGCCGCCGACGATCCGCCGGTTCTGGGCGTGGCCCTGGTCCTGGCCCTGGCCCTGGGGCTGGGGCTGGCCTTGGTCCTGGGTCTGGTTCTGGCTGCTGGGCGCGTGCCAGAGGACCGCTTCCTTCACGTCGCCGTTGTCGGAGATCCACTCGGCCTCGAAGTCGTCGGGGACGAGCTCGTGAGGGATGCCAGGGGCGATCTTGATGGCGCCCGTGCCGACCTTGCGCACCGCGTCGATGGAGAAGGAGAGGGGCGGGGAGTACGCCTCGGGGTCGAAGATCCGGCCGCGTGCGCCCGACCTGCGGGCCGGGTCGATGAAGAGGGACTGCGCGCCGGTCAGGTCGTACGTCAGGACGTCGGCCTGTACGACGGTGAGCGCGGCGGGGTCGGGGAGGAGGGCCTGCGCGTTGGCGCGGGCGGCGAGGCAGGCGGCTGGGTCGAGGTCGACCGCGGTGACGGCCAGACCCGCACGGGCCATGGCGAGGGCGTCGCCACCGATGCCGCCGCAGAGGTCGAGGACGTGGGAGAGCGAGGGCCCGGGGGTCAGGCCGCGGAAGCGGGCCGCGCGGTAGTCGGCGACGGAGCGGCGGGTGGACTGCTCGACCCCGTTGGGCGTGAAGTACATCCGGTGCGCGTCCGCGGCGCCGAACTTCACCGCCGCGCGCTGCCGTAGCCGGGCCTGGGCGAGCGCCGCCGACACCAGCTCGGCGGGGTGGTCGCGGCGTAGCCGGGTCGCGAGCGCCAGGGCCTGCGCGGGGTCGTAGTCCCGCAGCTCGGCGAGGAGGGCCTGGCCCTCGGGGGCGAGGAGGGCGCGGAAGGCGGCGAGGGCGGCGTCCTCGGTGGCGGTGGTCCCGGTGGCGGTCGTGCTGGTCGTGTCGGTGGCGGGGGTCCCGGTGCCGCTCGTGCCGGTGGCGGTGCTGGCGGTCATGCCGGTGGTGCCGGTGGTCCCGGAGGGCGTCCCGGAGGGCGTGCCAGGGGGCGTGCCGGGGGTGTCGGCGTTGTCGTCGCCGGAGGGGCGGCCGGAGTGGTTCGTCACCTGCCCCATTGTGGTCCAGCCCGGCAGAACCGCCCGCCCCGCCCGCCGTACCCCCCTGTGGGCCAGGCGGGCGACCGTCCGCACCCCCTCCCCGTGTCGCCCGCTCCCCGCCCCGCCCCGCTGACAGGATGCGGCGCCATGCGGCTTGTACGACAAACGGAAGAAAGAGGGCTCTCTGTGGATAACTCGGGAGCAGGCGGGCGCAGGCGGGGCACCATGGCGGTAGCGGTTCTGCTGACGGCCGCGATCGCCTCGGGGTGCGCGACCCCGGCGGAGGAGGAGACGGGCGGGCGGGGCGGGTCCGCCGTCGGGAAGGAGACGGGGGAGGGGCGGAAGAAGGTGGACGGCGCGGCCGGCGCACTGCTCTCGCCCGCCGAGAAGCTGCGGCACGAGCAGGCCGTGGCCAAGGCCGCGCAGGCGGCCCGGGTGGTGGCGGCCAGGCGCTGGGGGCTGGTGCAGACGCCGCTGGCCGTGCCTCCGGCGCCCAAGGTCAAGCCGAAGATCACGACGCGGCAGGGCTTCGAGGTGGACGGGCAGGTCTCGGAGGGACTGCCGCCGGTCTTCACGACGGTGCCGGTCAAGGACAGGGTCGTGTTCCTGACCATCGACGACGGGGCCGAGAAGGATCCCGAGCTGATCCGGATGCTGGACGAGCTGAAGATCCCGTACAGCGCGTTCCTCTCCGACTACCTGGTGAAGGAGGACTACGCGTACTTCAAGAAGATGCAGAACAAGGGCGTGGCCCTGCACAACCACACCCTCAACCACCGCTACCTGCCCGGCCTTTCGTACGAAGAGCAGAAGCGCGAGATCTGTGGCCAGCAGTCCAACATCGAGAAGCGGTACGGCAAGCGCCCCCCGCTCTTCCGCCCGCCGTACGGCAACTACAACAAGGACACCCTGGTCGCGGCCAAGTCCTGCGGTGTGAAGGCGGTCCCGCTGTGGGCGGCGGAGGCCTTCCCGGACCGGATGGAATGGCGCGAATGGGACAAGGACCTGCACCCCGGCGACATCGTTCTCACACATTTCCGGGGGCGGGGTGACTGGAAGGGGTCCATGCCCGACATGATTCGACGCGTCATGAAGACGATCACCGCCAAGGGTTACGCCGTGGCCAAGCTGGAGGATTACGTGTGATGCGAGGACGGGCACGCCGGTCGGGACTGTGGGCGGCGGGGGCGGTGGCGATCGGTGTGCTCGTCGTGGGGGCGAGCGGATGCGCGGGGCAAGGGGCCGGGGCCGGCCCCGGTGCGCCGCCGGACGGGACCGCGGCGAAGTCCGCGACTCCCGGACCGGCGACGCCCAAGAAGGCGGCGCCCGCGCCCGCCGCACCGGGGACCGACGCCCGGGGCGTACCCCTGAAGGCGTACACGCGCTGGGGTCTGGCGGGCCCCCTCGCGCCGGCCCCGGCGCGCCCGGACCGTACGCCCGTGCTCAAGGCGTCCGGACCGCCCGTCGTCCTGGACCGGGTCCGCACCCGCGACAAGGTCGTCTTCCTGACCTTCGACGACGGCGCCGAGAAGGACCCCCGGTTCATCAAGATGGTCGGGGATCTGAAGCTCCCGATCAGCATGTTCCTGACGGACAGCGTCGCCGGGAGCGACTACGGCCACTTCGCGCGCCTGCGCGACGCCGGCGGCGGCGCGATACAGAACCACACCACCGGCCACGCCAACCTCCGCACCCTCTCGTACGAGGGGCAGCGTGCCCAGATCTGCCACCAGCAGGATCGACTGGCCGCCCGCTTCGGCACCCGCCCCGCTCTCTTCCGTCCGCCGTACGGCAACTACAACGACGACACGGTGCGCGCGGCAGGCAGCTGCGGCGTGCGGGCCCTCGTCCTCTGGCGCGAGTCGATGCAGATCCACAACATGCGCTACGCGGAGGGCGACAGCCTCAAGCCCGGCGACATCGTCCTCGCCCACTTCCGCGGCCCCGACGAGCTCAAGGGCTCGACCATCACCGAGATGACGGCCCGCATGTTGCGCAGGATCCAGGACCAGGGGTTCACGGTGGCGCGGCTGGAGGACTATCTGTGACCCGCCCCTGCGGGGGCGCGGGACCACTCCCGGGGGTCTTGAATTGGCACTCCGCTTGACCGAGTGCTAACCGCGTCATAGTCTCGGCCCTGGCACTCACCACTGGAGAGTGCCAACACAGCGACGGGCAGGTCCGGCACCCGCGACGACGGATCCACCTGGTCGCCACCCCAGACGTTTAACCCCGTGAGATCTCCGAAGGGGGAGACCGGATCGTGACGACCGCAAGCTCCAAGGTTGCCATCAAGCCGCTTGAGGACCGCATCGTGGTCCAGCCGCTCGACGCCGAGCAGACCACGGCCTCCGGCCTGGTCATCCCGGACACCGCGAAGGAGAAGCCCCAGGAGGGCACCGTCCTCGCCGTAGGTCCGGGTCGGTTCGAGAACGGCGAGCGCCTTCCGCTCGACGTGACCGTCGGCGACGTAGTGCTGTACAGCAAGTACGGCGGCACCGAGGTGAAGTACAACGGCGAGGAGTACCTCGTCCTCTCGGCCCGCGACGTTCTCGCCATCGTCGAGAAGTAAGCAAGCCGGGAAGTACCCACTTCCGCATTTCTTGTTCTGCGCCCCTGGCCCCGCTCTGCCGGGCGGCAGGGGCGCAGTTCGTTTTTCCCGAGAGGACTTGAGAAAGCTCCATGGCGAAGATCCTGAAGTTTGACGAAGACGCCCGTCGTGCCCTTGAGCGTGGCGTCAACAAGCTTGCCGACACCGTGAAGGTGACGATCGGCCCCCGCGGCCGCAACGTCGTCATCGACAAGAAGTTCGGCGCCCCGACCATCACCAACGACGGTGTCACCATCGCGCGTGAGGTCGAGCTCGACGACCCGTACGAGAACCTCGGCGCCCAGCTGGTGAAGGAGGTGGCGACCAAGACCAACGACATCGCGGGTGACGGTACGACCACCGCCACCGTGCTGGCCCAGGCGCTCGTCCGCGAGGGTCTGCGCAACGTCGCCGCGGGTGCCTCCCCGGCCGCCCTGAAGAAGGGCATCGACGCCGCGGTCAAGGCCGTGTCCGAGGAGCTCCTCGCGACCGCCCGCCCGATCGAGGACAAGTCCGACATCGCCGCCGTGGCCGCGCTCTCCGCGCAGGACCAGCAGGTCGGCGAGCTCATCGCCGAGGCGATGGACAAGGTCGGCAAGGACGGTGTCATCACCGTCGAGGAGTCCAACACCTTCGGCCTGGAGCTCGACTTCACCGAGGGCATGGCCTTCGACAAGGGCTACCTCTCGCCGTACATGGTGACCGACCAGGAGCGTATGGAGGCCGTCCTCGACGACCCGTACATCCTGATCCACCAGGGCAAGATCGGCTCCATCCAGGACCTGCTGCCGCTCCTGGAGAAGGTCATCCAGGCCGGTGGCTCCAAGCCGCTGCTGATCATCGCCGAGGACGTCGAGGGCGAGGCGCTCTCCACCCTCGTCGTCAACAAGATCCGTGGCACGTTCAACGCCGTGGCCGTCAAGGCCCCGGGCTTCGGCGACCGCCGCAAGGCGATGCTCGGCGACATGGCCACCCTCACCGGTGCCACCGTCATCGCCGAAGAGGTCGGCCTCAAGCTCGACCAGTCCGGTCTGGACGTACTGGGCACCGCCCGCCGCGTCACGATCTCCAAGGACGACACGGTCATCGTCGACGGCGGGGGCAACTCCGAGGACGTCAAGGGCCGCGTCAACCAGATCAAGGCCGAGATCGAGTCCACGGACTCCGACTGGGACCGCGAGAAGCTGCAGGAGCGCCTGGCGAAGCTCGCCGGCGGCGTCTGCGTCATCAAGGTCGGTGCCGCGACCGAGGTCGAGCTCAAGGAGAAGAAGCACCGTCTGGAGGACGCCATCTCCGCGACCCGCGCCGCGGTCGAGGAGGGCATCGTCTCCGGTGGTGGCTCCGCGCTCGTCCACGCCGTGAAGGTCCTCGAGGGCAACCTCGGCAAGACCGGCGACGAGGCCACGGGTGTCGCGGTCGTCCGCCGCGCCGCCGTCGAGCCGCTGCGCTGGATCGCCGAGAACGCCGGCCTGGAGGGCTACGTCATCACCTCCAAGGTCGCCGACCTGGAGGCCGGGCAGGGCTTCAACGCCGCCACCGGCGAGTACGGCGACCTGGTCAAGGCCGGCGTCATCGACCCGGTCAAGGTCACCCGCTCCGCCCTGGAGAACGCCGCGTCCATCGCGTCGCTGCTGCTCACGACCGAGACCCTGGTCGTCGAGAAGCCGGCCGAGGACGAGGGCGACGCCGGTCACGGCGGCCACGGCCACTCCCACTGACGTCCGCGTCAGCGGCTGTCGGTAGTCGGTAGCCAGTAGCCGGTTGAACGCCGAGGCCCGGCGCCCCTTCGGGGGTGCCGGGCCTCGGCGCGTTTGCGGGGCGGGTTACGCGGAGTGCTCCAGCGCGTCCGGACGTACCGGCTCGGTGAAGGGCAGTCCTGCGGCGTACCGCTCCAGCTCGGACAGTGCGTGGTCGGCCATCCGGTGCAGCTCGTTGCCGAAGGAACCGGCCATGTGCGGAGTGAGCAGTACGTTCGGCAGGGTGTAGAACTCGCTGGTGGCGGGCGGTACTTCGGGTTCCGTTACGTCGAGTACGGCATGCAGCCTGCCGGTGCGCAGCTCCGCGAGCAGCGCCGCCTCGTCGACGAGTGAACCGCGCGAGGTGTTGATCAGAGTGGAGCCGTCCGGCATCGCGGCGAGCTGTGCCGCACCGATCATGCCGTCGGTCTCCGGGAGCTGCGGCGCGTGTACGGAGACGACCGAAGCGCGGGCGCAGAGGTCCGCCAGCTCCGCTTTCTGCACGCTGAGTCCGGCGGCTTCCGTGTCCGTCACATACGGGTCGTACAGGAGGGTCGTTACGTCGAAGGGGCGGAGCAGCTCGATCACCCGGCGGCCGATCCGGGAGGCGCCGACGAGGCCGACGGTGCGCCGGTAGTTGCCGGAGGAGGCCAGTTCGGTGCGCCAGTCGTGGTCGGTGCCGCGCAGTGCGCGGTAGTGGTGGGCGGCGGGCAGGACCTGTTTGCCCGCGAAGAGGATCGCGGCGAGCGTGTACTCGGCGACGGGCAGGGCGTTGGCCCCGGCGGCCGAGCTGACCAGCAGACCGCGCTCCCAGCAGGCCGGGGTGATGTGGTGCTTCACCGAACCCGCGGCGTGCACGACGGCGCGCAGCCGCGGGGCCCGCTCCAGGATCTCCGGGGTGAGCGGTGTCGCGCCCCAGCAGGTGAGGAGCACCTCGGCCTCGGCGAGCGCGGAAGCGAACTCGGGGGCGTGCAGGTCGTGGGCGACCAGGCGGGGGTCGGTGCGTGCGATACGGGCGAGGTGGCCGCGCTGGGCGTCGCCGAGCAGGCGCTCCGCTATACCGGGGGCCATGGCGAGCAAGGTGGCCGGGCGATTGTCAGTGCCGTGGTGCATGGTGGAACTCGGGCTCCTCATCGGGTCGTTCGGCGCTAAGTAGTCGCCCGTCACTTGACGCTGCCGGCCGTGAGCCCGGCCTTCCAGTGCCGCTGGAGGGAGACGAAGGCGACGATCAGGGGGATGACGGCGAGGAGGGAGCCGGTGACGACCATCGGGAGGTACGTCGGCTCGGCGTGGGCATTGGAGTTCCATGCGTACAGACCAAGGCTCAGCGGGAAGAGCTTCTGGTCCGAGAGCATCACCAGGGGGAGGAAGAAGTTGTTCCAGATCGCGGTGAACTGGAAGAGGAAGACGGTCACGAAGCCCGGCATGACCATGGGCAGACCGATCGAGAAGAAGATCCGCAGCTCGCCCGCGCCGTCGATACGGGCGGCCTCCAGGGCCTCGTTCGGGATGTAGCCCGCGCTGAAGACCCGGGAGAGGTAGACCCCGAAGGGGTGGACCAGGACCGGCAGCAGGACCGACCAGTAGGTGTTGACCAGCCCGATCTTGCTGGCCAGCAGGTACATCGGCAGGGCGAGCGCGGTCGTCGGGACCAGCACCCCGAGCAGCACCGTGGAGAACAGCTTCTCCTTGCCCCGGAAGGCGTACTTGTCGAAGGCGTAGCCCGCGGCCACGCTCACCAGCGAACTGATCACAGCCCCCACACCTGCGTACAGAAGGGAGTTGCCGTACCAGCGGAAGTAGATGCCGTCGCCGTGCGAGGCCAGGTCGGAGAGGTTCTGTCCGAGGTCGAAGCCCTCGAAGGAGAAGGCGTTGCCCGCGAGCAGTCCGCCGGCGTCCTTGGTGGCGGCGGTGAGCAGCCAGACCAGGGGGAAGAGCATGTAGAGCGTGGCGAGGACGAGCGCGCCGTTGACTGCCGTACGGGAGAGCCAGCGGCTCGCCGCGCCGGCCGGGGCGGTGGGGGAGACGGGGGTGGTCATGAGCTGCCGCCCTTCGAGGCCTTCTCCTGCTTGTTCACGGCCCTCTGCTTGTGCACGGCCCTCTTCTGCCTGCGTCCGCCGGACAGCCTGGTCACCACGAACGACAGCAGTGCGGCTGTCAGGGCGAGGAGTACGGAGGCGGCCGCTGCCAGCCCGTAGTCGTTGCGGTCGAAGGCCGCGGTGTAGGCGTACATGTTCGGCGTCCAGGTGGAAGTGACGGCGGAGCCCGTGCCCTTGTTGAGGATCAGCGGCTCGGTGAACAGCTGCAGCGAGCCGATGACCGTGAACAGTGCGACCATCACCACCGAGGCCCTGATCAGCGGCACCTTGATGCTGAACGCGGTGCGCCAGGCCCCCGCGCCGTCCACCGTGGCCGCCTCCAGGACGGACCGGTCGACGGCCTGGAGGGCCGCGTAGAAGATCACCATGTTGTAGCCGAGCCACTCCCACAGGGCGATGTTGACCACCGAGGGCAGGGCACCCGACGGCGAAAAGAAGTCGAAGCCGATCCCGCCTGCCTCCATCGCGTCGACCACCGGGCTGAGCTGCGGCGTGTAGAGATACACCCAGATCAGCGCGGCGATGATGCCGGGCACGGCGTGCGGCAGGAACAGCGCGAGCTGGAAGAAGCGGCGCGCGCGGGCCAGCGCCGAGTCGAGCAGCAGCGCCAGCGCGAGCGCTCCGCCGATCATCAGCGGGATGTAGAGCACGCAGTACCCGAGGAGTACGACGAAGCCCTCGCGGAAGGCCGGATCGCCCAACGCGGCGGCGTAGTTGTCGAGCCCGCTGAACACGGTCTCGACCCCGCCGAAGCCCAGCCCGGACTGCTTCTCGCTGAACAGGCTGAGCCACACCGCGTAACCGATCGGCACGACCATCACCAGGACGAACAGCGCGAAGAAGGGAGTGAGGAGGAGGGCTGCGGCGGCATTGGTACGGGCGCGGGCGGCCGAGCGGACGCGGCCGTCGGCGCGTGTCGGCCGGGCGGCGGCGGGGTCGTCCGGCCCGGCGGCGGGAGCGCCGGGCCGGGTACCGGCCTTCGTGGTGGTCATGGTGCTGCTCAGCCCTCGACCTTCAGGCCGCGCTTCTTCAGCTCGGCGACGGTCGCGTCATGGCCGGCCTTCACCGCGTCGGCGATCGTGGTGCCACCGTGGGTGACCTTGCCGAACTGGTCCTTGATGATGCTGTTGGTGGTGCCGGTGCTCGGCCCCCACGACCAGTTCGGGCTGATCGACGTACCGGCGTCCTCGAAGACCTGGTAGATGTCCTGGCCGCCGTAGTACTTCGCGTCGAACGCCTTCTTCGCCGCCGGGCGCAGCTCGGCAGCGGCCGGGAAGGCGCTCGAAGTGCCGGACGCGATACGGGCCTTGATGCCCGCCTCCGTCGTCGTCATCCACTTCGCGAACTCGACCGCGGCAGCCGCCTTCTTGCTGCCCTTGGTCACCGCGAACGTCGACCCGCCGAGCATTCCGCTGGCCGCCTTCCCGTCCCAGGTCGGCATCGGCGCCACCGCCCACTTGCCGCTCTGCTCCGGCAGGGTGCTCTTCAGGACGCCCGCGCCCCAGGCCGCACCGAGGTAGCCGATGGTGCCGCCGCTCTTGAGGGAGTTGGTCCACTCAGGGCTGAAGGACGCGTTGTTGCGGATCAGGTCGTCGTCGAGGAGCTTCTGCCAGTACGAGGAGACCTTGGCGGTCGCCGGGTCGGTGGTGTTCACCTTCCAGGTGTCGCCCTCGGCCTTGAACCACTGGGCGCCCGCCTGCCAGGCCATCGCCTGGAACGTTGTCGGGTCGTCGGGGAAGAACGTGCCGATCCGCGCCTTCGCGTCGGCCTTCTTGACCTTCTCGGCCGCCGCCCTGAACCCGTCCCAGGTCTTCGGCACCTCGACGCCGTACTTGGCGAACAGGTCCTTGCGGTAGAAGAAGGCCTGCGGTGCGGCGTCGAAGGGCACCGCCCAGTTCTTGCCGCCGAGCGTCGTCAGCTCCACCGCCTGCGGCAGGAACTTCTTCTTCACGTCGTCGCCGAGCAGGGAGCCGATGTCCTGCACCGAGCCCTGGCTGACGAACTCCGGCAGCATCGGGTACTCGATGGACACCAGGTCGGGGGCGTTGTCCGCCTTCACCGCGTTGGAGATCTTCGCGTAGCCGCCCGCGTTGCCCGACGGGATCTCCTCGAACTTCACCTTGATGTTCGTGTGCGAGGCGTTGAAGGCGTCGACGACCTCCTTGGTGCCCTTCGCCCAGCCCCAGAAGGTGATGTCGACGGGCTTGCCGTCGGCCCCCGGGGCGGCGGAACCGCCGTCACCGCTGCCGCCGCAGGCCGTGAGGACGGCGAGGGCGATGGCGGCGCCGGCTATGACGAGTGGTGTTCGCTTCCAACTGCGGCTCACGGCTTGGCTCCTGTAAGGAAGGCGGCGACATTGGCGTTGGCCGCGATCCTTGAACCAGCCTTGAACGAAGTCAAGAGCGAACGATCGAATGATCGAAAATAGATCAGGCGGATATGGCCCGCGAGCCTGCCGGAACCTGCGAGTGGAGCCTGCCGGGACCTGCGAGTAGAGCCTGCCGGAACCTGCGAGTGGAGCCCGCCGGGACCTATGTCCGCGAGCCTGCCGGAACCTGCGATCCGGCCCCGCACGAAGCCCGTACCCGCAGCCTCGGCAGCAGCGTCAGGTGCCGCCGCGGAGCCTCCTGCGCACCACCGCTCCCGCCCCCGCCCGTCTGCTCGCCCAGTCTCTCCACCAGCAACTCGGCCGCGTGCCGCCCCACTTCGCGCTTCGGCGGGGCCACCGCTGTCAGCGGCGTGTCCGCCAGCGCGGCCACCTCGTCGTCGTACGCGACGACCGCCAGATCGTCCGGCACCCGCACGCCCAGCTCCGCCAGCCGCTGCACGATCTGGATCGCGTCCACGTCGTTGTGCACCAGCGCCGCCGTCGCCCCGGCCGCGACCGCCGCACGCAGCTGCCGTACCGCCGCCTCGAACCCTTCCGGGTCCAGCTCCGCCGGTACGGAGTCGATCGCCGTCCGCGGTGCGGCCAGCCCCAGCGAGCCGAGCGCCGCCGCGTACCCGGCGCGCACCGACAGTGCGGTGGGGCTGTCCGCCCGCGCCACCAGCACCGGCGCCCCGTGCCCGAGCCCCACCAGGTGCCGCACCGCGAGCAGTGCCCCGTACCGGTGGTCCGAGCACACCCGGTCGAGGCCGTCCGGCGCGGACCCCGGCTCGGGCAGCCGCTCCAGCAGCACGGCCGGTACGGGTAGTTGGGCGATCCACTCCCCGTGCACCGCCGGATCCTCGGGGCGCCGCCACCCGGGCGCCACCAGCAGCCCCTGCGCGCCTGCCGCGAGGAGCCCCTCCACCCGGGCGCGGTCCTCCTCGGGACGGTAGTCGGAGATCCGCAGGATCAGCCGCGCCCCGGCCCGCGCCGCCGCCTCGTGCGCACCCCTGATCACCTCGGCGAAGTAGTACGTCGCCGAGGGTGCGAGCAGCCCGAGCACCAGATCGCCCGACCGCTGCCCCGGGACCGCAGGGTCCTGCTCCCCGGGCCACGACACCGAGCCGTGCACCCGCTCCAGCAGCCCCTTCGCGGCCAGCGCCTCGGCGTCCCGGCGGGCGGTGACGGGGGAGACCCCCAGCAGCCCGGCCAGGTCCGAGACCCGCGCGGTGCCGTGCCGGCGCACCAGCTCCAGCAGTCGGTCATGACGTTCAGCGGCACTCTCGCGCACGGTCGCATCCCCCTAGGCGGTGTGGTGGCTCGGTCCGACCCTAGACCAGCAAGGCTGATCGAACGACAGAAGTTTCGATCATTCGAACGCGATCCATTGACCTTCGATCAACGGAAGTTGATGATTCCGGGCGACGCCGACACCGCCGCACCGCCTCCAGGGGAGCATCATGCCCATGCCGCCCGAGAACCGTGAGCTCAGCCCGTACACCGGCTGGACCCGCGCCCACTGGGAGCACACGGCCGACGAACTCCTCCTCGCCGTGCGCCCGTACAGCACCCCCCGGCACGGCCTGATCCACCTCCCCGGCCCCCGCCCCAGCGAGTCGGGACCCCGTTCCGACGGCCTCGAAGGCTATGCCCGTACGTTCCTCCTCGCGGCCCTCCGCGTCGCCGGAGCACACGGCGACGACCCTCACGGACACCTCCCCAGGTACGCCGAAGGACTCGCCGCGGGAACCCAACACCCCACACGCAGCCGTGTGTTGAGTGCCTGCGACCCCGAGTCCTGGCCCCGCATGGCCGACGTCCGCCAGGCCGTCGTCGAGTCCGCCTCCGTCGCCCTGTCGCTCCGCCTCACCCGCCCCTGGCTCTGGGACACCCTCGACGATGCCACGCGGCAGCGCACCGTCGACTGGCTGCTGCCCGCCCTCGGCCCGTCCCCCGTGGACAACAACTGGTGGCTCTTCGGCCTCACCGTCGCCGGGTTCCTCCAGGACGCCGGCATCGAGACCGACCGGGCCCGCACCACCATCGACACCGCCCTCGCCCGCATCGAGGACTGGCACCTGGGCGACGGCTGGTACAGCGACGGCCACAACCGCGCCTTCGACCACTACAACGCCTGGGCCCTGCACTTCTATCCCGTACTGCACGCCCACCTCGCCGGCGACAAGGGCCTCCTCGACCTGTACGGGCCGAGGCTGCGGTCCCAACTCGGCGACGCCACCCGTCTGTTCGACACCAACGGCGCACCCATGCCGTTCGGCCGCTCGCTCACCTACCGCTTCGCCGCGGCCGCCGCCCCCTGGCTCGGCGCCCTCACCGGCCACACCCCGCTCGGCCCCGGCGCCACCCGTCGCCTCGCCTCCGGCGCCCTGCGCCACTTCATGGACCGGGGCGCGACGGACGACGACGGCCTGCTCACCCTCGGCTGGTACGGCCCGTACCCACCCATGATCCAGACGTACTCGGGGCCCGCCTCCCCCTACTGGGCCTCCAAGGGCTTCCTCGGCCTGCTCCTCCCCGCCGACCACCCCGCCTGGACGGCGGCCGAGGAACCCCTCCCCGCCGAGACCGCCGACGCGGTCACCATCGCCGTCCCGCCCCACCTCCTCATCCAGTCCACCGCCGCCGACGGCCTGGTCCGCCTGCACAACCACGGCAGCAACCACGTCGGCGACGACGAGGCCCCCTGCTACGCCCGGTTCGCCTACTCGACCCGCACCGGCCCGGCCCACGAGAGCGCCGACAACCACTTCTCCCTGCTCATCGACGGTACGCAGACCAGGCGCGGACCCGCCGAACCCCTCGCCCACGGCCCTGGCTGGGCGTCCTCCGCCCACACTCCCGCCCCCGGCGTCCGCGTCGTCTCGGTCACCGCCGTCCACGGCCGCGCCGAGGTCCGCGCACACCTGGTCGTCGGCGCCCCGCCGGGCACCCAGGCCCGCCAGACCGGCTGGGCCGTCACGCCGGACGGACCGGCCGCCCAGCTCCACCCCGTCCACGGCTACTCGGACGAGGCCGCGACCCAACTCCCCGTCGGGCCAACCCAGTTCGGTTCTTCGGCCCACGCCGCCGCGCTCCACGGACGTACCACCGAGCCGGCCGGCACCCTCTTCGTCGCCCTCGCCTCCCTCACCGCCGAGCCCACCCCGGCCCCCGCCGCGTCCCTCGCAGACGTCCAGGTCCACGGCGCCGAAATCCGTGTGACCTGGCAGAACGGCACCACTGTCCTGCTCCGCCTCGACCCGGAGGAACCGCACCGTGAGATACCGAACCCACGCCCTTAGCACCCGTACGGCCACCACCCTGGCCGCCACCGCAGCAGCCTCGGCTGCCGCCCTCGCCGTACTCCTCCCCGCCCCGGCGCAGGCCGCCGCTGCCCCGGCCGCTGCTGCCCCGGCCCACGATTCCTCCGGTCGGACCCACTACGTCGACTGCTCCGCCACCACTGCCGGAACCGGGTCCCGCACCCGCCCCTGGACCACCCTCGCCGAGGCCAACGCCCACACCTTCGGCCCCGGCGACCGCTTGCTCTTCCAACGCGGGGCCACCTGCCAGGGTTCCCTCCAGCCGAAGGGATCCGGCTCGGCCGGGCGCCCCTTCACCATCTCCGACTACGGCCCCGCCTCGGCTGGCCGCGCCAAGCTCGACGGCGCCGGCGCCCACGACGTCGTACTCCTCGCCAACACCCAGCACATCAAGCTCACCGATCTGGAGATCACCAACTCCGCCAGTCCCGGCAGCGAGCGCAACGGCGTCCGGCTGCGCCTCACCGACTACGGCACCGCCCCGAACTTCGAGCTCGCGGGCCTCTACCTCCACCACATTCGCGGCGGCGACTTCAAGACCCTCACCGGCTCCAGCGCGATCCACATAGCGGTCGAGGGCAAGGCGAAGGCCAGTAAGTACGACGGTCTGAACATCCACCACAACCTCATAGAGGACGTCGACCGCGAAGGCATCTACTTCAAGTCGACGTACTCCAAGCGCGCCCTGGTCGGCAATCAGCAAGACCCCCACGCCTACCCCGGCGAATGGACCCCCTCCACCGGCGTCCGCATCCACCACAACACCCTCAAGTCCCTCGCGGGCGACGGCATCAAACTCGACACGACCACCGGCGCCGTCGTCGAACGCAACCTCATAGAGGGCTTCCAGCTGCGCTCGCCCTCCGCCAACGCGGGCATCTGGACCTTCAACACCGACGACACCCTCGTCCAGCACAACGACGTCTCCGGCGGCGGCAACACCCACGACGGCATGTCCTTCGACGCCGACGGCGCCTCGAAGGGAACGGTCTTCCAGTACAACTACAGCCACGACAACGTCGGCGGCTTCCTGCTGATCTGCCCGTACAGCGGCGCCAAGACCCTCGACACGGTGGTCCGCTACAACGTCAGCCGCAACGACGGCGCCCGCCTCGTCCAGAACTGCTGGGGCCCCATCCTCAACACCCAGATCTACAACAACAGCTTCTACAACAAGGAGAAGGTCCCCGCCCGCCTCATAGAGGACAGCGCGGCCGCCTCCACCCAGCACGAACTCAGCATCCGCAACAACCTCTTCGTGAGCGAAGGCACCGGCGGCTACGCGTACGACGTGAAGATCCCGTCCATCACCTTCGGCCACAACGCCTTCCACGGCGTCCCCACTACGGTCCCCAACCCCGGCGGCATCACCACGAACCCGCTGCTGCGCCCCGACTTCCGCCTCTCCCCGGGCTCGCCCGCCCTCGCCGCCGGAGTCCAGATCCCCGACAACGGCGGCAAGGACTACTTCGGCAACCGCCTGAAGCCCGGCACGGCCCCGAACATCGGCGCGTACGCGGGCCCAGGCGTCAAGTAGGCGAACAGTTCAGACGGCCAGGCAGCTCAAAGCGCCTACTGCGGACCGTACTTGCGGCCTGTTCGGGAAGTGATCCCCCCGAGCAGGCCGCGCGGCGCCACCTTCACCACGCCCATCAGCGCCTTGTAGCGCGGGTCCGGAATCGACAGCGACTTCCCGCGCGCCAGGTCCTTCAGCGCCTCCGCCACCAGCTTGTCCGCGTCCAGCCACATCCACGACGGGATGTTGTCCGTCCCCATCCCGGCCCGCTCGTGGAACTCCGTCCGTACGAAACCGGGGCACAGCGCCATCAGCCGCACCCCGCTCCCGCCGAGGTCCTTCGCCGCGCCCTGGGTGAACTGCACCACCCACGCCTTGCTCGCCCCGTACGTACCGCGCGGCACGAAAGCAGCGACCGAGGCGACGTTGACGACCCCGCCCCGCCGCCGCTCCTTCATGCCCTTCACCGCCGCCGACGTCAGCCGCAGCACCGCCTCGCAGTGCACCTTCAGCATGGTCAGCTCGTCGGCCATCGGCACTTCGAGGAACTCGCCCTTGTTGCCGAACCCGGCATTGTTGACCAGCAGGTCCACCGGGTGCGTACGGTCCGCGAGCCGCTCCTCGACGGCCGCGATGCCGTCGTCCGTGGAGAGGTCGGCGGTCAGCACCTCCACCTCCACGCCGTGCTTGTCGTGCAGCTCCGTCGCCTGCTCCCGGAGGCGCTCTCTGCCGCGTGCCACCAGCACCAGGTTGTGTCCGTCGGAGGCCAGTCGCCGTGCGAAGGCGGCGCCGATGCCCGCGGTCGCTCCCGTGATCAGTGCAGTCGTCATGCGCTCCACGTTAGTGCCCTGCATGATCCCCGGCCGCCGGACGGCCCGCCTGCTGCCCCTTCTCCACGACCACGAACTGCCCCATCATTCCCAGATCCTCGTGATACAGCAGATGACAGTGGTACATGTACGGAGTGTCCGGATCGGCAGGACCGTCGAACCGCATCGCCAGCTTCACCGTGCTGCCGCCCGGCACGAACACCGTGTCCTTCGCGC
Organism: Streptomyces sp. NPDC048442; assembly: GCF_040651475.1. Taxonomy (NCBI): domain Bacteria; kingdom Bacillati; phylum Actinomycetota; class Actinomycetes; order Kitasatosporales; family Streptomycetaceae; genus Streptomyces; species Streptomyces sp. NPDC048442. Next base: position 279,394 of record NZ_JBEZKB010000008.1, read on the forward strand.
CGCGCAGCGCCCCCGTCGGCGGCTTCCCGTCCACCGCCAGCACCCTGAACTGCACGTCGTGCACATGGAAGTTGTGCGGCACGCCGTCCTCGTTCCGTACGGTCCACGTCTCGGCCGTGCCCCGTGTCACGGTCTCGTCGACCCGCCCCATGTCCATCTTCTTGCCGTTGATCCCCGACATCCGCAGCCCGAAGAACCGCCCCCGCACCGAATCCTTCTCCTGCGGGACCTCCAACTTGCCGAGTGCACCAGGCAGTCCCGGCGACTTCCTCAAAGAGGCGGCGGCACGCAGCTCCAGCACGTCGAACGAATCGTCCCCGCCGGCGAACCGCTGCTCGAACCCGTCCCCGTAATTGCTCTGCGGAAAGCTCCGCAGCACCGCCCTCTCACCCGCCCGCATCCGCACCACGACCTCCGCACGCTCACCCGGCGACAGCTGCACCCGCTTCATCGCCTCGGGCTTCTCCAGCAGCCCGCCGTCGGTCCCGATCAGCGCGAAGTCGCGGTCGTCCCCGAACCCGAAGTCGTAGATCCTCGCCGTCGACGCGTTCAGCAGCCGCAGCCGTACGAGCTCGTCGCCGACCACCTTGTACGGATCGAGCGTCCCGTTGACCATGGTCCGCTCGCCCAGGAAGCCGGTGTTCTGCAGGAACACCTTCCCGTGATCGAACTTCGCCCCGTCGAAGCTCACGTCCTGCACCGCCACCGGAACGTCGTCCACCCCGTACCGCTTCGGCAGCTTCAGCGCCGTCGCGCGCGCATCATCTATGAGGAACATCCCCGCCAGCCCGCGCTGCACGTGCTGCTCGGTCTTCCCGTGCGGATGCGGGTGGTACCAGAGCGTCGCGGCCGGCTGGTCGACCTTCCAGTTCGGCGTCCAGGTCTTGCCCGGAGCGACCTCTTGATGCGGGCCGCCGTCCATCCTCGCGGGCACGTGCATGCCGTGCCAGTGCACGCTCGACGCCTCGCCAAGGGCGTTGCTGACCCTGACCCTCACCTTCTCGCCGCGCGCGGCCCGCAGTGTGGGCCCGAAGTACGACCCGTTGAAACCCCAGGTCGGCGTCTTCGTCCCCTTCTCGAACTCCGTCGTCCCCGCCTGCATCCGCAGATCGAACACCCGGGTGCCGTCCTTCTCGACGACCGACTTCGCGAGCGGCGGCACCTTGAGCTCGTTGCGGAACTCCACCTTCCCGACCGTGCTCACCTCGGCCCCCGACCAGAGCACGACGAACAGAGAGCCGACAGCGGCCAGGAACACGGCCGCGACCGAGCCGAGAATGATGAGTACGCGCTTCCACCGGGACATGCTCCGACCCTCGCCCCGGCGCCCCTCCCGGACATCGGGGACGGCCCCGCAACCGCCCCCGATCCCAACGCCCGTCCCGCCTAGGGGACTTCACCCACCACCTATGCGCCGCCGTGCTTCTCCAGGTAGGCGAGGGCCTTCTCCCGCGTGTGCGGCGACAGCGCGTCCCCGGCCTCCAGGAGCCGCGGCAGCAGCGACCGCTCCAGCGTGTACGCCTTGAAGTGCATCGCCACCGTCACGTCGTGCGCGGGCCGGTGCGCGATCTCGATCGGGTCCCCCGCCCGTACGGCACCGGGTTCCACCACCCTGAGGTACGCGCCCGGAGCCGCCCTCTCCGTGAAGCGCTTGACCCACTTCTCCTCGTTCAGTGCGCCCGCGAACGTACGGCACGGTATGCGCGAGGCGGTCACTTCGAGCACCAGGTCCGCCCCGATCCGCCACCGCTCGCCGAGCCGGGCCCCGTTCACGTCCAGGCCCGCGGTGGTGAGGTTCTCGCCGAACTCCCCGCCGCGCAGCGGCCGTCCGAGCTCGCTCTCCCACCGGTCCAGGTCCTCGCGCGCGTACGCGTAGACGGCCTTCCGCGTCCCCCCGTGGTGCCGCAGGTCGCACACGTCGTCGCCTACGAGCCCGCTGCCGCCGATCCCGTCGGGCCCCGGCTCCCGCACTTCCACCGGCCCCGTCACCGGCCGCTTGCCGATGCCGGTCTTCCCTTCCGCCTGGTCGGTGTACTCGCTGGCCGAGGCCCGCCCCAGATTCACACTCAGTAGCTCCATGACAGAGAACGTAGCCGAGCCCTGACTCAAAGCCGCGGCCATTAATTGGCCTCACTCCCCAAGCAAGCCTTATACTCCCTCCATGATCGAAGCCCGTCACCTCCGCGTCCTGCGCGCAGTCGCCTCCACCGGGTCCTTCTCCGCCGCCGCCCGCGAGCTCGGCTGTACGCAGCCGGCCGTCAGCCAGCAGATGAAGGCCCTGGAGCAGTCGGCGGGCACCCCCCTCCTGATCCGCACCGGCCGCGAAATGCGCCTCACCCAGGCAGGCGGGGCCCTCGTCCGGCACGCCTCGGGAATCCTCGCCGGGCTCACCGCGGCCGAGGAGGAGGTCGCCGCCATCGCGGGCCTGCGCGCCGGCCGGGTGCGCCTCGTCTCCTTCCCCTCCGGCAGTTCCACCCTGGTCCCCACCGCGCTCGCCGCCCTGCGCGCCGCCCACCCCGGTACCCGGGTCTCCCTCGTCGACGCCGAACCCCCGCGCTCGGTCGAGATGCTCCGCGAGGGCGACTGCGACATCGCCCTCGCCTTCCGCTACGGACCGGGCGGGGCCACCGAGGACTGGACCGACCTGGTCGTACGCCCCCTGCTCACCGACCGTCTCGTCGGCCTCGTCCCCGAAGGGCACCGGCTCGCCGAGGCCGGGACGGTGGGCATCGTCGAGCTCGCCGAGGAGCCCTGGATCGCGGGCTGCCCGCGCTGCCGCCGCCAACTGGTCGAGGTGTGCGAGAGCGCGGGCTTCGTGCCGCGTATCGATTTCGCCACCGACGACTACCCGGCCGTCATCGGCCTGGTCGGCGCGGGACTCGGCGTCGCCGTCCTGCCCGAGCTCGCCATGGAGTCCGTACGCCCCATGGGTGCGCGCACCGTGACCGTGGAGCCGGCCGTGCAGCGCGAGATCGTCGCGCTCACGCTGCCGGACCTGGCGCAGGTGCCGGCCGTGGCGGCCACCCTCGACCAGCTGGCACTGGCCGCCGCCCGCTGAGCGGCTGCCCGCCGGGCGGGTGGGTTTGATGCAGAAACGTTCCTTCTAGGGTTGATCCACGGACCTTCGAGGGTTGATCCACGGATTACTTCACGAGGGTGACGCGGCGCGAGTGCTCCACGCCGCCGCCTTTCGCCGGAGCCTGCTTCTTCGCGGCTCCGGCCGCGCCTGCCGGCACCAGGCGGTGCCTGGCCCGGCCCATCAGCTCCTCGCGCTCGTCCTCGGTGAGGCCTCCCCAGACCCCGTAGGGCTCGCGGACCTGGAGTGCGTGCGCCGCGCACTGTGCGCGCACCGGGCATCGCATGCAGACCTCCTTCGCCGAGTTCTCACGTGCGCTCCGCGCGGCCCCGCGCTCGCCCTCCGGGTGGAAGAACAGCGAGCTGTCGACACCACGGCACGCGGCGAGGAGCTGCCAGTCCCACAGGTCGGCGTTGGGTCCGGGAAGGCGGGAGAAATCTGCCATTGGTTGTCCCCTTGCGTCTGTGCTGAGGCGGAACGATGACCGAGATCATCACATCTTCCGACATCTACGGTGTGAGTAGATGTAAATATGACTCATTGCGAATCTAGCCATAGACACCAGCAAAAGGGAAGAAAACCGACTAAATGGGGCACTGAGACTTCGAGGGGCCGATTCTCAGGCCGTAACTCTTTCGAGTGACCGTCGTTGAGTTGGCTGAGGCGGTTGAAGGAAAGGGCGATCGGGCAGATGTCCGAGAGCGTCAACCGCACAGGTGACGACTTGTATTCAGCCTGGAGGCCCAAGGTGACGCGCATCAGCTGTGCGAGTGGCGGAGGTCGGTCATGACATCCGTCCTCGTCTGCGACGACTCCCCGCTTGCCCGAGAGGCGCTTCGCCGTGCGGTCGCGACCGTGCCCGGCGTCGAGCGCGTGACAACGGCTGCCAATGGCGAGGAAGTCCTCCGCCGCTGGGGCGCCGACCGTTCGGACCTGATTCTGATGGACGTACGCATGCCCGGTCTGGGTGGCGTGGAGACCGTCCGCCGACTGCTGTCCGCCGATCCCGGCGCCCGGATCATCATGCTCACGGTCGCGGAGGACCTCGACGGGGTCGCGCTCGCGGTCGCCGCCGGGGCCCGCGGGTACCTGCACAAGGACGCGTCCCGCGCCGAGCTGCGCGCGACCGTCACGCAGGCGCTCGCCGACCCGACCTGGCGGCTGGCCCCGCGCCGGCTGCGGTCCGCCGAGATGGGCGCCGCCCCGACGCTCACCGCGCGCGAGATCCAGGTCCTCGAAGGGATGAGTCACGGCCGGTCCAACGCCGAGATCGGCCGCGAGCTCTTCCTCTCCGAGGACACGGTCAAGACGCACGCCCGCCGGCTCTTCAAGAAGCTCGGCGCCTCGGACCGTGCGCACGCGGTGGCGCTCGGGTTCCGCTGGGGCCTGGTCCGCTAGGGACTCTGTTCGCCGGGCGGGCCACGGCCTGCCCGGGGTCCGGCCCTGCCGGTCTGTGCGCGTGAGATGGTCCCCCGCCCGTCCTCTGCGGGCGGGGTGCAGGACGCCCGATCCCGGTTCGGCGGCCGATGCCGCATCCTTGAGGGATGGGGTTCCTCGGGAACGGATCGGTCGAGCGGAAGGGGAGGGCGCGGGAGATGAGTCCTGGCGTACCTGCTCATAACGCTTCAGTGCACAACTACGGACGCGGTGGCGCGGAAGCCGCCACGTCAAGGCACCATGGACCGATGCGTGACGAAGAGGCGGTCGCGGCCCAGGGGGCCATCGGTGCCCTGGTGCACCTGGCCGTCGAGGGCGACGAGCAGGCCACGCACGACCTCCTCGCGCACGTCCACCCGCTGGCGCTGCGCTACTGCCGCTCCCGGCTCTCCCGGCTGCCCGGCGACGCCCGGCACTTCGTGGAGGACCTGGCGCAGGAAGTGTGCGTCGCGGTGCTGATGGCGCTGCCCCGCTACCGGGACACCGGGCGCCCCTTCGAAGCCTTCGTCTTCGCCATCGCCGCGCACAAGGTCGCCGATCTGCAGCGGGCGGCCATGCGTCACCCCGGATCGACCGCAGTGCCCTCCGACGAGATGCCGGAGCGGCCCGACGACTCCCTCGGCCCCGAGGAGCGGGCGCTGCTCAGCAGCGACGCAGCCTGGGCCAAGAAGCTGCTCGCCAATCTTCCCGAGCACCAGCGCGAACTGCTGGTGCTGCGGGTCGCGGTCGGCCTGACCGCGGAGGAAACGGGCCAGAAGCTCGGAATGTCCCCGGGGGCCGTGCGTGTTGCACAACACAGGGCACTGAGCCGCCTCCGCGCCCTCGCCGAGCAGTAGCCCGTCCGCCGCCCGGCTTCCGGCCTCCGTCTGCTCCGCCCGTGCCACGCCGCGTACCGAATCGCCGTACGGCCGCGCAGGAGAAACGTACAAACTCGGCCGCTTGTCATGATCGTGGAATCTGACACCTCTGGTTCCCGTTAGCATGGACATCCGCGCCGAGCAAGACCATTTGGGAAGGTGTCATGACTGCCAACGTCGATGGAGTGCCGGAGAAATTCGCGATGCTCGGGCTGACCTACGACGACGTGCTGCTGCTTCCCGGCGCGTCCGACATGGCCCCCGACCAGATCGACACCTCCTCCCTCATCTCGCGGAACGTACGGGTGAACATCCCCCTGCTGTCCGCCGCGATGGACAAGGTCACCGAGGCCCGGATGGCCATCGCGATGGCCCGCCAGGGCGGTGTCGGTGTCCTGCACCGCAATCTCTCCATCGCCGACCAGGCCAACCAGGTCGACCTGGTCAAGCGCTCCGAGTCGGGCATGGTCACCGACCCGATCACCGTGCACCCGGACGCCACGCTCGCCGAGGCGGACCGGCTGTGCGCGAAGTTCCGCATCAGCGGCGTGCCGGTCACCGACGCGGCGGGCAAGCTGCTCGGCATCGTGACCAACCGCGACATGGCCTTCGAGACGGACCGCAGCCGTCAGGTGCGCGAGGTCATGACGCCGATGCCGCTGGTCACCGGCAAGGTCGGCATTTCGAGCGTGGACGCGGTGGGGCTGCTGCGCCGTCACAAGATCGAGAAGCTGCCGCTGGTCGACGACGCGGGCATCCTCAAGGGCCTCATCACGGTCAAGGACTTCGTCAAGGCCGAGAAGTACCCGAACGCGGCCAAGGACGCCGAGGGCCGGCTGCTCGTCGGTGCCGCCGTCGGTGTCGCAGGTGACGCGTTCGAGCGCGCCCAGGCGCTGGCCGAGGCCGGTGTCGACTTCATCGTCGTCGACACCGCGCACGGCCACTCCCGCCTGGTCGGCGACATGGTCTCCAAGATCAAGTCGAACACCTCGGGCCTTGACGTCATCGGCGGCAACATCGCCACCCGCGACGGCGCGCAGGCGCTCATCGACGCCGGTGTCGACGGCATCAAGGTCGGTGTCGGCCCCGGCTCCATCTGCACGACCCGCGTCGTCGCCGGTATCGGCGTCCCGCAGGTCACCGCCATCTATGAGGCGTCGCTCGCGGCGAAGGCGGCCGGGGTTCCGGTCATCGGCGACGGCGGCCTGCAGTACTCCGGCGACATCGCGAAGGCGCTCGTCGCCGGCGCGGACACGGTGATGCTGGGCTCGCTGCTCGCGGGCTGCGAGGAGTCGCCGGGCGAGCTGCTCTTCATCAACGGCAAGCAGTTCAAGTCGTACCGCGGCATGGGCTCGCTGGGCGCCATGCAGACCCGCGGCGAGAACAAGTCGTACTCCAAGGACCGGTACTTCCAGGAGGGCGTGCGCACCGACGACAAGCTCGTGCCCGAGGGCATCGAGGGCCAGGTGCCCTACCGGGGCCCGGTCTCGGCGGTCGTGCACCAGCTGGTCGGCGGCCTGCGCCAGTCGATGTTCTACGTCGGCGGGCGTACGGTGCCGGAGCTCCAGGACAACGGCCGCTTCGTCCGGATCACGTCCGCGGGCCTCAAGGAGAGCCACCCGCACGACATCCAGATGACGGTCGAGGCGCCGAACTACAGCCGCAAGTAACACTCGATTCGTCTCGGAAGGGACGGCTCCGGATTCCCCGGGCCGTCCCTTTCGGGCGTGTCGGGGATACTGGAACGGCAGACCAAGAGGGAAAGGCCACACAACGTGACTGAGATCGAGATCGGGCGCGGCAAGCGCGGCCGCAGGGCGTACGCGTTCGACGACATCGCCATCGTGCCGAGCCGGCGTACGCGGGACCCGAAGGAGGTCTCGATCGCCTGGCAGATCGATGCCTACCGTTTCGAGCTGCCGTTCCTGGCCGCTCCGATGGACTCGGTCGTCTCGCCGCAGACCGCCATCCGCATCGGTGAGATGGGTGGCCTCGGCGTACTCAACCTCGAAGGCCTCTGGACGCGGTACGAGGACCCGGAGCCGCTGCTGGCCGAGATCCGCGAACTGAACGACGAGGGCGCCGCCACCCGCCGCCTCCAGGAGATCTACTCCGAGCCCATCAAGGCGGAGCTGATCGGGCAGCGCATCAAGGAGGTGCGCGACTCGGGCGTGGTCACCGCCGCCGCGCTGTCTCCGCAGCGTACGGCCGAATTCTCCAAGGCCGTGGTCGACGCCGGTGTCGACATCTTCGTGATCCGGGGGACGACGGTTTCGGCCGAGCACGTCTCCGGTGCCGCCGAGCCGCTGAACCTCAAGCAGTTCATCTACGAGCTGGACGTCCCGGTCATCGTGGGCGGCTGTGCCACGTACACCGCGGCCCTGCACCTGATGCGTACCGGTGCTGCCGGTGTGCTGGTGGGCTTCGGTGGCGGCGCCGCGCACACGACGCGCAACGTGCTGGGCATCCAGGTCCCGATGGCCACCGCCGTCGCCGACGTGGCCGCCGCGCGCCGTGACTACATGGACGAGTCCGGCGGCCGGTACGTGCACGTCATCGCCGACGGCGGTGTCGGCTGGTCCGGCGACATCCCGAAGGCCGTCGCCTGCGGTGCGGACGCCGTGATGATGGGCTCCCCGCTGGCCCGTGCCACGGACGCGCCCGGCCAGGGCCACCACTGGGGCATGGAGGCCGTCCACGAGGACGTGCCGCGCGGCAAGCGCATGAACCTGGGCGTGGTCGGCACCAGCGAGGAGATCCTGACCGGTCCCTCGCACGTGCCGGACGGCTCGATGAACATGTTCGGCGCACTGCGCCGTTCGATGGCGACGACGGGCTACAGCGAGCTCAAGGAGTTCCAGCGCGTCGAGGTGACGGTGGCGGACTCGCAGCACCGCCGCTGATCGCTTTTGTCGTACGTACGCCAGTGGCCCGGCGCCGCCTCTATGAGGTGGTGCCGGGCCACTGGCGTGTGTGCCGGGTGCTAGAGCCGGCTCAGTAGTGCCAGGACGGCGCCGCCGACCGCGGCGATCGTGCCGAGCACGCGGAAACCGGTCGTCGTCTGCAGGGGGCCGGGTGAGGCCATTTCGCACCGCGCCGCGGCCCGCAGCTCCAGGTTGCTGACCGCCTGGCGCTCGCGGGCCGGGGCGGTCAGAGCCAGCCAGGCTCCGTAGGCGAGGGCCGCGAGGCCGAGGACCAGCACGAAGAGGTGCGCGTCCACTAGGAGGCCTTCTTGGCCCCGGAGACGGCGCCGACGGCACCGAGGGCGAAGAAGACGAAGGACATGAAGTCCAGCTCCTTCTTCCAGCCGGTGTTCAGCTCGCCGAAGTGCTGGGTGAAGATCTCCATGACGCCGATGGGCGCCGCCTTGGAGATGAAGATCGCGTAGCCCAGCATCTGGCCGAGGTAGACCGCGACCAGGGCGAGGATCACGCTCACCACGGCGATCGCCGGGTTGAAGCCGCCGACCTTGCCCGCCACGAGGCCGATGAGGAGGCCGACGCCCACCGCGGCGTAGCCCACCTCTGCCTCCACTGCGCCCATGATCGCGCCGTAGACGCCTGCCGCGATCAGCGCGACCACGAAGGCGGCCAGGAGACCGAGGCCCACGTTGCCGCGGCGGGCCGGAGCGGGCGGCGGGAAGCCGCCGCCGAACTGGCCACCGCCGGGCTGGCCCGGGAACTGCCCCTGCTGGGGGAGCTGGCCCGGCGCCTGCGGGTACTGCCCGGGAGCCTGCGGGTACTGGCCGGGGGCGGGCTGGCCCTGGGCGTACGGATTGCCACCGGGCTGCTGGGGCGGCTGAGCGGGATAGGACATGGGTGGTTCCCCCCTGGGAGCGGACGCGCGTAAAGCGTGCATAAGTTCGGATGTGCGGCCTGACGTTAGCAGCCGTCGCTGACAGGGGGTGTGCGGATTTCGGGTTCATTCCTTGCGCGAGGGGAACCGGTACCGGTGCGCTAGAGCCGGTAAGCCGCCCCCGCCGGGCTCGCTCCCCTTGTGTCCAGCAGGAGTTGGGCTTTTACCGCCAGGCCCTGGAGGTCGTACGTCCGGTGGTGCTGGAGCAGGATCGTCAGGTCCGCCGCTGCCGCCGCCTCATAGAGGGAGTCGGCGCGGGGGACGGGGACGTCGCGCACGCGCCAGTGCGGGACGTGCGGGTCGTGGTAGGTGAGATGGGCGCCCATGTCGCGCAGCCGGGTGGCGATTTCGGGGGCGGGGGAGCCCTCCTGGTCGGCGAGGTCGGGCTTGTAGGTGACACCGAGGAGCAGGACGCGGGCGCCCCGCGCGGACTTGCCGTGCTCGTTGAGGAGGGTGGCGCAGCGCTGGATGACGTACTGCGGCATCCGCCCGTTGATCTCCTGGGCGAGGCCGACCATGCGCAGCGGGTGGCCGGGCGTACGGCTGCCGTAGGAGAGGTAGTTGGGGTCCAGGGGGACGCTGTGGCCGCCGACTCCGGGGCCGGGGCGGAAGGCCTGGAAACCGTACGGCTTGGTCTCGGAGCAGCGGATGACGTCCCAGAGGTCGACGCCGAGGTCGTGGCAGAGGACGGCCATCTCGTTGGCGAGGGCGATGTTGACGTGCCGGAAGTTGGTTTCGAGGACGCCGACGGTCTCCGCCTCGCGTGGGCCGCGGGCGCGTACCACCTTGTCGGTGAGGCGGCCGTAGAAGGCGGCGGCCGACTCGGTGCAGGCGGGGGTGAGGCCGCCGATGACCTTGGGGGTGTGCGCGTAGTCGTGGGTGCGGTTGCCGGGGTCCAGCCGGCTGGGGGAGTGCGCGAGGTGGAAGTCGCGGCCCGCGCGCAGGCCGGATCCCGCCTCCAGGAGGGGGCGCAGGAATTCTTCGGTCGCCCCCGGGTAGGCGGCCGACTCCAGGAGCACGGTGGTGTGCGGGCGCAGGCGCGACGCGAGCGTGCGGGCCGCGGCCTCGACGGCGGACAGGTCGAGGGTGCGGTCCGGGCCGAGGCGGGTCGGGGCGCAGATGACGGCGGTACGGACCCGGCCCAGCTCGGCCGGGTCGGTGGTCGGCCGGAAGCCCCCGGCGAGCATCCGGCGGATCTCGGCGGCGGAGAGCGAGCCGTCCACGGGCGGGCGGCCGGCGGAGAGCTCGGCGACGGGGTGCGGATCGGTGTCGTAACCGATGGTGGCGATGCCGGCGGCGACGGCGGCCTGGGCGAGGGGGAGACCGAGGTGGCCGAGTCCGATGACGGCGAGGTCTGCGGGCATGGTGTGAGCCGTCCTTCCCTTGAGGTCCCTCCGGGTCGCGGATCTGCCGGGCCGCCTCCAATAACCGGAGGTGGGACAGTGCGCAAGCCCTGTGGACAATTCGAGCCGAGGAAATGTCAGACTAGGCGTAAATATGACCGTTATGAGGGATTTGGCGTCCTCGTGTGGGTGGTCTCGGCGAGGGCCGTGCCCCCGGTTGTCCACAGGCGGTGGCTGAAGCACCGGCCTGCGGCGAGAATCAGTGGAGTGGCCCCGGTCACACCCGCCCAACAGGACAGCACCAACCGCACCAACCGCACCAACGGGAGGCAGCAGTGAGGACAGCGACACTGGGACCGGCCGAGCGCGCAGAGGCGCTCGCCGCGATGACCGAGCGGGAACTGGACGTGCTGGTGGTGGGCGCGGGCGTGGTCGGTGCGGGCACGGCGCTGGACGCCGTCACGCGGGGCCTGTCCACCGGGCTCGTCGAGGCGCGGGACTGGGCCTCGGGGACCTCCAGCAGGTCGAGCAAGCTGATCCACGGCGGGCTCCGCTATCTGGAGATGCTCGACTTCGCGCTCGTACGGGAAGCGCTGAAGGAGCGCGGGCTGCTGCTTGAGCGCCTCGCTCCGCACCTGGTCAAGCCGGTGCCCTTCCTCTATCCGCTCCAGCACAAGGGGTGGGAGCGGTGGTACGCGGGCTCGGGCGTGGCGCTGTACGACGCCATGTCGCTGTCGTCGGGGCACGGGCGCGGGCTGCCGATGCACCGTCACCTGACGCGGCGGCACGCGCTGCGCGTGGCACCGGCGTTGAAGAAGGACGCGCTCACCGGGGCGCTCCAGTACTACGACGCGCAGATGGACGACGCCCGCTATGTGGCGACGCTGGTGCGCACCGCCGCCGCCTACGGTGCGCACGTCGCCAACCGGGCCCGGGTCATCGGCTTCCTGCGGGAGGGCGAGCGGGTCGTCGGTGTGCGCGTCGAGGACGTCGAGGCCCGGGGCGAGTACGAGATCCGGGCGAAGCAGGTGGTGAACGCGACCGGGGTGTGGACCGACGACACCCAGGCGCTGATCGGGGAGCGCGGACAGTTCCACGTCCGGGCCTCCAAGGGAATTCACCTGGTGGTGCCGAAGGACCGAATTCATTCGACGACCGGGCTGATTCTCCGGACCGAGAAATCGGTTCTTTTCGTCATTCCGTGGGGGCGGCACTGGATTGTCGGAACCACGGATACCGATTGGGATCTGGACAAGGCGCACCCGGCGGCTTCGAGTGCGGATATCGACTATCTGCTGGAGCACGTGAATTCGGTGCTGGCCGTGCCTCTGACGCGGGACGACGTGCAGGGGGTGTACGCGGGCCTGCGGCCCCTGCTGGCCGGGGAGTCGGACGCCACCAGCAAGCTCTCCCGGGAGCACACGGTGGCGCATCCGGTGCCGGGGCTCGTGGTGGTCGCGGGCGGCAAGTACACGACCTACCGCGTGATGGCGAAGGACGCCGTCGACGAGGCGGTGCACGCGCTGGACGTCCGGGTCGCGGAGTGCGTGACCGAGGACGTGCCGCTGCTGGGCGCCGAGGGGTACAAGGCGATGTGGAACGCGCGGGCCAGGACCGCCGCCCGGACGGGCCTTCATGTGGTGCGGGTGGAGCACCTGTTGAACCGGTACGGGTCCCTGACGGAGGAACTGCTGGAGCTGATCGCGCAGGACCCGGGGCTCGGTGAGCCGGTGACCGGGGCCGACGACTATCTGCGGGCGGAGATCGTCTACGCGGCCTCGCACGAGGGGGCCAGGCACCTGGACGACGTACTCACGCGGCGCACCCGGATCTCGATCGAGACGTTCGACCGGGGGACGCTGAGCGCGCTGGAGTGTGCCGAGTTGATGGCTCCGGTACTGGGCTGGGACAAGGGGCAGGTGGAGCGGGAGGTGGAGCACTACGAGAAGCGGGTCGAGTCGGAGCGGGAGTCGCAGCGGCAGCCGGACGACCTGACGGCGGACGCGGCCAGGCTGGGGGCGCCGGACATCGTCCCTTTGTAGGGGTGGGTACGGGGGCGGGCGCGGGGCGCGGCGGACCGCCCGCGCCCCGGGGGTGTTGGCGGTCCGCGCGTGGGGGACAATGGGGGCTCTGCCAGGGCGGGTTGCCGCATCGCCGGGGAAGCCGCCGAGAAGGTCTGCGACGTGTTCGTACGGGCCGGGGCACGGGGCGAAGATCAGGGATCGCAGAGGGGACGCATGTCGGACGAGCCGGAGCAGTCGCGGAAGAGCACGCAGGATGCCGTGTCCGACAAGAAGGATGCCGTGTCCGGGGGCGCCGGGGGTGCCGATTCTCAGGACGCTGCCAAGGACGCTGGGTCCCGGAATGCGGCGACCCGTGACGCCGAGTCCGGGGATGCGGGGGTCCGTGACGGCGTGTCCGGGAATGCGGATGCGGATGCCGTAGCGGGGGGCGCTGGAGGTGCCGGAGCTGCCGGAGCTGCCAAGTCCGGGAGCGCCGGCGGCCGTGGTGCCAAGTCCGGGGATGCCGGGGTTCGCGGTGCCAAGTCCGGGAGTGCCGGGGTTCGCGGTGCCAAGTCCGGGAGCGCGGGGACTCGCGGGGCCGGGGACGCCGAGTTCCGGGATGCTGAGTCCCGGGGTGCGCTGGCCGACGAGAAGGCGGCGGCGGAAGCTGCCAGGGATGCCGCGTCGGACACCTCCAAGGAGGTCGAGGGCCGCCTGCTGGCCGGGCGTTACCGGCTCGGTGACGTGCTCGGCCGGGGCGGCATGGGCACCGTGTGGCGGGCCGTCGACGAGACGCTCGGCCGGACCGTCGCAGTCAAGGAGCTGCGCTTCCCGACCGCCATCGACGAGGACGAGAAGCGCCGCCTGATCACCCGCACCCTGCGCGAGGCGAAGGCGATCGCCCGGATTCGCAACAACAGCGCCGTCACGGTCTTCGACGTCGTCGACGAGGACGACCGGCCGTGGATCGTCATGGAGCTGGTCGAGGGCAAGTCGCTCGCCGAAGCGATCCGTGAGGACGGCCTGCTGACGCCGCGTCGGGCTGCCGAGGTCGGGCTCGCGATCCTCGACGTCCTGCGTGCCGCGCACCGGCAGGGCATCCTGCACCGCGACGTCAAGCCGTCGAACGTACTGATCGCCGAGGACGGCCGGGTCGTCCTGACCGACTTCGGCATCGCCCAGGTCGAGGGCGACCCCTCGATCACCTCCACCGGCATGCTGGTCGGCGCCCCCTCGTACATCTCGCCGGAGCGGGCGCGCGGCCACAAGCCGGGTCCCGCCGCCGACATGTGGTCGCTGGGCGGTCTGATCTACGCGTCGGTGGAAGGGGTTCCGCCGTACGACAAGGGGTCCGCGATCGCGACGCTGACCGCCGTGATGACCGAGCCGGTCGACCCGCCGAAGAACGCGGGACCGCTGGAGGAGGTCATCTACGGGCTGCTCGTCAAGGACCCGGCGCAGCGGCTCGACGACGCGGGCGCGCGGGCGCTCCTCAACGACGTGCTCACCCAGCTGGACAAGGCGGACGAGGCCGGCGACGAGCTGGCGCGGTCGGACGCCACGAAGGTGGTTCCGCTTCCGCCGCTTCCGCCGGTTTCTGCGGAGCCGAAGGCGCCCCGTACGACGAAGGAGCCCCGTTCGGCGAAGGCGCCCCGTACGGCGAAGGCGAAGAAGCCGGCCGCCGTGCGGATGGAGAAGCCCGCGAAGGCCGCGCCCGCTGCTGCGGCCGCTGTTCCGGTCGCTCCGGCGGTGGCCGGTCCGGCTGCAGCGATGCAGTCGTCCGGTTCCGGTTCGGGCGGCGGCGGTACGTCGCCCGGGACCGTCGGCGGCATGTCGCCCGCCACGCGCAAGCGGGCGCTGCTCGTGGTCGCGCTGGTGGCCGCGCTCGCCGTGCTGGGCACGGTGATCGCGCTCGCGCTGAACAAGGACACGCCCGGCGACGAAGGCAAGAACGGCACGTCCACCTCTGGCGGGGCGACGGCCGGCGGCAGCAAGAACGCGGACAAGGACCCCGACAAGGGCAAGGGCACCGACCCGGACAAGGGCAACGGGGCGGGCGGCGGCACGGGCGGGAACACCGGCAAAACCAAGCCGCCCGGTGGCCCGTCCGCCGAAAAGCCTGCCGGTGACGCGGTGCCGGCCGGGTTCACGACGGTCAGCGACAGCCAGTTCCACTTCTCGATGGCCATGCCCGACGGGTACCGGAAAACGGCCATAGCGGGTCAGAACTCCGGCGGGATATACAACAAGAAGGACGGCGGATTCCCGCGCGTTCAGGTCGACTTCAACGGCAGCCCCGGTACTGACGCGGCTGCCGCCTGGGCCAAGTCGGTCGCGACCACCGCGGCCCTGAGCACCAACTTCGATCAGATCGGCATCAGGCCCGTCTCCTACAACGGCTACCCCACCACCGCCGACTGGGAGTTCAAGCGCGACCAGAAGGGCCAGCGGGTCCACGTGCTCAACCGGGGCTTCCGGGTGGACGCGACGCACGGCTACTCGATCATGGTGAGCTGCCCGGACGCCGAGTGGAACGGCGCGGAGTGCACCAAGCTGCGCGACACCGCGTTCGCCACGTTCAAGCCGACCGACTGACCGGGGCGCATGGAAGCGCGTTTGACCCGGAGTTGACCCGGATGCGTTGACACCGCCTCGCGACGGGGTATTGCCACGTATCGTGAGACGCCGTGGACCGTACGCAGCCGCAATACGCCGGTAAACGACCGGAATTGATGGTTTCGAGCGGTCCCGATGGTCACGAAGATCAGTCCCGGTGGTCGGCGCAGACGACCGGGGACAGCGGGGAAAAGCGCGCTTTGGGGAGGCGTCGTGGACGACTACGCGGGACGGGTGCTTGCCGACCGCTACCGCCTGCCGTTGCCGCCCTCCGACGAGTACGACCTGGTGGAGACGCGGGCCTTTGACGGGTACAGCGGCCAGGAGGTTCTCGTACGGCAGGTACCGCTGCCGGAGGTGGTCGACGCGGAGTTCGTCGACGGCGAGGGCGGGCCGGTGCACCGGAGGCCCGCAGGCGGGCGGGGCGCGCCGCGCCGGTCCGGCGATCCGGCCGTGCGGCGCGCCATCGAGGCCGCGCAGGCCGCCGCGCAGATCCCCGACCACCCCCGGCTCGACCAGGTCTTCGACGTCTTCGAGGAAGACGGCTCGCTGTGGATAGTGAGTGAACTGGTGGCGGCGCGGCCGCTCGCGGCACTGCTCGCCGAGGCCCCGCTCAGCCCGTACCGGGCAGCCGAGGTCGCCTCCGACGTGCTCACCGCGCTGCGGGTGCTGCACGCGCACGGCTGGACCCACCGGAACATCACCGTCCGCACGGTGCTGGTCTGCGACGACGGCCGCATCGTGCTGACGGGGCTGGCGGCGGGCGCGGCCGAGGAGGCGCTGTGCGGGTATGCGCCGATCCCCGGGGCGGGAGCGGGACCCGCCCCCGTGTCGCCGTCGGGACCACCGGGCGGGCCAGGCGGTGGCACGGACGGCTGGGGCGAGGCCTCGGTGCCGGTGCCGCGCGGGCATGTGGCGCCGGGTGGTGCGTCCGGTTCCGGTCGGCCCGCGCTTCCGGCGCTTCCCACGGACTTCCTGGGCCGGGCAGCAGGGCAGCCGGCCGGGGGTGCAGGAGTGGAGCCGGTGCTTCCTGCCTCGCCCCCGGCGGGCGACGCGCGGGCGGCCAGGGCCGGGGCGATAGCCGCGTACCGGGCGGGTGCGCGGGCGGCGGCCAGGGCCACCGAGGACCAGCGCCGCCAGGCCGTCGACCCGCCGCGCAGCCCGTACCTCCAGGACCCGGCGGCGGGGTCCGGCACGGCCGCCACAGAAGGAACGGACTCGGGGACAGGCACCGGCACTGGCACAGGCACAGGCACCGGCACCCGCGCGGTGTCACCGTACGGCGCCGCAGCGGCCGGTACCGGCCCCGTCTCTCCCTACGGCGATTCGCCGAACCGGCCTCGCCAGGGAACCACTTCGCCCTTCGGAAGCCTGCCCTCCGGCACGGCTTCCCGAAGTGAGCGAGGGGAGCTGGGCGATCGGGGAAACCCCGGCGAGGGAGTCGAGCGGGTCACGGGACAAGGTCCCGGGACGGCCTGGCACGGGGTCATGCCCCGGGGCGGTGGCGGCGAGGCACTGCGCGCCGACGAACTGCGGCACAGCCACCCTGCGGAGTCCGGGCACGGGCAGGAACTCGACCGTGTACGCGTCGGCCAGGGCGCCCCGCCCGCCGGATCCTCCCCGTCCGTCGCGGCCGCCCCGTCCACCGTTCCGGTTCCAGCCAAGTCGCCTGGCGGCAGCGGTCGTTGGGACGACGTCATCGCCGGGCTGCCCTACCGGGGCCCCAGCACGCCGCTCGCGGCGGAGCGCGCCCGCCAGACCCGGATCGCGGTCATCGGCGCCGTGACCGAGCGGTGGGCGCCCGAGCAGGCCGGGCCCGTGTACGAGAACTGGCAGTTGGCGCCGCCGATCGGGCCCGCCACCGATCTGTGGGCACTCGGCGCACTGCTGTTCCGTGTCGTGCAGGGGCATGCGCCCTACCCGGAGGACAACACCGCCGAGCTGGTGCAGATGGTGTGCGCCGAGCCGCCCGCCTTCGCGGAGGAGTGCGGTCCGCTGCGGCCGGTCGTCGAGTCGCTGCTGCGCCAGGACCCCACCGAGCGGCCGGACTTCGAGGAGCTGCGCGGCTGGCTGCGTTCGCTCGTACGGTCCGCGCCGGAGCCTGACGCGGGCACCAAGGTCGTACCGCTGCCGTCGCCGCCGGACGCCACGCGGCTGCCGATCGTACGGCGCAGGGGCGAGCTCGTACGCAAGCGGCGCGGTGCGTCGCAGCACGGGCGGCACCGGCACAAGCAGGGCAAGGACAAGGGCCGGGAGAAGGCGGCCCGCGAGCGGGCGCCGCGCGCCCCGCGTGTGCAGCGGGAGCCGCGCATCGGGGCGCGGCAGCCGCGCTCGATGGGGCGGTGGCTGCTGGTGCTCGTACTGGCCGGGCTCGCGGCGGCCGTCGTGTACGCCGTGATGTTCCTGCCGAAGGGCGGCGGGAGTGAGGAGCCGAGCGGGCAGAACACGGGCAGCGACCAGCCCGCGCAGTCCGGTGGAGTGCAGTCCGGTGGGGCGCAGCCCGACCAGCAGCAGCCCGCACCCGAGCGCTCCGACGACCCGCCCACCGGCGGGACGGACGGCGGTCAGGGCAAGGGCCAGGGCAACGACCAGGGCAAGGGGCAGGGCAACGATCAGGGCCAGGGGAAGTCCCCGGCAGCCGACCCCCCGCCCACCCAGAACCCGGCCTCGGGCCTGCCCTCCGGGTATGTCCTGCGCAAGGACGAGGGCGGCTTCCAGATCGCCGTCGACAAGAACTGGCGGCGGACGCCGATGAACGGCAGCCGCCAGGTCCGCTACCAGGGGTACGACATCGAGATCGTCGTCGTTCCCGGCCGGGACACCGTCAAGGCCAAGGGCGGCGACCCGATGGTGTACCAGCTCAAGGAGGAGCAGGAGTTGCAGCCCCTGCGCGACTCCACCTGGGCCCAGCAGTCCGGGCTGCGGCGGATCAGCGTCGGCCAACAGGCGGCGGCGGAGGGCCAGTTCACCTGGAAGGACAGCAGCGGCCGGGACGTCTTCGTGCGCAACAAGGCGATGATCGTCGGCGGGACGTACCACATCATCCAGGTCATCGGCCCGGAGTCGCAGCGTGACGAGGTGAGCGAGGTGTACGAGGCGGCGGTGCTGCACTACCGGTCGACCAAGTAGCGCGAGCGGTGCGGGCGGCACAAGTGGCGCGAGCGGTGCGGGCAGCGCAAGTGGCGTCGTACACAGGGCGTATCACGGTGCGTAGGGGACGAACGTGTCACGGTGCGGTCTCGTGATCGCCCCTGTGTTCCACCTCCGGAACCCTGATCCGTAACCTGGTGCCCCTGAGACACGGGGCGGTGAGCCGGATCATGGAGAACGCCAACAGCGGTACGAGCGGCGGCGCGGGCAGCAGTACGGGCAGCGGTACGGAAACGGGCCAGGTGCTCGCCGGGCGCTACCGCCTGGGTGACGTCCTCGGCAGCGGCGGCATGGGCCGCGTCTGGCGCGCCCGCGACGAGGTGCTGCACCGCACCGTCGCCATCAAGGAGTTGCGGGCCGGTCTGTACGCCGCCGAGGCCGACCGCGTCGTACTGCACGCGCGTACGCAGAAGGAGGCGCGGGCCGCCGCCCGGATCAACCACCCCGGCGTCGTCACCGTCCACGACGTGCTGGAGCACGACGACCGGCCGTGGATCGTCATGGAGTACGTCGACGGGCCCTCGCTCGCGGACCGGCTCAAGGAGACCGGAAGCTGCGACCCGCAGGAGGCGGCCAGGATCGGCCTTCAGGTGCTCGCCGCGCTGCGCGCCGCGCACGGCGTCGGCGTGCTGCACCGGGACGTGAAGCCGGGCAACGTGATGCTGGCCAAGGACGGCCGGGTGCTGCTGACCGACTTCGGGATCGCCGCCATCGAGGGCGACTCCACGATCACCAGGACCGGTGAACTGGTCGGCTCGCTGGACTACTTGGCACCCGAGCGAATCCGGGGCGAGGGCCCGGGTCCCGCCTCCGACCTGTGGGCGCTCGGCGCGACGCTGTACACGGCGGTCGAGGAGCGCTCGCCGTTCCGTAGGACCTCGCCGATCAGCACCATGCAGGCGGTGGTCGCGGAGGACCCCTCACCTTCGTACAACGCGGGAGCGCTCGCACCGGTGATCGTCGCGCTGCTGCGCAAGGAGCCCGACGAGCGTCCGAGTGCCGCCGAGACGGAGCAGATGCTGCGGGAGGCGCGGGCGGGGCGGCGGCCCAGGGCGGCGCAGGAGTACGTGCCGACGCGGCAGGTGTCGCAGGAGGAACTCCAGTCGTCCGTGCCGGTTCCGCCGACGACGCCGATGGCGGTGCGGGAGGAGGGGCCGGGGTCCGGGTACGGGTCGCGCGGGGGACCCGCATCGGCGTACGGGGCACAGCAGCAGTACCCGCATGCCTACCGGCACCCCCCGACGGGGCACACGCCGCCGTTTGACCACACGTCGCCGCAGGGGCAGATGCAGCGGCACACCCAGCAGCAACAGCAACAGCAGCAGCACATGCAGCAGCAACAGCCGCAGCACACGCAGCAGCAACAGCACACGCAGCAGCAGCCGTCGCCGTCGCCGGGCAAGCGGCGCGGGAAGGTGCTGCTCCTGGTGCTTGCGGCGGCGGTCATCGGCGGTGGAGCCGTATTCGGAGTCCTCCAGTGGAAGGACAACGACTCCTCGTCCACCGGCGGCAACCAGGCCTCCACCTCTTCGGGTCAACAGGGTGGCGACGCCCCGGCCAAGGGCGGGGACAACGGCGGGGCCAAGGGCGACGACCCGGCCGACGGCAAGGACAAGCCCAAGGCGGGCGAGGCTCCGGCCGGCTGGCACATGGTGAAGGGGGACGGCTTCAGCCTGCCCGTGCCCGACGGCTGGAAGCGGGTGGACGCCAAGCCCGGCCAGTACGACTTCACGCCGGACGACGGGCGCCACCTCATCCGTATCAACGTCGACCCCTCGCCCGACTACAGCAACCCCTACGACCACCTGGTCCGGCTGGAGAAGGGCATCAGCAACACCCTGCCCCAGTTCCGCCGGGTGCGGTTGGAGCAGGACACCTACCGCGACCGGAAAAGCGGCGTACTGGAGTTCACGTTCCGGGAGGGCGGCAGGTCGGCGGGCCCGCGCTACGCGCTGGACATGCTCTACATCGACGAGACCGGCCCCGAGTACGCGATGTACGTGACCGGACCCGCGGCGGAGCGGGGCGTGACCAAGGAACGCTTCGACGTCCTGACGCAGGGCTGGAGCACCACGCAGTAGCCCCGCCGCGGACCCGTCCCGGACCCGTCTGCGCACGTGATGCAGGGGTGTTGACACGGTCACGGCTCTGTATCGCTCAACCAGCCCAGTGGTCACCGGAAGCGGGCGCCCGTCAGGATGGGTGCATGACGAACGACGGGGGACAGGCGTACGAGCCCACCAGCTACGGGCTCCGACCGCCGAACGCACCGCACGCACCCCAATCACCGCAGTACGACGCACCGCAGGGCCCCACCCAGGCACATGTGCCCACCCAGGCGACCCAGCTGACCGACCCGGAGGCCGGCCGCACCATCGGCGGGCGCTACCGGCTGGTCTCCCGGCTCGGCCACGGCGGCATGGGTACGGTCTGGCGCGCCCACGACGACGTCGTCGACCGGGACGTCGCGGTGAAGGAGCCCCGCGTCCCCGACCATCTGCCCGACCGCGAGCGGCAGAACGTCTACCTGCGCATGCAGCGCGAGGCACGGGCCGCCGCCCGCATCGAGCACCCCTCCGTGGTCACCATGCACGACGTGGTCGTCGAGGACGGCAAGCCGTGGATCGTGATGGAGCTGGTCCAGGGGCACTCGCTGGCCGACCGGCTGCAGGAGGGCACCCTCGACGTACGGGAGGCCGCCCGCATCGGGCTCGCCGTGCTCGACGCGCTGACCGCCGCCCATCAGGCGGGAGTGCTGCACCGGGACGTCAAGCCCGACAACGTGATGCTCGGGCAGGGCGACCGGGTGGTGCTCAGCGACTTCGGCATCGCACAGGTCGAGGGCGAGCAGGGACTCACCGAGACCGGCGGGTTCGTCGGCTCGCCCGAATTCATCGCCCCGGAAAGGGTGTTGGGGCAGCGACCGGGCCCCGCCTCCGACCTGTGGTCACTGGGCGTCGTGCTGTACGCGGCGGTCGAGGGCATGTCGCCGTACCGCCGCTCCAACACCCCCGCCACCCTCCAGGCCGTGCTGTCCGCCGACCCGCAGACGCCCGCCCGTGGCTCCGGGGCGTTCGGCACGCTGGTGATGCGGCTCCTGCACAAGGACCCGGCGGCCCGCCCGAACCCGGCGGAGGTGCGCCAGGCGCTGGAGAAGGCCACGGGGCAGGCGCCGCCGCCCCCGGCGGCCGTGACCCGGGTGATCCAGCCGGGGACCGCCGCGGACTGGGTGCCGCCGGTGCTCCGGCGCAGCAAGAAGGCGCGGTTCGGGCTGCTCGGCGGTGCGCTGGTGGTCGCGCTCGCGCTCGTACTGCTCCTGGTGAACCCCTTCGCGGCCGACAAACCGCCGGAGGGCTGGAAGATGCACCGGGCGCTGCAGAGCGTCACGGCGGAGTTCCACCTGCCCGGTGACTACAAGTCGTACGACGACAGCGCGGACAACACCGAGGACTACTACGAACCGGGCAACGTCTTCCAGGTCCACATCGTCCGGGTCGAGATCGACAAGGACAACCAGCCGCCGGCCATGAAGGCGCGCGAGACCTACTACGCGCAGGGCGGCAAGGACAAGACCGAGATGAAGAACGCCAAGGTGCGCGTCTTCGAGAGCAAGCAGCAGGAGCACCCCGCGTACGACGCGGTCGTGGACTACACCGACTACTCCGACAGCGGCGCCGACCCGACCCGCCGCCACAGGCACGAGCGGGTCGTGGTCGGCAAGGACAAGAAGGCGTACTGGCGGATCGAGGTGAACGCGCCGTCGGCGAGCAAGTTCACGGCCGAGGGCGAGCAGCTGTTCGACGACGTCATGAAGTACTTGAAGATCCTGGAGCTCTAGGCTCCGAGTCGGTCGATCACTCGGCAAGCCACCTGATCAGGGGCTATGTGCCAGCAACTGCTGGCGCGGTCGTGAGGGGCCGGTGAAAAGCCATTACCGACGGGTACCAAAAGTGTCCGCCGGGCCATACGCTCGCTCGTATGACGGACTCGCAGGCCCTCACGGCATCCCTCGGCACCAACCCCGTGGCCAAAGCGCCCGCAGGCGCCCGCACCGCGGCCGACGTGATCACTCCCGAAGTGGTCGCCCAGCTGACGCGCGGAGTGGTCGGTTCCGGACGGACCGCCAGCCATGCGCCGCTCACCGGCGAGAAGCTGGCCGACCTGCCCGAGTCCACGCCCGAGGACGTCGCCGCCGCCTTCGAACGGGCCCGCACCGCACAGCCCGCCTGGGCGGCCGTGCCCGTCAAGCAGCGGGCCGCGGTCCTGCTGCGCTTCCACGACCTGGTCCTCCAGCGGCAGGCCGAGATCCTCGACCTCGTCCAGCTGGAGACCGGCAAGGCCCGCCTCCATGCGCACGAGGAGGTCCAGGCCGTCGCGATGGCCGCCCGGCACTACGGCCGCCAGGCCCCCGCGTACCTGAAGGCCAAGCACCACACCGGCGCCGTACCGGTCCTCACCAAGGTGACCGAGCAGCGTCAGCCGCGCGGTGTCGTCGGTCAGATCTCGCCGTGGAACTACCCCTTCGAACTGTCGGTCGGCGACTGCCTGCCCGCCCTCGTCGCGGGCAACGCCCTGGTGATGAAGCCCGACACCGAGACCGCGCTGTCCGCCCTGTGGGGCCGTGACCTGCTCGTCGAGGCGGGCCTGCCGCCCGAGGTCTTCCAGGTCGTCCTCGGCGAGGGCCCCGTCGTCGGCCCCGAGGTCGTCAAGCACGCCGATTACGTCTCCTTCACCGGCTCCACCCGCACCGGCCGTGAGATCGCCCAGAGCGCCGGCGCCCGCCTGGTCGGCGTCTCCCTCGAACTCGGCGGCAAGAACGCCATGCTGGTCCTTGAGGACGCCGATGTGGAGAAGGCCGCCGCCGGAGCCGTCCGCGCCTGCTTCGCCTCCGCCGGCCAGCTCTGCATCTCCATCGAGCGGCTGTACGTCCACGAGTCGATCGCCGACGACTTCGTGCAGCGCTTCGTCGCCCGTACGAAGGCGATGCGGCTGGGCAACTCCCTCGCGTACGGCGCCGACCTGGGCTCCCTCGTCGGCCCGCGCCAGCTGGAGACCGTGTCCCGGCACGTCGAGGAGGCCGTCAACAAGGGCGCCACCGTCCTGGCCGGCGCCACCGCCCGCCCCGACGTCGGCCCCTACTTCTACGAGCCGACCATCCTGGAGGGCGTCGAGTCCCCGATGGCGGTCTGCTCCGAGGAGACCTTCGGCCCGGTCGTCTCGATCTACCGGTTCCGCGACGAGGACGAGGTCGTCGCGGAGGCCAACGGCACGCCGTACGGCCTGAATTCGAGCGTATGGACCAAGAACGGCAAGCGCGGTCACGCCGTCGCCTCCAAGCTGCGCACCGGCACCGTCAACATCAACGAGGGGTACAGCCCCGCGTACGCCAGCGTGCGTGCCCCGATGGGCGGCATGAAGGAGTCCGGACTGAGCCGCAGGCACGGCTCCGAGGGAATCCTCAAGTACACCGAGGCACAGACCGTCGCCCAGCAGCGGCTGATCCCGCTCGCGCCGTCCTTCGGGATGGACGACGAGAAGTACGCCGCGTTCATGACCACCAGCCTCAAGGTGATGAAGGCACTGCGCCTGCGCTGACGGCGGCCGCCCCGTCGCCCTCATTCACCCTTCGCTTTTCACTTTTCACTTTTCAAAGAACGAGGAGTGCCAGTGCCGCAGGAGAGCTCTGCCCAAAACCAGAACGCAGTCGAGGAGTTCGACCGCGAGGAGTTCGACTACGACGTCATCGTCGTCGGCTCCGGCTTCGGCGGTGCCGTCTCCGCGCTCCGGCTCACGGAGAAGGGATACCGCGTCGGCGTCCTGGAGGCCGGGCGCCGCTTCACCCGCGACACCCTGCCCAAGAACTCCTGGGACCTGAAGAATTACCTGTGGGCTCCCGCGCTGGGCCTGTTCGGGATCCAGCGCGTGCACCTGCTGGGAAATGTCATGGTCCTGGCAGGGGCGGGTGTCGGCGGCGGTTCGCTGAACTACGCCAACACCCTCTACGTACCTCCCGCTCCTTTCTTCGAGGACCAGCAGTGGGCGGGCATCACCGACTGGCAGGACGAACTCGCTCCGTACTACGACCAGGCCAAGCGGATGCTGGGCGTGCGCATCAACCCGACCATGACCCCGTCCGACGTCCACCTGAAGTCGACCGCCGAGGCGATGGGAGTGGGCGACACCTTCCATCTCGCCCCGGTGGGCGTCTTCTACGGCGACGGACGGGACGCCGGTGGCGACTGTGCTTCTCCTTCTCCAACGGCCGGTCCTGGCCGGGAAGTTCCCGACCCGTACTTCGGAGGCAAAGGCCCTGCTCGCAAGGGGTGCACCGAGTGCGGCGAGTGCATGACGGGCTGCCGCCACGGCGCGAAGAACACCCTCAACGAGAACTACCTCCACCTCGCCGAACAGGCCGGTGCCGTCATCCACCCCATGACGTCCGTCCTCGGCTTCTCCGACCACCCCGACGGCGGCTACCGCGTGGCCACCGCACCCACCGACGCGCGCCGCAAGGGGACCCGCAAGGTACTTCGCGCCCGCCAGGTAGTGGTCGCGGCGGGCACGTACGGCACCCAGACCCTCCTGCACACCATGAAGGACGGCGGCCACCTGCCGCGCATCTCCGCGAAGCTCGGCGAGCTCACCCGTACCAACTCCGAGGCCCTGGTGGGCTCCCAGACCACCGACCGCCGCTACCGCCGGAAGCACGGCGCGCAGCCCGGTATCTCCGACGGATCCAGGAAGGTCGACTTCACGCGCGGCGTCGCCATCACCTCCTCGATCCACCCGGACGCCAACACTCATATCGAGCCGGTCCGTTACGGCAAGGGCTCCAACGCGATGGGCGCGATGTCGATCCTCCAGGTGCCGTACGCGGAGAAGTTCCCGCGCGCACTGGGCTGGGCCGTCAACGTGGTCAGGCACCCCACGCTCGCCGCCCGCTCCCTCTCCAACCACCGCTGGTCGGAGAAGACCATCATCGGCCTCGTCATGCAGTCCCTCGACAACTCCCTGACCACGTACCGCAAGCCGGGCGGCATCGGGAAGGGCCTGCTGACCGCCCGCCAGGGCCACGGCGCCCCCAATCCCAAGCAGATCCCCGAGGCCAGCCGTGCCGCGTCCCTCCTGGCGGAGGAGATCAACGGCTTCGCGGGCAGCAACGTCGGTGAACTGATGGGCACCCCGCTCACCGCGCACTTCCTGGGCGGCTGCCCGATCGGCGCGACGGCCGACGACGGCGTCATCGACCCCTACCACCGCCTCTACGGGCACCCGGGCATCTCGGTCGTCGACGGCTCGGCGGTCTCCGCGAACCTCGGTGTGAACCCCTCGCTCACCATCACCGCGCAGGCCGAGCGCGCGATGTCGCTGTGGCCCAACAAGGGCGAGCAGGACCCGCGTCCCGCCCAGGGTGCGGCGTACGTACGCCTGGCACCGGTCGAGCCGAAGTCCCCGGCCGTACCGGCGGAGGCATTCGGCGCACTGCGGCTGCCACTCCCGCTGCTGGAGATTCCGGCGGTCCCGCCGAAGAAGGTTGAGCCGAAGAAGGTTTAGGAGTCCGGGCGCACAGAAGGTGTGCCCCGGACATACAGAAGGTGTGGAGGGGGAAATCCCTGCCGACCGGCTCCGGGCGTCCCCGGAGCCGACCGCCTGGGGCGACCGGTCCGGCTGTCCCCTGCCGTCCGGTCGCACACGCTGGAGCGAGGTCCCACGACGTACCGGCTTCAAGCCCGTACGTCACACGCCCCAGCCGGGGCCACGCGTGGCACCGGGACCAACGAAGGTGCCTTCTCTCCGGTCACGCGCCGTACGAGTGACCGGAGGAACGCACGCGCCCCCCGGCGGCAGGCAGACCAGGGGGCGGGAGGTGGCCCGGGGGAGCCGTCCGGCCTCAGACGCGGCCGCGGCACAGCTCCAGGAGCGTCATCGCGAGGGACGTGCCGGGCTTGCCGAGCGCGTCCCTGTAGCGGCCGAGGACGTCCATCTCGCGGGACAGGTTGACCCGTCGGCCGCCCGAGGTGATCCGGGCCTCCTGGATGACCGCCGATACGGCCATCCGTTCCTGGACGAGACCGATGATGCGGTCGTCGAGGGCGTCGATGCGCTCACGGGCGCCGGTGATGAGGGCGGCGGCGTCCTCCGTGCGGGCGCCGGTGACGTCGGTGGTGGAGGCGGTGGTGGGCGCGGTGCTCATGTCCGTACTCCTGGGGTGAGGGAGCGCCCGTACGGCCACCAGGTCCGGAAACGACAGAACGCCCCGGGCCTGTCGGCCCGGGGCGCCTGGGAAGTCGCTTGTCAGTTGCTACAAGCAGCACGACCGTGGCAGCCGGACGGGCCGGGTGCCATAGGTAAAGACGAAGGTCGTGTGCATGCGCATGGGAGGCATTATGGCCCCACCCGCACACAAGGGGCCAACGCGGGCCCGGATGATGAGACGAGAGGGGTCCGGTGGGCGGCCCGGACAGTGGTACAGCAGGGGGAATCGGTCGCTCCCGGTAGAATCGACACTCCCGACCCCCTTTCACCGCCGGAAGGCCGCCCGTGCCCGCAGCGCCCCCCGCCGCCCCCGACGTCGTCCTCGTCGTCGACTTCGGCGCGCAGTACGCCCAGCTCATCGCCCGCCGTGTCCGCGAGGCCCGGATCTACAGCGAGATCGTCCCGAGCACCATGCCGGTGTCCGAGATGCTCGCGAAGAACCCGAAGGCGATCATCCTCTCCGGCGGTCCGTCCTCGGTGTACGCCGAAGACGCCCCGTCCATCGACCGCGCCCTCTTTGAGGCCGGGGTCCCGGTCTTCGGCATGTGCTACGGCTTCCAGATCATGGCCACCACGCTCGGCGGAACCGTCGACGACAACGGTGCCCGCGAGTACGGCCGTACTCCGCTGAAGGTCTCCAAGTCCGGCTCCACCCTCTTTGAGGGCACGCCGGACGAGCAGTCGGTGTGGATGTCGCACGGCGACGCCTGCTCCGCCGCCCCCGAGGGCTTCACCGTCACCGCGTCCACGGACGTCGTGCCGGTCGCCGCCTTCGAGAACGACGAGAAGAAGCTGTACGGCGTCCAGTACCACCCGGAGGTGCTGCACTCCACGCACGGCCAGCAGGTCCTGGAGCACTTCCTGTACCGCGGCGCCGGTATCGAGCCGACCTGGACGACGCACAACGTCGTCGAGGAGCAGATCGCCCTGATCCGCGAGCAGGTCGGCGACAAGCGCGCCATCTGCGGCCTGTCCGGCGGCGTGGACTCCGCGGTTGCCGCGGCCCTCGTCCAGAAGGCCATCGGTGACCAGCTGACCTGCGTGTACGTCGACCACGGTCTGATGCGCAAGGGCGAGACCCAGCAGGTCGAGAAGGACTTCGTCGCGGCCACGGGCGTGCAGCTCAAGGTCGTCGACGCGGAGAAGCGCTTCCTCGACGCGCTCGCGGGCGTCTCCGACCCGGAGACCAAGCGGAAGATCATCGGCCGCGAGTTCATCCGCGTCTTCGAGCAGGCGCAGCTGGAGATCCTCCAGGAGGAGGGCCCCGCGGTCGCCTTCCTGGTCCAGGGCACCCTGTACCCGGACGTCGTCGAGTCCGGCGGCGGCACCGGCACCGCCAACATCAAGTCCCACCACAACGTGGGCGGGCTCCCCGACGACATCGAGTTCGAGCTCGTCGAGCCGCTGCGCCAGCTGTTCAAGGACGAGGTCCGGATGGTCGGCCAGGAGCTGGGTCTCCCGGAGGAGATCGTCCAGCGCCAGCCGTTCCCCGGCCCCGGCCTCGGCATCCGCATCGTCGGTGACGTGACCAAGGAGCGCCTGGACCTGCTGCGCGAGGCCGACGCCATCGCCCGCGAGGAGCTGACGGCGGCCGGTCTCGACCGCGAGATCTGGCAGTGTCCGGTCGTGCTGCTCGCCGATGTGCGCTCGGTGGGCGTGCAGGGCGACGGCCGCACCTACGGCCACCCGATCGTGCTGCGCCCCGTCTCGTCCGAGGACGCCATGACGGCGGACTGGACGCGCATGCCGTACGAGGTGCTGGCGAAGATCTCGACGCGGATCACCAACGAGGTGGCGGACGTCAACCGGGTCGTGCTCGACGTCACGAGCAAGCCCCCGGGGACGATCGAGTGGGAGTAGTCCCCACGCGCTGAACCGTGCCGACGCCGCCGTCGCCTCTATGAGGTGGCGGCGGCGTCGCTGTGTACGGAGGCGCAGGGCCGCCGTGTATGGAGGCGCGGGCCGCCGTGCTCGAAATGGCGGGCCGCCGTGCACGCACCCCCTGGTTTCCGGCCGTACCAGGAGGTAGCTTCCGCCCCATGACCGCCGAGATACCCGCGCCCCCGCCCGTACCCCTGGACCGGCTCGACTTCGCGATGCCGCCCGTCCACGACGACCCGGCCGACGAACGCCGGTACCGCAAGGAGCGGTTGGCGGGAGCGCTGCGGGTGTTCGCCTCGTACGGGTACGAGGAGGGCGTCTCCGGGCACATCACGGCACGCGACCCCGAGTACGCCGACTGCTACTGGGTGAACCCCTTCGGGCTCGCCTTCGCCGACGTCACCGTGAGCGATCTGATCCTCGTGAACGGGGACGGCCAGGTCGTGCAGGGGAGCCGGCACGTCAACCAGGCCGCCTTCACCGTGCACGCCCAGGTGCACAAGGCGCGCCCCGACGTCGTCGCCGTCGCGCACACCCACTCCGTGCACGGGAGGGCCTTCGCCGCCCTCGGGGAACTCCTCGACCCGATCACCCAGGAGTCCTGCGCCTTCTACGAGTCGCACGCGCTCTACGACGCGTACACGGGCGTCGCCGTCGACCCGACCGAGGGCCGCTGGATCGCCGGGGCGCTCGGCAGCAACAAAGCGGTCGTACTGCGCAACCACGGACTGCTGACGGTCGGGGACTCGGTGGACGCGGCAGCCTGGTGGTTCCACACGCTGGAGCGCTCCTGCCAGGTGCAGCTGGCGGCGCGGGCGGCCGGGAAGCCGGTGCTGATCGGCCACAAGGAGGCCGTCGAGACGCGCGACCAGATCGGCAGCGACCTCGTCGCGTGGATCAACTACCAGTCGATGTGGCGCCGGATCAGCCGGGTGGAACCCGAGCTTCTGGGGTGAGGGTGCAGGTCGGTACGGTTCGGGAGTGAAGATCGCCGAGGTGCGTGCGGTGTGGCGGGCAGGGTGGCGGCGCGGGCCGGTGCCGGTGACGCTCGGTCTCCTCGTGGGCGCGATCGGCCTGTACACGGCGCTGTGGTGGTCGAACGACCTCAAATGGGAGCGCTGGTACGCCGACGCCGAGGTGTGCGACGAGAGCTCCGGTTCGGCGAGGGCGATCGGGTCCTGTATCGAGCGGGTCGATGCCGTGGTCACGGCGAAGAGTGACGAGGGCGGGGTCAGGCTGGACGTGCGTGATCCCGAGTTCCCCGACGACGTCTACGAGCCGGTGCGCTTCAAGGACGACGGACCCGTGTCCAGTGCCGTCTCGGTGGGAGACACCGTGCGCCTCCAGAGCTGGATCGGTGACGTCCAGCACGTCGAGGCGCGGGGGAAGCACCAGGACACGGCGGACACGGTGAAGCACGGCGCCCTGCGGTGGGTGCTCGGCGGCGTACTGGTCGCCCTGTGCGGCGCACTGCTCGTGTGGCGCGGCATCCGGTCGGCGTCAAGGCGCTGACCCGCAAGGCGTTGACCCCGCGGCGTCAAGGCGCTGACCCGGCCGTCACCCCACCCCACCTCCCCATGGGCCGCGCCTGCCCCTCCGTACGGCACAATTTCCTTTCAACACATGTGCGTTCACACGTTGATAGTGAGATGTACGGGGAAAGGGCGGCAACTGCCGTGGCAGTGCAAGAGGCAAGACAGAGCACGCACGGCAGCGGGCACGGCGGGGGTTGTGTCTGCGGCGACTGCCCGAACGGCGCCCGTGAGGGCCACCGGCGCGCGGTGGCCGCCTTCCTGGCCAAGCGCGACGAACTGGCGACGGGGGAGGGGCTGCCCTCCGCCGTCGCGCACTCCGCGGGAGCGTCCCGGCAGTGGGTGTCCGACGAACTGACCCAGTCCGCACGGGACGTCGCGGAGCGCTCCCGCGAGGCGGGTGAGGTCTGGCTGCGACTGCTGTGGCGCCGGACGTTGTTCGTGGTGTGGGGGGCCGTGGTGGTCCTCGCACTGGTCGAGGCGTTCACCGCCATCGGCGCGGGGTGGACCGTCGCCCGTACCGCCGGACTTGTCGCCGCGCTCGTCACCGCCACATTGCTGACGGGAGCCGCCAGGGCGCACCGGGCGCGCGGCGGGCTGCTCGCCCCGCTGATCGGCGAGGACAACCGGCTCTCCACCTCGCGCGCCGTCGCCGCGTCCTGGGTGCTGCTCACGGTCTTCGCGGTGCTGGTGCTCGCCGTGCAGCTGGCCGGCGCGTCGAACCCGGCCGACCGTGACGCCCTGATCGCGGGGCTCGAACTGGCTCGGGGCGCCGGTGTGCTGACCGTCCTCGCGCTGACCTGCGCGATCGCCGTGATCGTACGGCGGGTGGTGGGCGTGCGTGTGCTGAAGCAGACCCTCCAGAAGGTACGGGCCGACCGGCCGCGCGTCGCCGACCTGCTGACCGACGACTCGGGGCGGGGGAACTTCGGCGACGTCCAGTACGTTCTCGTTTCGACCGTGGCAGTCGTCTTCTCCGCCGTACGACTCGCCAGGCGGCCCGAGCAGCTGCCGGACCTGCCGTGGGGGCTCGCCCTCCTCGTGGTGGTGTCGGCGGCCACGTACTTCGCCGGGAAGTACGCGGAGGGCGGGCGTCCGGTCGTGCTGTCCGTGGTCCGTGCCAGGGAGGCGGGCGACCTCGACGGCCCCGTCCGCACGGGCGACGACATCGAGATCCGGGGCGCCGGCTTCGTACCGCCCGGGGCACAGACCCCGGACCGGCTGGCCCGCATGGTGGTACGGATCGGGACGGTCCATGTGCACGTCCCGCTGGTGCCGGTGCCCGGCGGTTTCGCCAATCCGACCGACAGCGCACTGACCGTGCCGGTCCCCGTCGAGGTGGAGCCGGGCCGGGTCGAGGTACAGGTGGTGACGGCGGCGGGCGTGGAGACGAACTGCTGCCTGATCGACGTCACCGACTGACCGACCGCGCACCACCACACCGACCGCGCACCACCACACCGCCGCGGCCGCTGCTGAGCCCCACCCGCCCGTCGAACGTATGGTCAAGTGACGGGACGTGAGGCGTGAGGGAAGGCGGGGCCGGCGATGGCATACGGGTACGGGACGGGCGGCACACGCGCGTACGGGACGAACGAACCGCGGGGCTGGAAGCACAGCGCGAGCCGCTTCGCGCTGCTGCCCCTGCGGCTCTTCCTCGGTATCACCTTCATCTACGCGGGCCTCGACAAGCTCACCGACAGCGCGTTCCTCGCCGCGAGCGGTGACGGCTCGATCGGCGCCCTGATGACGTCGGTGCGCGACAGCTCCGCCGTGCCCTGGCTCGTCGACCTGGCACTGAAGGCCCCCGAAGGCTTCGGCCACGCCATCGCGATCGGGGAACTCCTCGTCGGCATCGGCACGCTGCTCGGCCTCTTCGCCCGCGTCGCCGCCGTCGGCGGGGCGCTGATCTCGCTCAGCCTCTGGCTCACCGTCAGCTGGCAGACCACGCCGTACTACTACGGCAACGACCTCGCCTATCTGATGGCGTGGCTGCCGTTGGTGCTGGCCGGGGCGTCGGTGTTCTCCCTGGACGCGATGCGGGCCTTGCGGCGCCGCCGGATGCCGTAGCCGATCCAGCCGGCGACCGCCGACACGAAGAGGCCGCCGAAGATCACCGGGAGCAGGGTCCACCACGGGGTGTCCCAGGTGCCGCTCGCGTCGGCGGCGTACAGCACGGTCGCGGTCAGGAAGGTGAGGCCCAGGACCGCGCGTCCGGGCAGGAAGTCATGACGCAGCACGTTCCACCGCCACCTGTCCGACGCCGACTTCGAGGTGCAGGGAGACCGTGCCCGCGGGATTCCCGCCGGACGGCGGGTAGAGGGTGCGGACCTGCTGCTGATCGGTGCGGATGTCGATGTCCTCCGGGCTCTGTCCGGGCAGCTCGATGTCGCCCACCCCCACCTCCATGTCGACCTGCACGGTCACGTTCTTGGGGACGACGACGCGCAGGGTGCCCGCACCGACCTCGACCCTGGTAGTCACGGTGCTGCCCTTCGGCACGACCACTTTGCTGAGGTCGAGGTGGCCCTCGCCGGCGCCGAGCTCGTACATGGGCTGGACGGCCTCGACCGTCGCCGGACGCCAGTCGCTACGGACCCAGTCGGTGGTGATGTCCTTGGGGATGGCCGAAGCGGCCGTCAGCAGACCGGCCGTGAGCAGGCCCAGGAAGATCGTGCCCGCGCCCACCCGGCCGAGGAACGACGCGAGCACCAGGCCCACCCCGAACACCGCGAGCGCACACGCCAGACCGGTCGCCAGGCTGGTGCCCAGGGGCCCCGCGTGCCAGGTAGCGGCCGTGCCCACCGCACCGGCGAGCAGCGCGGCGAAGAAG
The DNA here is from genome assembly GCF_040651475.1 of Streptomyces sp. NPDC048442. Taxonomy (NCBI): domain Bacteria; kingdom Bacillati; phylum Actinomycetota; class Actinomycetes; order Kitasatosporales; family Streptomycetaceae; genus Streptomyces; species Streptomyces sp. NPDC048442. The sequence goes on from NZ_JBEZKB010000008.1 coordinate 312,233, forward strand.
GTCAGGCCGCCGAAGGAGCGGGGACGCGGGTCACGGCGCACCCCGTACCCGTTCCTCTTTGAGGGGCGGACGTCGACGGCCTCCGCGGACGGCCCCCAGAGGTAGCCGTGCGGGACGGGCCCGGTCGTGCCGTCCTTGACGATCGGGTCGCGCCACCAGGACGGGGCGCCGGGAATCGGCGGCGCCTTGGTCTCCGGGGGTGCCGCCACGTCCGCGACCTGGGTCGCCCCCGGCTCCTCCGAGAAGGCAGCGGTGGCCCGGCGCTGCCGGGACCACATGGCGCTGGCGCCGACGACCAGGATGAGCATGACGGAGAAGCCGAAGACGCCGCCGTTGTGCAGCATCGACAGGAACATGCCGCAGCCGACCAGAGCGAGCAGCACCGCGATCAGGGCCGGGCCGTCGACCCGGCCGGTCAGCAGCCGCTTCGCCTCGTTCTCCTCGTCGCCCTCCTGCGGTACGAGCAGCCAGGCGAAGCCGTACGCGATCAGTCCGATGCCGCCGGTCACGGCGGTCACCGCGAGCACGACTCGGAAGATCACCGGGTCGACGTCGAAGTACTGGCCGAGGCCGCCGCAGACACCGCCGACCGTCTTGTGACGGCGGCTGCGGCGCAGCTGGGGCTTCGGCCCGTCGGCCGGATCCGCGGGACCCGCCGGGCCCGGGGCCGCGGTGGCCACCGGTTCGTCGTGGACTGTCATACGACCCATGGTGACCGGCATCCGTCGCCCGCGGCACCTGGGGCGACCCTGGCTGATCCCTGATTTCCGCAGGCCCCACCCTGCGGTTTCCCTCAGGGGATTCTGGGGTTTTCCCCCATGTGCCGGGCCCTGCGACCGTGTGACCATCAAGGCATGTCGTCCACCGCCCCGAGCCGCCGAGCGGCCCGCCCACCCGCCGCCGAGCAGGACTCGGCGGCCCCGCCCCCGCGCAAGCTCTACCGCAGCGCGGACGGGCGGATGCTCGGCGGGGTCGCCCGAGGTCTGGCCGGGCACCTGGGGCTGCCGGTCGCCTGGGTGCGGATCGCGTTCTTCGCCCTGTTCCTGATGCAGGGGCTGGGCGCGCTGGTTTACGCGGTGTTCTGGTTCTTCGTGCCGCTGGGGGTCGGAGGGGTGGGCGCCGAGCCGCGCAGCGCCTTCGAGACCCTCCCCGACGGGCGGCGCAGGCTGCGGGTCCCGGACAAGGGGCAGATCGCCGCACTGGTCGCTCTGTGCATCGGCGCCGCGATCTTCGTCAGCAGCGTGGACACGGCCGGCTCCGGTCGGTACGTGTGGCCGCTGCTGCTGACCGGTGCCGGTGTCGTACTGGTGTGGCGGCAGGCCGACAACGCCCGCCGCGCGCACTGGACGGAGGGCGGCAGCCGCCGCCGGATGCTCCAGGTGCTGCGCGGTCTCGCGGGCGTCGCCCTGGTCGGGGTCGGCCTCACGGTCTTCCTGGTCGTGCGCGGCTCGGCCGCCCAGCTCGGCAACGTACTGACGGCCGCGCTCGCCGTGATCGCGGGCATCGGGCTGCTGGCCGGCCCATATCTCGTCCGTATGACGCAGGACCTGTCCGAGGAGCGCCTGATGCGCATCCGCGCCCAGGAGCGGGCCGAGGTCGCCGCCCACGTCCACGACTCCGTACTGCACACCCTGACGCTGATCCAGCGCAACGCGGACGACGGCTCGGAGGTACGGCGGCTGGCCCGCGCCCAGGAGCGGGAGCTGCGCAACTGGCTGTACAAGCCGGAGGGCACCGGCAAGGACGAGGACGAGGAACCCACCACTCTCGCGGAAGCGGTGAAGCGCGCGGCCGCCGAGGTGGAGGACAAGCACGGAGTGCCTCTTGAGGTGGTGGTGGTCGGCGACTGCCCGCTGGACGACAAGCTCTCGGCACAGATGCAGGCAGCACGCGAGGCAATGGTGAATGCCGCCAAGTACGGTGGCGAGGGCGGGGCGGTACAGGTCTTCGCGGAGGTCGAGGGCCGCACGGTCTTCGTGTCCGTGCGGGACAGGGGACCCGGCTTTGACCTCGACGCGATTCCGGACGACCGGATGGGCGTACGAGAATCGATCATCGGCCGGATGGAACGGCACGGCGGCACGGCACGGCTGCGTTCCGCGCCCGACGGGGGCACGGAAGTCGAGCTTGAGACGGAGAGGGCGGCGGACGCATGACCGAGCAGAGCGCACAGACGGAGCAGGGACAGGCCAGGCACGTACGGGTGGTGCTGGTCGACGACCACCGGATGTTCCGCACCGGGGTGCAGGCCGAGATCGGCCAGACCGCGGCGACCGGCGTCGAGGTGGTCGGCGAGGCCGCCGACGTCGACCAGGCCGTCACCGTGATCACGGCGACCCGGCCCGAGGTGGTCCTCCTCGACGTGCACCTGCCGGGCGGCGGCGGGGTCGAAGTGCTGCGCAGGTGTGCGCCGTTGATGTCGGACGCCGAGCGGCCGGTGCGGTTCCTGGCGCTGTCGGTCTCCGACGCGGCGGAGGACGTCATCGGCGTCATCCGGGGCGGTGCGCGGGGTTACGTCACCAAGACGATCACCGGCGCCGACCTGGTGAGTTCGGTGTTCCGGGTGCAGGACGGGGACGCGGTGTTCTCGCCGCGGCTGGCCGGGTTCGTCCTGGACGCGTTCGCGTCGACGGATGCGCCGCCGGCCGACGAGGACATGGACCGGCTCACCCAGCGGGAGCGTGAGGTGCTGCGTCTGATCGCGCGCGGCTATGCGTACAAGGAGATCGCGAAGCAGCTGTTCATCTCCGTGAAGACGGTCGAGTCGCACGTCTCGGCGGTTCTGCGCAAGCTCCAGCTGTCCAACCGGCACGAGCTGACCCGCTGGGCGACCGCCCGGCGGCTGGTCTGACCTGCTGGGCGATCGCCCGGCGGCTGGTCTGACCTGCGGCTTCACCGGGCGTTCAGGTGCGGCAGGGGTGTGAGTCAGGTGACAGACACGTGAAAGCGGGCAACCGCGGCGGCGATCAGGCCATCTAGTACCCACGTGATGAGTCTGACGGGGACCCCCTTCTTCGTGACCGCGATAGCCCTGCTCGTGGTCGCGGTCGTCCTGCCGCTGGCCCTGTGGAGCCGGGTGCGCGGACCCGCAGCCGTGCGCGGCTTCGTACGGCTGCTGATGCTGGGGTTCGCGCAGGTCACCGCCATCATGGTGGTCTTCGTCGGGGTGAACAACGCCAACGGGCTCTACGACACCTGGGAGGACCTGCTCGGGACGACGGACCGGGCGGGGACGGCCACGGACCTCGGCCCCGACGGTACGGGCGGTCAGAAGCTGTCCGAGCAGCCGAAGGAAGTCGCGAAGTTCAAGCCGGTCGACGACGCCAGGATGGGGCCGGGCGTCCAGGTCACCGAGCTCAAGGGCCGGATCTCCGGGGCCGAGGGCGAGGTGTACGTGTGGCTGCCGCCGCAGTACGACGACCCGGCGTACGAGGACAAGAAGTTCCCGGTGGTCCAGCTGCTGCCCGGCTACCCCGGATCCGCGAAGGCCTGGTTCGGCACCCTTGAGGTGAACAAGCAGCTGGGGCCCCTGATGAAGCAGGGCAAGGTCAAGCCGTTCATCCTGGTCTCGCCGCGCACCACCCTGCTCGGCGACCAGACCGACACCGGCTGCGCCAACATCCCCGGCAAGGTCAACGCGGACAGTTGGCTGAGCGTCGACGTGCGGAAGATGGTCTTCGACACCTTCCGCGCCTCGGACAAGGCCGCGGACTGGGCCGTCGGCGGTTACTCGGCGGGCGCGCACTGCGCCGCCAAGCTCGCCGTCGCCCACCCGGACCGCTACCGCGCGGGCGTCAGCCTCTCCGGCTTCAACGACCCGAGTGGCGAGCCCGCCGCCCTCACCGCCGCGACCCCCGAACTGCGGCACGCCAACAACCCGTACGTGATGCTGAAGGCGGCGACCAAGGGCGGGAAGCCGCCGCGCACCGCCCTGTTCATGTCGGGTGCGGCGGGCGACGGCTTCGAGGCGGGGAACGCCATGAAGGGGGTGGCGAAGGCGCCGACGACGGTGCGGGTCATGAAGCTGACCGGGCCCCACGGCACCAGCGTGTGGAAGCAGCAGGTGCCGGAGGTCTTCCGGTGGCTGTCGGACCAGCTGGGCAAGTAGCGACGCTCCGGTTCGGCAAGTAGCGGCTCCGGTCCTCAGTACCGTCGGCCGTGGCTGCGCCCGCCGCGCAGTCGGTTCAGGAGCTGCTTGGCCTGTGAGCGCCGGCGCGGGTCGGCGGCCTCGCGGCGGCCTCGGGCGATGGTGCGGCGGCCCTGCGGGCTGCGCGCGTAACTCTTGATTTTGTTGATGATGCCCGGCATGACTGTGCCTCCCTCTATGAGGCCGTGGCGGCCACGGCCTCATAGAGGCGGTTACCCCGCGAAGCGCGCCCGACCCTGTCGATCACGCAGGCCGTGTCGCCCCCGTCAGCGGCATCTCGTCGATCGGTGCGATCCGCACCGGGGCGCCGGGCCGCGGGGCGTGGATCATCTTGCCTTCGCCGATGTACAGCCCGACGTGGGTGATGCCGGAGTAGAAGAACAGCAGATCTCCCGGCGCGAGTTGGGAACGCGAGACACGCTCTCCCGCGTTGATCTGGGTGTAGGTGGTGCGCGGGAGCGCCACCCCGGCAGAGCGCCAGGCGGCCTGGGTCAGGCCCGAGCAGTCGAAGGAGGCGGGGCCCGTGGCACCCCAGACATAGGGCTTTCCCAGAGCGGAGTACGCGAAAGAAACGGCCTGCGAGGCACGGGCGTTGGGTGCCCGGACGCTGCCGCGCGGCATCTCGGTGCGATCCCCGCGACTGGCACGGTCGCCGCCGCCACCCGCCTCGCCGTGCCCATCCTGGGCGGCGTACCGGGCGCGGTCGTCGGCGGTGAGCCGGGAGAGCAGTTGCTCGGCGCCGGAGATCTTCTCCTGGATCTTCGCCTTCTGCTTCTTCAACTCGCCCTTCTGCTCGGCGAGTTCGGTGAACCTCTGGTCGGCGCTGCCGCGCAGTCGGGCGATCTCGGCGACCTGCCGCTGTGCGCCCTGCACCTTGGCGGCCTGCCGGTCGCCCGCCCGCCCGGCGATCGAGGCCCGCTCCAGGTACTGGTCGGGGTCCGAGGTCAGAACGACCTGCAGTGCGGGCTCGATGCCCCCGGTGCGGTACTGGGACGCGGCCAGCGAGCCGAGCGAGCCGCGTGCGGCGTTGAGCCGCTCCGTCCTGCGTGCCGCCTCGTCCCGCAGCTGGTTGAGCGACTTCTTCGTCCGCTCGGCCTTCTCCTGCACGCCGTTGTACGTCTCGGTGGCGACCTCGGCTTCGTGGTACAGCTTGTCGATCTTCGACTTGATCTGTGCCGGAGTGAGCGTCGGCTCCGCCTGCGCGGTGCCCTCCAGCACGGTGGCGCCCGCGGCCCCTGCCAGTGCGAGGGTGAACGCGGTGGTACGGGCGGTACGAGCGGTGCTGCCGGTGAGTGAGCGCTGCTTGGGCTTCCGGTGCGCTGCCACGAGGGCGTTCACGTCCTTCCACGGTTCCGTCCGGCCGGGTGGGGGAGGGGAGTCGGCCGTCTGGGGAGGGACGCTAAACCTGGACGTCACGGCACAGCCTTCGAATGAGCGCTAATGGCAGGAAGACGTCGATTACTGGTCGCCGATGATCGACAGTAAGGATGCGGAGGTACCAATTCCGCGCCCACTGTGACCGATGGGGCGGAACGGTCCGCCCTGCCACCGTCCCCCTGCTAACGCCTGGCTAGGCTCCGCCCCATGGACGTACTGATCAATGTTTTCGTAGGACTGCACATCATCGGCATCGCCTCGCTCCTCGGCGGCTTCCTGACCCAGATGAAGGCGATGGGCGCGGGCACCGCCCGCTTCACGCCCCCGATGCTGCACGGTGCGCTGACCATGCTGGTCACCGGCATCGCCCTGGTCGGCCTCAACCAGGCCCAGGACCACTCCCTCAACAACGTCAAGCTCGGCATCAAGCTGGCGATCCTGGTGGTGATCCTGGGCCTCGTCTACGTCAAGCGCGATGACGAGAAGGTGGAGAAGGCCCTGTTCGGCGCGGTCGGCGGGCTGACGGTCGTCAACATCTTCGTCGCCGTCCTCTGGACCTGAGTCCCGGCGGGGCCGGTCAGGCCGGCCGTACGCTCCCGTAGATCGGCATGTAGTAGATCGACTCCTCGCGCACCTTCGCGTTCGGCTTCGGCGCGTGGATCATCATCCCGTTGCCCTTGTAGATGCCGACGTGGCTGATGTCGTCGTAGAAGAACACCAGGTCACCTGGCTTGAGGTCCTTCGTCGCGATCGGGGTGCCGACCTTCACCTGGTCCCAGGTGGTCCGCGGCAGGGTCACCCCGGCGGCCCGCCAGGCGGCCTGGGTCAGCCCCGAGCAGTCATACGAGGAGGGGCCGGTCGCACCCCAGATGTACGGCTTGCCGATCTGGGCGCGGGCGAAGTCCAGCACCTTCGCGGCCTTGGTGGAGTACGAGCTTCCGGAGCCGGAGCCGGAGCCGGAGCCGGAGCCGTTGCCGGACCCCGAGCCAGTGTCCGTACCCGTACCCGTACCCGTACCCGAGCCCGTACCCGTGCCTGACCCCGATCCGGATCCGGACCCCTGCCCGGGTGTCTTCTCCTTTGCCTTCTCCCGCTCCTTCTCCCTGGCCGACTCTTTCGCCGCCTCCGCCTGCTGCCGCGCCAGCTCGTCCGCCTTGTGCTTGGCCTCCGCCTCGCGCTTGCGCTCCAGCTCCGCGAGCTTGGCCTTCTCCTCGGTGGTCAGCCGCGACAGCAGCCCGCGCGCCTGCCCGAGCTTGTCCTGCACCTCCTGCTTGGACTCCCGCAGCGAGGCCTGCGAGGTGGTCAGCCGCTCCAGCCCCCGGGTCGCCACGGCCCGGTGCTTCGCGGCGGCCTGCTGCTGTGCGCCGTAGTCGGCGACGAGCTTCTTCTGCCGGTCGGTGGCCCGCGCCATCAGCCGTCTGGAATCGAAATACGACTGAGGGTCGTGCGCCAGGAGCAGCGCGGCCGTGGGACCGACCGATCCGCTGCGGTACTGGGTGGCGGCGAAGGTGCCGAGCGAGCGCCTGGCCTCGTTGAGATCGTCGGTGCGCTGCGCGACGTCGTCGAGGAGCGCACCGACCTTCTCCTTCTGCTGCCGGGTGGCTTCCTTGGCCGCGTTGTACTTCTGGGTCGCCGTCCCGGCCTGCCGGTAGAGGTCGTCGACCTTCTTCTGCACCTCTTCGACCGACGGCTTGGGCGAGGCGGGCGTGGCCTGTGCGGACTGGGCGACCAGACCGACGGTGACCAGGGCGGCGGTGGTGACGCCGACCCCGGGAGCGGTGGAACGTATCAGCGACGTGGCGCGGGTACGCGGTTTGCGATGCGATGCCAAAGCAGGCATTCCTTCCGTGGACCGCCTACCGGGTTAGCTGTCGGGTTCGGGCTCATGGAAGGCGCGCCCTACGGCCCGCGTATGTGGGGGTACGGGCCGATTCACCCCGGTGATGCGTGTGGGTCCCCGGTTCCGAACCACCCTGCGGGCGGCGCGAATTCGGCGTGAGGGGACCGTTCCGGCGCGGTTCGCCGAGGGGGGTACGGGCCGCTCGCGCAGCACCGTAGCCAATCCCTGTGACGGGTGGGAAGCCTGATGTTCGATATGCCCGATACATTTTCGTGACCTTCGGGGCGTGACCCTCGGGACGTGATCTTCGGAAGGGGTGTGAGTGCGGGGTCACGGACGGTGTGGCGGAATCCGGGGCCCGCTGTCAGTGGGGCCGCCTAGACTCGGTAGGCGATGAGCAGCCTCTTTGACGACAGCTTCCTGGCCGGCCTCCAGCACAAGGACGACGCGGCCCCGCCTCCCCCGGAGGACACCGATGACGGTGCCCCTGAGGAGGAGGTTCCGCACGACCTCTTCCAGGGCGCGTTCGACGGTCCGCCGCCGCCCCGCGACGCGTACTACCGGGACGGCGCCCCCCGCCCGGTGGTCGACCCGGCCGCTCTGCTCGACGGGCTGAACGACAACCAGCGCGCCGCCGTCGTGCATGCCGGATCACCGCTGCTCATCGTGGCCGGAGCCGGTTCCGGCAAGACCCGCGTGCTCACCCACCGCATCGCGCACCTGCTCGCGGCCCGCGGTGTGCACCCCGGCCAGATCCTCGCGATCACCTTTACGAACAAGGCCGCGGGCGAGATGAAGGAGCGCGTCGAAGAGCTGGTGGGGCCGCGCGCCAATGCGATGTGGGTGTCCACCTTCCACAGCGCGTGCGTCCGCATCCTGCGCCGCGAGTCCAAGAAGCTCGGCTTCACGAGCTCCTTCTCGATCTACGACGCCGCCGACTCCAAGCGTCTGATGGCCCTGGTCTGCCGTGACCTCGACATCGACCCGAAGAAGTTCCCGCCGAAGTCCTTCAGCGCCAAGGTCTCCAACCTCAAGAACGAGCTGATAGACGAGGAAGCCTTCGCGGGCCAGGCCGCCGACGGTTTCGAGAAGACCCTCGCCCAGGCGTACGCGATGTACCAGTCCCGCCTCCGCGAGGCGAACGCACTGGACTTTGACGACATCATCATGACCACGGTGCACCTGCTGCAGGCGTTCCCCGACGTCGCCGAGCACTACCGGATGCGTTTCCGGCACGTCATGGTCGACGAGTACCAGGACACCAACCACGCCCAGTACACGCTCGTACGGGAGCTGGTCGGCCCGTCCGGCGAGGACAAGGCCCCCGGCGAGCTGTGCGTCGTCGGTGACGCCGACCAGTCGATCTACGCCTTCCGCGGTGCGACGATCCGCAACATCCTCCAGTTCGAGGAGGACTACCCGGACGCGAAGACGATCCTGCTGGAGCAGAACTACCGCTCCACCCAGACGATCCTCACCGCCGCCAACGCCGTCATCGAGCGCAACGAGAACCGCCGCGCGAAGAACCTCTGGACCGACGCCGGTGCCGGATCCCTGATCACCGGGTACGTCGCGGACACCGAGCACGACGAGGCCCAGTTCATCGCCGAGGAGATCGACCGCCTCACCGACGCGGGCGACGCCAAGGCCGGCGACGTCGCCGTCTTCTACCGTACGAACGCACAGTCCCGCGTCTTCGAAGAGATCTTCATCCGGGTCGGCCTGCCGTACAAGGTCGTCGGCGGCGTCCGCTTCTACGAGCGCAAGGAGGTCCGGGACATCCTGGCCTACCTGCGCGTGCTGTCGAACCCCGAGGACACCGTCCCGCTGCGCCGCATCCTCAATGTGCCCAAGCGCGGCATCGGCGAGCGCGCCGAAGCCATGATCGACGCACTGTCGCTGCGCGAGCGGATCAGCTTCCCGCAGGCCCTGCGCCGCGTCGACGAGGCGTACGGAATGGCCGCCCGCTCGGCCAACGCCGTCAAGCGGTTCAACACGCTGATGGAGGAGCTCCGTACGATCGTGGAGTCCGGGGCAGGACCGGCCACCGTCCTCGAAGCCGTACTGGAGCGGACCGGATATCTCGCCGAGCTGCAGGCGTCCACCGACCCGCAGGACGAGACACGCATCGAGAACCTTCAGGAACTCGCCGCCGTGGCCCTGGAGTTCGAGCAGGAGCGCCAGGAGAACGACGAGGAGGAGACCCCCGCCACCCTCTCCGACTTCCTGGAGAAGGTCGCGCTCGTCGCCGACTCCGACCAGATCCCCGACGAGGACGAGGACGGCTCCGGAGTCATCACCCTCATGACGCTGCACACCGCCAAGGGCCTCGAATTCCCGGTCGTCTTCCTGACCGGCATGGAGGACGGCGTCTTCCCGCACATGCGCTCGCTGGGCAACGTCAAGGAGCTGGAGGAGGAGCGGCGCCTGGCGTACGTCGGCATCACCCGCGCCCGCGAGCGCCTGTACCTCACCCGCTCGACCATGCGCAGCGCCTGGGGCCAGCCCTCGTACAACCCGGCCTCCCGCTTCCTGGAGGAGATCCCGGACACCCATCTGGAGTGGAAGCGCACCGGCGCGCAGATCCCGGCGGGCCCGGTCTCCGGCTCCAAGGCGGGCTCGGTGGCATCCTCGCTGTCGTCTTCGCTGTCCAACTCCCGTTCCCGCGGCGGCCCTTCGGGCTTCGCCACCCGGCGTGCGTCGGACAAGCCGGTGATCAACCTCGTGGTCGGGGACCGTGTCACGCACGACCAGTTCGGCCTCGGCACGGTGATGACGGTGACCGGATCCGGCTCGGACGCGCAGGCCACGATCGACTTCGGCGGCGAGCGCCCGAAGAAGCTGCTGCTGCGGTACGCGCCGGTCGAGAAGCTGTAGCTCCGCTTCCGTACGGGAGAGGGCCCGCACCGGATGTCCGGACGCTGTTGGCGAATGTGGGCCCTGTGTTTCGCCCCACCGGATTTATCCGGTGGGGCGAAGTGCTGCCAGAGGGCTGGTTCGGGTGCGGGCC
>NZ_JBEZKB010000009.1:0-116393 GCF_040651475.1 Streptomyces sp. NPDC048442
CTCCTTGGGCAGCGGGGCCGCCCCCCGGGGGCGGGACGGGTGGGCAAGGGGGCGGCCCCCACGCAGAGCACGCCCCCTCCGCGACCGCACCCGCTCCGCCCCCGCACCCCGTGCGGGCCCGTGGGCCGCTTCGCGGAGGCGGCCCCTCCCCACCCCTTCACCTAAACCGCTCGCCGCGGGGCCGGTGGGGGCGGGTGTTCCGGGCTGCGCCCGGTGCACGGCTGCGCCGTGCGTCCTCAAACGCCGGACGGGCTGGAGTGGCTGAACCAGGCTGGAGATGCCCAGACCGGGCCGAAGATGTCTGCCGGACCGGGCTACAGGTGCCCCCCGCCCCCCCCAACCCCCCGAAAGGACCCCCATGCTCGACCACCTCATCCGCAACGCGATCCTCGTGGACGGGACCGGTGGTCCCTCCCGGATTGCCGACGTCGGCATCCGGGACGGGCGTATCGCTGTCGTCGCCGACCCCGGTGCCCTTCAGGAGCGGGCCCGTAGTGAGGAGGACGCCACCGGGCTCGTTCTTGCGCCCGGGTTCGTCGACCCCCACACCCACTACGACGCCCAGCTCTTCTGGGACCCGTACGCCACCCCCTCCCTCAATCACGGCGTGACCACCGTCGCGGGCGGCAACTGCGGGTTCACCCTTGCCCCGCTGCATCCCGACCGGCCCGAGGACGCCGACTACACGCGCCGCATGATGTCCAAGGTCGAGGGCATGGCGCTGGCCGCGCTCGAAGAGGGGGTGGAGTGGTCGTGGTCGTCGTTCGCCGAGTATCTGGACGCGCTGGAGGGGCGGATCGCGGTCAACGCCGGTTTCATGGTGGGGCATTGCGCGCTGCGCCGGTACGTGATGGGCGCGGACGCCGTGACCGACCGGCAGCCCACTGCCGCCGAACTCACCGAGATTGTCCGGCTGTTGAAGGAGGCGATGGAGGCTGGAGCTTGGGGGTTTTCTACCACCCAGTCCTCCACGCACTCTGACGGCGACGGTAGGCCTGTCGCTTCGCGGCATGCCCGTCCGGCGGAACTGCTCGCGCTCAGCAAAGCGGTGGGAGAGCACGAGGGCACCCAGATCGAGGCCATCGTCGCCGGGTGTCTCGACCAGTTCGAGGACGACGAGATCGAGCTGCTCGTAGAGATGAGCGCGGTCGCGGGGCGGCCGCTCAACTGGAATGTTCTGACCATCGACGCCGCCGTTCCCGAGCGCGTGCCCCGCCAGCTCATACCCAGCGAGCGTGCCCGCAAGGCGGGTGGCCGCATCGTCGCTCTGACGATGCCGATCCTCACCCCCATGAACATGTCGCTGGGCACCTTCTGCGCACTCAATCTGATCCCGGGGTGGGGGGATGTGCTGTCCCTTCCCGTGCCCGAGCGGATCGCGAAGCTCCGTGATCCGGACGTACGCGCCGAGATGCTGCGCCGTGCGGATTCCAAGGAGGCCGGGGTGTTCCGGCGGCTCGCCGACTTCGGGCGGTACGTCATCGGCGACACGTACAGCGACGAGAACCAGCGGGCGGGTGTGAGCGGCCGTGTCGTCAACGACATCGCGGCCGAGCGTGGTCAGGACCCCTTCCACTGTCTCGTCGAGATCTGCGCGAAGGACGAGCTGCGGACCGTGCTCTGGCCCATGCCCACGGACAACGACCCCGCCTCGTGGGCGCTGCGCCGCGAGACCTGGGAGCACGAGGACGTCATGCTGGGCGGCTCCGACGCCGGGGCCCATCTGGACCGCATGTGCGGCGCCCCGTACACCACCCGCTTCCTCGGCGACTGCCTGCGCGGGCGGAAGCTGATGCCCATGGAACAGGCCGTGAAGATGCTGACCGACGACCCCGCCCAGCTCTTCGGGCTGCGGGAGCGGGGGCGTATCGAGGAAGGGTTCCACGCCGACCTGGTGCTCTTCGACCCGGAGCGTATCGCCGCCGGGCCCGCCACCCTCGTGCACGACCTGCCGGGGGACAGCCCGCGGCTCGACTCCAAGGCGATCGGAATCGTGAGCGTACGGGTCAACGGCGTGGAGACGATCCGCGACGACCAGGTGACGGGCGCGGTACCCGGGACCGTCCTGCGCTCCGGGCGCGACACCAGGACGGTGGCCACCAAGTGAGCAGCCAAGTGAGCCACCAAGTCAGCCGAGAACAGCGGCTGTTGATCGGGGGGGAGTGGGTTGAGCCCGCCGGCGGGCACTACGAGGTGATCAACCCCGCCACCGAAGAAGTCGTCGGCCTCGCACCCGAAGCCACCCCCGGTCAAGTACGGGCCGCCACCGACGCCGCCCGCGACGCCTTCGCCTCCTGGTCCCGTACGAAACCGGAGGAGCGGGCCGCCGTCCTCGACCGGGCGGCCGACATCATCCGGCGGGAGTCCGCCCCGTACGCACAGCTCGCCCAGGCCGAGACCGGTGCCACCACCGGCACCGCGCGTGGCATGCAGGTCGCCGTCGGCGAGGCGCGCTTCCGGCGGTACGCGAAGGGGGCGATGGAGCCGACCGAGACCGGTATCCCCCCGCAGATCAACGAGGCCGGGCCGATGGGGAAGGCGGGCGTCTTCGGGGCGCTCGAAGTGCGCCAGCCCGTCGGCGTCGTCACCTGCATCACCTCGTACAACAACCCCTGGGCCAACCCGGCCGGCAAGATCGCACCCGCCCTGGCCATGGGGAACACGGTCGTCGTGAAGCCCGCGCCGCAGGACCCGCTGTCGGTCTTCCGGATGGCGGACGCGCTGGTGGAGGCGGGTATTCCGCCCGGGGTCGTCAATGTCGTGAATGGTGTGGCGGTGGGGGTGGGCGAGGCGGCCGTCGACTCCCCGTCCGTCGACATGGTCAGCTTCACCGGCAGTACGCAGGTCGGGCAGCGCATCGCGGAAGTCTGCGGGCGGGGCATGAAGCGGCAGCTGATGGAGCTGGGCGGGAAGGGTGCGGCGCTCGTCTTCGACGACGCGGACCTGGACTCGGCGGTGAGGGGGATCGGGACGACGTTCTCCTTCTACAGCGGGCAGATCTGTACCGCGCCGACCCGTGTCGTCGTCCAACGGGGTGTGTACGAGGCCTTGTTGGAGAAGCTCGTCGCTTATATCGGGTACTTGAAGGTCGGCGATCCGACCCTGCCCGGCACCGTCGTCGGCCCCCTCATCTCCGCCGCGCACCGCGACCGCGTCGAGTCGTACGTCGAGCTGGGGAAGAAGGAGGGGGCGAGGCTGGTGGCCGGGGGAGTGCGCCCGGACGTCGAGCGGGGGTTCTACGCCGCCCCCACCCTCTTCGCCGACTGCACCCGCGACATGCGGATCGTCCGCGAGGAGATCTTCGGTCCTGTGGTGGTGGTCGTCCCCTTCGACGACGAGGAAGAGGGCGTCGCGCTCGCCAACGACAGCGACTACGGGCTGCTCGACTACGTCTGGTCGAGCGACGTCGCCCGCGCCTTCCGCGTCGCCCGCAGGCTCCGCGCCGGTGGCGTCGGCATCAACACCATCGGCCGCAACATGGAGGCACCCTTCGGCGGCTTCAAGCGCAGTGGGGTGGGGCGCGACGTCGGCTCGTACGCACTGCACGCGTACAGCGAGGTGCAGGCGGTGGTCTGGCCGGGGTGAGGCGCCCTCCGCCGAGACGGGTGAGGTCGAGGCGCCCTCCACCGAGACGGGTGAGGTCGAGGCGCCCTCCACCGAGACGGGTGAGGTCGAGGCGCCCTCCACCGAGACGGGTGAGGCCTCCGCCGAGACGGGTGAGGGAAGGGCGGGAAAATTTAGAACTAGGACAAAATGGACGGACCTGCGGTTTTCGCATAGTGGAGAGAGCTCGCCTTTGCCGGTATTCGCAAGGCGTACGCTCTGCATTCACCTGGAGATCCTTGATCGTTGAGGGGTTTGTCCCCTTCAACTCAAGGATCTTGTAACGGACTTTCAGCCTCCGGATGTGGAAACCGCAGGACTTAACGTCCTGTTCATGACTCAGGTGGAAACGAAGCCGCAGGCCGGAGACCCGGTAAGGGGCGTCCCCAAGGGGGCAGCTCTCCAGCAGCCGGCAGGCGACGGCGTACGCAGCAAAGGTCTCGGCGGCAACTCCGTCGGCCTCTTCGGCAGCGCCGTCATCGGCATCTCCACCGTCGCCCCCGTCTACTGTCTGACCTCCACCCTCGGCTCCACCGCCGGCGAGGTCGGCCTCCAGATGCCCGCGATCTTCCTCGCCGGGTTCCTGCCGATGCTCCTGGTGGCCTTCGCCTACCGGGAGCTCAACAAGGTCATGCCGGACTGCGGCACCTCCTTCACCTGGACCGTGAAGGCGTTCGGCCCCCGGCTGGGCTGGATGTGCGGCTGGGGCCTGGTGGTCGCCACGATCATCGTGCTGTCCAACCTGGCGGGCGTCGCCACCTCGTACTTCTGGCTCCTGGCGGGTGAGCTCACCGGCAGCGACAAGGTCGCCCAGCTCGCCGACAACAAACCCGTCCACATCCTCACCTGCCTCGCCCTGATCGCCCTGGCGACGCTGGTCAGCTACCGGGGGATGACCGCCACCAAGGGCGTGCAGTACGCCCTTGTCGGCCTCCAGCTCGCCGTCCTCGTGCTGTTCGTCGTGATGGCGTTCAGCAAGGCGGGCAGCGCCGCCCCCGAGTTCGCCGGCGGCATCGACTTCTCCTGGTCCTGGTTCAACCCGTTCTCGGTGGGCTCCTTCGCCGCCTTCACGGCCGGGCTCTCCCTGTCGATCTTCATGTACTGGGGCTGGGACGCCTGCCTGACCGCCAACGAGGAGACCACCGGCAGCGAGAAGACGCCCGGCCGGGCCGCCCTGATCGCGATGGTCGTCCTGGTCGGCTCCTACCTGGCCACCGCCGTCGCCGCACAGATGGCCGTCGGGTCCGGGGAGAAGGGGCTCGGTCTCGGCAACCCCGACACCTCCGACAACGTCTTCGCCGCCCTCGCAGGGCCCGTCATGGGCCCCGTCCTCGGCATCCTGCTCTTCGTCGCCGTCCTGGCCTCCGCGACCGCGAGCCTCCAGACCACGTTCATCCCGGTCGCCAGGACCGTGCTCGCGATGGCCGCGTACGAGGCCCTGCCCGCCTCGTACGCCGCCGTCCACCCGCGCTTCAAGAGCCCCGGCCGCGCGACGGTCATGGCGGGCGTGGCGACAGGCGTGTTCTACACGGTGATGACCCTGGTCAGCGAGCACGTCCTGGTCGACACGATCTACGCGCTCGGCCTCATGATCTGCTTCTACTACGCGATCACGTCGTTCGCCTGCACCTGGTACTTCCGGCGCGAGCTGACACGGTCGGTGCGCGACGCCTTCTTCAAGGGGATCTT
Source organism: Streptomyces sp. NPDC048442 (assembly GCF_040651475.1). Taxonomy (NCBI): domain Bacteria; kingdom Bacillati; phylum Actinomycetota; class Actinomycetes; order Kitasatosporales; family Streptomycetaceae; genus Streptomyces; species Streptomyces sp. NPDC048442. The sequence goes on from NZ_JBEZKB010000009.1 coordinate 5,293, forward strand.
CCCGGTCCTGGGCGGTGTCCTGCTGGCCGCCGTCTTCGCGAAGACGCTGTACGACATGTGGGACCCGGCGTACGGCAGCGGCTCGTCCGTCTTCGGCGTCGGCTCGGTGTTCGTGATCGGGGTCGGGCTGCTGCTGGTCGGCTTCGTGATCATGCTGGTGATGCAGCGGCGCAGCCCGGCGTTCTTCCGGGGCGAGGTACTGACGAAGGACACCCCGGTGCTGGTGGTCGAGGACTGATGCAGTCCGGTGCGGTCTAGGCGGCCGTCCGCAGGAACACCGGGTTGGTGAAGGCGGCCGGCGGGCCGGGGAGCCCGGGGACGGTCGGCGGGCGGCGGACCTCCGCACGGACGTAGGCGGCGTACGAGGGGGTGGTCGACCACTCGACGCCGGTGGCGGGCCCGCTGCGTACGGTGCCCTGATCGGTGACGAGGTGCGTCGTGCAGTCGGGGGCGGCGCCCGAGACCTTCAGGCGCACCGTCACCGGGGAACCCGCCGGGGCGGTGAGCCGGCCGCCCAAGGTGGCGGTACGGCCCCGCGAGTCCGCGGCGGTGAGGTCGAGGGAGACGGCGGAGGACTCCGCCACGTAGGAGCGGCCGGCCCGGATTCCGGCGAGGATCGCCTCGCGGGACAGAGCGTCGGCCAGCACCACGGTCTGCGGATGGCCGATCCGGTCGGGGTCGCGGTGGGCGTCGCTGTTGCCCATCGCCGGGATCCAACCTCCCGGCTGGACAAGGGACTTGTCCCAGGCCTGGAGGGACACCTCGTCGTCCGGGGTGTACGGACCGTTCCACACCTCCACCGCGTCCGCCTCCGCGAACCCGAACTGCCAGCCGCAGCCGAGGCAGTTGGCGTGCGGATGCGCCGGGACCACCAGGCCGCCCGCCCGGCGGATCTCCCGGGCGAACCGGCCGAACCGGTTGTCCCCGGCCCGGTAGCGCCAGTCGGTGTGGGTGCCGGGCTTCGTGCCCAGGGCCAGCACGTGACCGTTGCGGGTGGTGAGCTCCTCGCCGGTGAGGATCAGCAGGTCGTCGCCCCACAGGCCCTCCCAATGGGCGTGCGAGGACGGCGTGTTGTGCTCGGTCGTGGTGATGAAGTCCAGGCCGGCCCTGCGGGCGAGGGCGGCGATCTCCGCCGGGGTGCGTCTGCCGTCCGAGTGGACGGAGTGCAGGTGGCAGTCGCCCCGGTACCAGGCCCGCCCCCGGCCCGCCGCACGGGTGGGCGGATACACCGGGCGGGGTGTGGGCGCGGTCGGCCCGGGGGTGAGCGTGATCTTCACCTCGTACGGGAGTCCCTGCGGGGCCACCGTGTACGGGGCCAGCGCGATGTGCCAGGTGCCGGGGCGGACCGGGCCCGGCAGATAGCCCGGGGTCGCGTCGTCGCCGCGCAGGAAGAACTCGCTGCGGGCGCCGCCCGACCACCCCCGGAAACCACGGCCGCCGAGAGCGGTGCCGCGCTCGTCGAAGATGCCGATGTCGAGGGCGTTGCCGAGGGTGCCGGGAGGAGCGGGCGGGCGTTCGTAGGCGTACGAGACGTGCAACTGCCGTATTCCGGGCGGCACTTCGAGCGGTAGGTGTACGAAGTCGGGGGCGCCGGGCGGGAGCGTGCCGCGGACGGTACGGGTCAGCGAACTGTCCCCCGCGCTGTCCCCGTCCCCGCCCGCGTCCCCGCCCGCGTCCCCGTCCGCGCCCGCGGCTCGCGCGAAGCTCACCGAGGTGAGGGTGAGGGCGGCGGCCGCCCCCGCCGTGAACAAGGCGCGTCTGGTGGTCGGGCCGAGCGGGCCGGTCGGTTCCTGCGCTCCAGTCATGGGCGGAGAGTGGCCGACTCAGGTGGCGCGGCGGTTGCGGCGCACCAGATAGAGGATGACGAGGATCAGGAGGACCAGCACGATCGCCCCGATCACGAGGCCGATGATCAGGCCGATCCCCTTCGACTTCTTCTTCTTTTTCTTCTTCTTGGGCTTGGAGTCGGTGGCGGATGCGAGCGTCTGAGCCTGCGTCTGCGTCTGCGCCTGTGTCGTGTCCGCCCCGGCCGCCTGCGTCGTAGTGCCCGCCGTGGACGTCGACACCGCCGTGGACGTCATCGTCGTACGAGATGCTGCCGCCGCCGAGGACAGCGACAGGGCGGGAACTCCGAACAGAAGCGTGCCCGTAAGCAGGAATGCTGTGGTGACCCTGGTGCTCATGCGCATGGTGGTGCGGCCTTCCCCGTGTGTGACCGGGTCCTCGCGGACCCTCGGCTTTCGGCACGCTACGCCGTAGCGTGAGGCGGCTACCAGGTTCCCGACGGTTTCCGACGGAGGAGTTTGCATGCGGATCGCGGCCACGATTTTCCTGACCGACGAGACGATCACGCCGGTACGGCTCGCGCAGGAGCTGGAGCAGCGCGGCTTCGCCGGGCTGTACCTGCCCGAGCACACGCACATTCCGGTCGGACGGGAGAGCGCGTACCCGGCGGGCGGGGAGCTGCCGCGCGAGTACGGGCGGACCCTCGACCCCTTCGTCGCGCTGGGGCAGGCGTCGGCGGTGACACAGCGGCTCGGACTCGGGACCGGGATCACGCTGATCGCACAGCACGACCCGATCGACCTGGCGAAGCAGATCGCCACGCTCGACCACCTGTCGGGCGGACGGTTCACCCTGGGACTCGGCTTCGGCTGGAACAAGGAGGAGGCCGCCGACCACGGAGTGGAGTGGCGTACGAGGCGGGAGCTCGGGCGGGACAGGGTGGGACTCATGCGCGCGCTGTGGAGCGACGAACCCACCTCGTACGAAGGCGAATTCGGCTCGGTACGTGCCAGCGAGGCACACCCGAAGCCGGGCGGCGGCGCACCGCGCATCCTGGTCGGCGGGGCGGCAGGACCGAAGCTCTTCGCGGACATCGCTGCGTACGCGGACGGCTGGCTGCCGATCGGCGGACGCGGGCTGGGGGAGTCGATCCCGGTGCTGCGGGAGGTGTGGGAGACGGCCGGCCGCGACCCGAAGCACCTGCACGTGGTGCCGTACGCGGTCCTGCCGAGCCCCGGCAAGTTGGAGCACTATGAGGGCCTGGGCATCGAAGAAGTGGTACTGCAACTGCCGCCGGCGGGAGAGTCCGAAGTCCTGCGCACGCTGGACACGTACGCAGAATTCCTCTGAGCCCCGCTCGACCACCGCTCCGCCGCCACCCCTGCGGCTCACTCCCACCGAGCGTGGGCTGGGGCGAGGCGCGTGCTCCGCGTGGGGGCCGCCCCCTTGCCCACCCGTCCCGCCCCCGGGGGGCGGCCCCGCTGCCCAAGAGGGCTAGGGGACGGCGGCGTCAGCCGCCCGAGGGGCCCGAGGGGCCCGAGGGGCCCGAGGGGGCTGGGGGCTAAGGGGCAGGCATTTAGGGGCGCGGGGAACTGCGCGACCAGCCACGACGCACCCGCACGATGACCGCCCCGCTGCCCCAGGTGGCCAGGCGGCCAGGGGCAGGGGGCGGACGGGGTTCGGAGGGCGAACGTATCCTCAAAAGATGACCAGCTCCGCAGCGCAGCCCACCAGTCAAGGTCCCACGGACAACGCGATGCGGCGTGCCCTCAAACGTGCCCGTGACGGCGTCGCCCTCGACGTCACCGAGGCCGCCGTTCTCCTCCAGGCACGCGGCGCGAACCTCACCGATCTGTGCGCCTCCGCAGCACGCGTACGGGACGCGGGACTTGAGGCCGTCGGGCGGCCCGGCGTCATCACGTACTCGAAGAAGGTTTTCATCCCGCTGACCCGGCTCTGCCGGGACAAATGCCACTACTGCACCTTCGTCACCGTCCCCGGCAAGCTGCGCCGGGCCGGCCACGGCATGTTCCTGTCGCCCGACGAGGTGCTGGAGATCGCCCGCGCCGGGGCGGAAATGGGCTGCAAGGAAGCCCTGTTCACGCTCGGCGACCGGCCCGAGGACCGCTGGCCCGAGGCGCGTGAGTGGCTGGAGGCCGAGGGGTACGACGACACCCTCGCGTACGTACGGGCCATGGCGATCCGCGTGCTGGAGGAGACGGGGCTGCTGCCCCACCTCAACCCCGGGGTCATGACGTGGACCGAGCTCCAGCGGCTCAAGCCCGTCGCGCCCTCGATGGGCATGATGCTGGAGACCACGGCGACCCGGTTGTGGAGCGAGCCCGGCGGCCCGCACCACGGTTCGCCCGACAAGGAGCCCGCTGTACGGCTGCGCGCGCTGGAGGACGCGGGACGGTCCAACGTCCCCTTCACCACCGGCATCCTCATCGGCATCGGCGAGAACTACGAGGAGCGCGCCGACTCCCTCTTCGCGCTGCGCAAGACGGCACGGGCGTACCACGGCATCCAGGAAGTCATCGTCCAGAACTTCCGGGCCAAGCCCGACACCGCGATGGGCAAGATGCCCGACGCCGAGCTGGAGGAGCTGGCCGCGACCATCGCCGTCGCCCGCCACATCCTCGGGCCGAACGCCCGCATCCAGGCGCCGCCGAACCTCGTCGACGACGAGTACGCACTGATCATCGGCGCGGGCATCGACGACTGGGGCGGGGTGTCGCCGCTGACGCCAGACCATGTGAACCCCGAGCGCCCCTGGCCGCACATCGACCAACTGGCCGACAGGACACGGGAGTCGGGCTTCGCGCTCCGCGAGCGCCTCACCATCTATCCTGAGTTCATCCAGCGCGGCGAGCCCTGGCTCGACCCCCGGCTGATCCCGCACGTCTCCGCGCTGGCGGACCCGGAGACGGGGATGGCGAGGGAGGACGTGAAGCCGCAGGGCCTGCCCTGGCAGGAGCCGGACGAGGCGTTCACCGCGAGCGGGCGCACCGACCTGCACCACACCATCGACACCGAGGGCCGCACCGGCGACCGGCGCAACGACTTCGACGCGGTGTACGGAGACTGGGAGGCGCTGCGCGAGGCGGCCGCGCCCGGCATGGTGCCGTCCCGGATGAACGGCGACATCAGCCGGATCGACGGCGAGGTCAAGGCCGCGCTGTCCCAGGCCGCCGACGACCCCACCAAACTGACGGACGCCCAGGCACTGACACTGCTGCATGCGGACGGGCCCGCACTCGACGAACTGTGCCGGATCGCGGACACCCTGCGGCGCGACGTGGTCGGCGACGACGTCACGTACATCGTCACCAGGAACATCAACTTCACCAACGTCTGTTACACCGGCTGCCGCTTCTGCGCCTTCGCCCAGCGCCGCACGGACGCCGACGCGTACACCCTCTCCCTCGACCAGGTCGCCGACCGCGCCGCACAGGCGTGGGACGTGGGCGCGGTCGAGGTATGCATGCAGGGCGGCATCCACCCGGACCTGCCCGGCACGGCGTACTTCGACATCGCACGGGCGGTGCGCGAGCGCGTACCGGACATGCATGTGCACGCCTTCTCGCCGATGGAGGTCGTCAACGGGGCCACCAGGACGGGGCTTTCGTTCCGTGAATGGCTGACCGCCGCCAAGGAAGCGGGACTCGGCTCGATTCCCGGGACGGCCGCCGAGATCCTCGACGACGAGGTGCGGTGGATCCTCACCAAGGGGAAGCTGCCGACCGCCGAGTGGATCGAGGTCATCAAGACGGCCCACGAGGTGGGGCTGCGGTCGTCGTCCACGATGATGTACGGACACGTGGACCAGCCCCGGCACTGGCTCGGGCACCTGCGGACGCTCGCGCGGCTCCAGCAGGAGACGGGCGGCTTCACGGAGTTCGTGACGCTGCCCTTCATCCACACGAACGCGCCGGTGTACCTGGCGGGCATCGCCCGGCCGGGCCCGACCGTCCGCGACAACCGGGCCGTCACCGCCATGGCCCGCCTCCTCCTCCACCCGCACATCACCAACATCCAGACCAGCTGGGTGAAGCTGGGCGCCGAGGGTGCGGCGGAGATGCTGCGCTCGGGGGCGAACGACCTCGGCGGCACGCTGATGGAGGAGACCATCTCCCGGATGGCCGGATCGAGTTACGGCTCGTACCGCTCCATCCAGGACCTGATCGCCATCGCGGACGCCGCCGGACGGCCCTCGCGGCCGCGTACGACGCTGTACGGAGAGGTGTCCGAGGAGCGGGTGGCTGCCGCCCACGCCTCGGACGGCCACCTTCCGGAACTGCTCCCGGTGTTGGGGGACTGAGCCGGAACCGAAGGGGTGGGGAGGGGCGTCGTCGCTGGTGCGGTGGCGCCCTTTGCCACTTCCGGGGGCCCGTTGCCCGTACGGCATTAAGAACGCGTAAAGGCTGCCGGGACCAGGCAATGTCGAATGTCAGTGCCGTGTGCGAAGGTTCAGACAAGTCAGCGAAGTCAACGGATCGGCGTTCACGGGGGAAGGGGCAGGCATGACCTTGTTTCTCGGTCTCGGCATCGCGGGACTGGTGCTGCTGCTCTTCGCGCTGATCTTCGACGGACTGCTGGAGGGCCTTTTCGGCGGATTCTCCGCGCTGGAGGGGCTGTTCGACGGGTTGCTCTCGCTGCCGGTCGTCGCCGGATTCACGGCGATGCTCGGCTTCGGCGGGGCGATCACGCTCGGCACGACCGGGCTCGGCGCCGGTGCCGCCACGGGGGTGGGCATCGTCGCCGGGCTCGTCGCATCCTGGCTGACCTGGAGGTTCACGCGTGTACTCATGCGGGACCAGACGGACGCGACACCGCGCGGCGAGGACCTCGTAGGGACCTCGGGATCGGTGGTCACGGCCATCCCCGCCGAGGGGTACGGAGAAGTGCTGGTCTACCTCGGCGGACAGCCGGTGAAGTACGCGGCGAAGAGCGCGATACCGGTGGCGCGGGGTGCGGACGTGTGGGTCGAGGCGAGCCTGACCTCGACTTCGCTCGCCGTACGCCCCGTTGAGCGCTGAGTCCGGCACGCAAGCACGCAGCACGCAGCACGCCGCACGCAGCACTCTGAGCACCGCACGCAGTACGCAGCACTCTGAGCGCCGCACGCTGAACGCCTCGCCCTGAGGTCCCGCACGTCCCGCACTTCCCGCACGCCCCGTCCTGCCCCGAGCCCGTACGGCTCCCGCGCCCCACACGCTTCTTACGCACCACAGCACCCACATCGGGGGAACGCCCATGAGTCCAGTTGTCATCGCCGTCGTCGGAGTCGTCGTACTCCTCGTCCTGCTCGCCCTCGTCGTCGTCTCGCGCTACAAGGTCGCGGGGCCCAGCGAGGCGTTCATCATCACCGGGCGGCGCGGCAAGAAGTCCACCGACCCGGTCACCGGCCGGATCAGTACCGACAACAGCGGCCAGAAGGTCGTGGTCGGCGGCGGCGTCTTCGTCGTCCCGTTCGTCCAGCAGAAGTCCACGCTCGACCTCTCCAGCCGGCAGATTCCGATCGCCGTGCGCGGTGCGGTCACCCTGCGCGGCGTGAAGGCCAACCTCGAAGGCGTCGCCATCGTCAAGGTCGGCGGCAACGAGGACGCCATCCGGGCCGCCGCGCAGCGCTTCCTGCGCCAGCAGGGTTCCATCGTCGGCTTCACCCAGGAAGTGCTGTCCGGCGCACTGCGCGCCATCGTCGGCCGGATGTCGGTCGAGGACATCATCCGGGACCGGGCCGCGTTCGCCGGTCAGGTCGCCGAGGAGGCCGAGGCCAGCCTGTCCGGGCAGGGCCTGGTCCTGGACGCGTTCCAGATCCACGACATCACCACCGAGGGCTCCTACCTGGAGGACCTGGGCCGGCCCGAGGCCGCCCGCGCCCGCCAGGAGGCCGACATCGCCGAGGCCATCTCCAAGCGGGCCTCCGAGCAGGCCCGGCTGAAGGCGGCGGAGGAAGTCGCCATCGCGGAGCGGACCTTCTACCTCAAGCAGGCCGAGATCCGCGTCGAAACGGAAGCCGCGGCGGCCAAGGCCAACGCGGCCGGTCCGCTCGCCGAAGCGGCGCGTCAGCAGGAGGTCCTCTCCGAGCAGGAGAAGGTCGCCCAGCGGCAGGCCGCCCTGACCGACCGCGAGCTCGACACCAAGGTCCGCAAGCCCGCCGACGCCGCCCGCTACCAGGCCGAGCAGGAGGCCGAGGCGCGCAGGATCAGCCAGGTCAAGGAGGCCGAGGCGGACGCCGAGCGCTCCCGGCTCACCGGTGAGGGCGAGAAGCTGCACCGTGCCGCGCTCGCGGCGGCCGTACGGATCGAGGGCGAGTCCGAGGCCGCCGCGATCGCCGCGAAGGGTTCGGCGGAGGCCGAGGCCATGCGGAAGAAGGCCGACGCGTTCGCCCAGTACGGGGACGCGGCCGTCATCCAGATGCTGGTCGAGGCACTGCCGCAGGTCGTCGCCAAGGCGGCCGAGCCGCTCAGCGCCATCGACAAGCTGACGGTGATCTCCACGGACGGGGCGTCCCAGCTCTCCCGCACGGTCACCGACAACGTCGCCCAGGGCATGGAGCTCCTCAGCTCCACCACGGGAGTCGACCTGACCGCCCTGCTGAAGGGGATCGCGCAGAAGGGCGCGGCCAAGTCCGCCAAGTCCGCCGAGTCCGCCGAGATCCCGGAGCAGCCCGTTCCGGCGAACGGCCAGATCCCGATCAGCGACTGATCCGATCCGGTCGGCCCAATCCGATCCGATCGACCCAACTGCACGTAACTGACCGGCTTGCGGCTTTTCTGAACCTGAAATGCCGCAAGCCGATCAGTTACTGTGTCGCGCCATGAGCAGTACAGCCGCCACCGCCGCCGCGACCGGTGTCTGGGGCCGCACCGAGCAGCAGGACTTCCGCAGCCGGGTGCGCGGCGCCCTGCTGGGAGGAGCGATCGGCGACACCCTCGGTGCCGCCGTCGACGCCCTCCCGCTCGCGGCGATACGGGAGGCCCACGGGCCCGCCGGAGTCCTCGACCTGCTGCCCGTGCCGCCCGCCGCGCCCGGCAGCACGTACGGAGCCGGACACGGGGCCGGACGAGGGGCGGTCACCGCCGCCACCCAGCTCACCCTGTTCACCGTCGACGGTCTGATACGCGCCCAGGTCCGCCGGGACACCGGCGCCTGGCACCCGCCCACCGACGTGCACCGCGCCTATCTGCGGTGGGCCGCCACCCAGCACGACTGGGGCCCCGACGAACGCCGCACCGAGGACGGCTGGCTGGCCCGCGAGGAGTGGCTGTACACCAGGAGGTCGCCCAGCAGGGCCAGCCTCACCGGCCTCGCCGACCCCGGCATGGGCACCCTCGACCACCCCAGGAACCCGGACGCCACCGACCCGGGGGCCGTCGTGCGCTCCGCCCCGTTCGGGCTGCTGGTCGGCTGGGAACCGCAGCTCGTCTTCCAGCTCGCCGTCGAGTGCGCGGCCCAGACCCACGGCCACCCCTCCTCCTGCCTCGCCTCGGGCGCGCTCGCCGTCGTCGTGCACGGGCTGGCCAGGGGGGAGAGCCTCGACGGTTCGGTGCAGCGGGCACTGGCCCAGCTCGCCGCCCGCCCCGGCCACCAGCCCGTGACCGACGCGCTCCAGGCCGCGCTCGGCGGCGTACGGCAGGGCATGCCGGCTCCCGAGCGGGTGGAGGCCCTCGGGGACGGGCGGACCCCCGAGGGGGTCCTCGCGGTCGCCGTGTACTGCGCGCTCGTCGGCGAGGACGTCAGGCACGGGCTGCGGCTCGCGGTCAACCACGGCGGAGCGTCCGCCACCACCGGCGCACTGTGCGGGGCGCTGCTGGGTGCGATGCACGGCGAGACGGCGCTGCCGCCGGGGTGGCTCGCCGAACTGGAGGGCCGGCCCACCGTCCTCCAGCTTGCCGACGACTTCGCCATGGAAATGACCCAGGGCCCCGCCCTGCACGGCCCCACGGCCAGCGCACCGGGCTGGCTGACCCGCTACCCCCGGTCCTGACCCCTGCGGGCCGGTGGTGCGGTGGTCGTCGCACGGGTGCGTCGTGGCCGGCCGCGCAGTTCCCCGCGCCCCTATCGTCAGCCGCCTTGGGCAGCGGGGCCGCCCCCCGGGGGCGGGACGGGTGGGCAAGGGGGCGGCCCCCACGCGGAGCACGCCCCCTCCGCGCCCCTACATGCCTGCCCCTCACCGCATCAGCTCCCCCGCATTCACCAACAACTGCTGCCCAGTAATCGCCCGCGCCCGATCCGAAGCAAAGAAGACCACCGCATCCGCGACATCCCCGTCCGTCGCCAGCTCCGGCAGTGCCATCCTGGCCGTCAGCCGGTCCCGGACCTCCGCCTCCGGCACCCCCTCGGACCTCGCCGCGTACGCCACGTACCCCTGCACCGGCGGACCCCACATCCAACCCGGCAGGACCGTGTTGACCCTGATCCGGTGCGGTCCCAGCTCACGGGCGAGGGAGTACGAGGCCGAGGTTAGTGCCCCCTTCGAAGCCGCGTACGCCGCCTGCTCCACCTCGCTGGGAGCGGCCACCGCCGACTGGGTCCCGATGATCACGACCGAGCCGCCGCGCTCCTTCAGGGCGGGCAGGCAGGCCCGGGTCATCCGCAGGGTGCCCAGCAGATTCACGTCCAGGACCCGCTGCCATTCGGCGAAGTCCGCGGACTCCAGACCGCCGAAGCTGGTGTCGTACGCGGCGACATGGACGACCGCGTCGATCCGGCCGAAGCGCTTCACGGCATGGGCGGCGAGGCGGGCGCAGCTGCGTTCGTCGGTGATGTCGGTGGGCAGCCAGGCCGTGCGCTCGCCGTCCGGGTCGATCTCGGCGGCGGATTTGGCGAGATTGGCCTCGGTGCGGGCGCCGAGCACCGCGTTGCCGCCGTCGCGGACCACGGCGGCGGCGACCTGGTGACCGAGCCCCGCACCGACGCCGGACACGACGACGGTCTTCCCCCCGACGAGACCGCTGTGGTCGCTGTGTTCGCTACGCACCTGGTTGCCTCCGCACTCTGGCCCATTGTCTGACGGACCGTCAGAGTAGGTCTGTCACAGGCCACTTGGAAGGGGCAGGGAATGAGCGAGGAGACCCAAAGCGAGACGCACAGCGAGACGTACGCGGAGCTGGCGGCCGTCGGCCCGTACGGGGTGCGACCCGGCCACGCACTGATCACCATGGTCGAGCCGCACCCTGGCCAGGAGTACGCGTACAACCGCTGGTACGAGGACGACCACTTCATGGCGGGCGCGATGGCGATGCCCTGGATGTACGCGGGGCGCCGCTGGGTCGCCACCCGCGACCTCCAACTCCTGCGCCGACCGGCCGAGTCGGCGGTCGCCGACCCCGTCACCGCCGGGTGCTACCTCACCACGTACTGGATCACCGAGGGCCGCTACGACGAGCACATGAAGTGGACCGTCGCGATCAATAAGCGCCTCAACCGAGACGACCGCGTCCACCAGGCCCGCACCCACGTCTTCACCGCCTTCCAGGACCATGAGGCGACGGTCTACCGGGACGGGGCGTCGGGGCCGCGCGACTTCCACGCCCTCGACCACCCGTACAAGGGACTCGTACTGGAGGTGATCGACACCCAAAGCGCCGAACAGCGGCGGGAGTTGCTGGAGTGGCTGCGCGACGAGCATCTGCCTGAGCGGCTGAAGGGTTCGGCCACTGCCATGGTCACCGTCTTCCGGCCGACGCCGCTGCCCGGGGACCGGATGACGTACGTCAAGCAGGTCGAGGGCGTCGACACCCGGCTGACCCTGCTGTGGTTCCTGGAGGAGGACCCGCGCGAGCGGTGGGAGGAGCGCTTCGGAGGGCTCGGGGAGGCGGTCGCCGGGGCGGGGCTCGGGCGGGTGGAACTGGTGGCACCGTTCGTACCGACGGTCGTGGGGACGGACCGGTACGTCGACCAACTCAGGTAAGCCGAGCGGAATATGACAAGCGAGGAGCCCCCTCGGCCAGGACGGCGGACCAGTCGAGAGGGCTCACATGCGTCGTGCTCGGCGCGGTGCTGCGTGGGGCTTAGCCGCGGTCGAGGGATCCCTGGCCGACCTCCGAGATGAACGACGTCCACACACCGGGGGAGAAGGAGATCGAAGGGCCCTCGGGAGCCTTGGAGTCCCGTACGTCAATGGCCTGAACCGCAGGCGACTTCACCTCCACGCATGCCCCGTTGCCACCGGAATACGAGGACTTCGTCCACTCGGCCGTCGCGCCCTTGAGAATTGCCATGTTCGTTCAGCCTCCACCAGTCGTTCGTCGTTCACTGTGAGGTGCCAACCGGTCTTGCTTGGCGTGATCGACGCTACGCCGGAACTCCCCTGCCCACAGGGGCCGTTCACTCGACCGGATGGCATATACCGGTGGGTCTTCCACTGCTCCAGCGGGACGGTGTACTGTGCGCGACCCCAGGAGGGGCGAGGCCCCCGGGGCCGCGCCCGGCCGCCGTTCGACAGGTCGAGGCTCAGAGCTGGATCCAGGCCTGGGCCGCGTAGCCCTTCGCGATCTGGATCCAGGCCTAGGTCGCGTAGCCTTTCGCGATGTCGTCGATGTACTCCTGCGACTCCTCCGCGCTCAGCGCCTTCGCCCGCAGGTGCTCGTACATCACCGTGTACTTCTGCACGTCGGCGGTCTTCTCCAGGTAGAGGTCGCTCGTCACGCCCTCGATGTAGACCACACTGGAGTCGGTCGTCTCCGGGAACTCCAGGATCGCGTAGTGCCCGCTGAGGCCCGTGTGCGCGCCCGCCTTGAACGGCAGCACCTGCACCGTCACATGGGGCAGCCGGGCCAGCGCCTGGAGGTGCTCCAGCTGCGCCAGCATCAGGTGCCGGTCGCCGACCATCCGGCGCAGCGCCGCCTCGTCGACCACCGCCCACAGCCGCAGCGCCGCGGGGGCGGTGGTGATTCGTTCCTGCCGGCGCAGCCTGACGCCGACGCGCTTCGCCCACTCCTCGGGAGTGCTCTCGGGCAGGGCGCCGGAGATGACCGCCTCCGCGTACTGCGGGGTCTGCAGCAGGCCGGGCACGACCTGCGGTTCGTACACGCGCAGGCTCTCGGCGTCGGTCTCCAGGCCGATGTACACGCTGTACGGGATGTCGCCGAAGGCGTGCCACCAGCCCTGCTGGCGCGAGTCCTTGGCCATTTGCATCAGCGACTCGACGACCCGGGGATCCTCCACCTCGTACACCCCGCACAGGTCTCGGACGTCACGCGGACTGATGCTGCGGCGGCCGTTCTCCAGCCGGCTGATCTTGGACTGCGAGACCAGGAGCTTTTCGGCCACACCCTCGGCGGTGAGGCCCTTGGTCTCGCGGAGCCGACGCAACTCCTGCCCCAGTCGGCGTCGCCTGACGGTGGGATTGATGTTGGGGGACGCCACGGAACTGCACCTCCGGCTGCGTGCTGCGCTTATCTACTTTTCAGCAGACTGCCACCAACTGGCCCGGCCGCGCTGGCGAATGACAACACAGGGTGGTGCGACGGGTACGCATCCGTACGGGCGCGGTCGCTGTCGTGAGGACGTACGAGGAGTACGAGGAGTACGAGCAACTGGGGACACGAGTGACGCGCGGGGCGGTGGCCCGGCCCTCGTCCGGACGGCCGGTCCACTGCCCCGCGCGATGGTGCGGCTCCCGAACCGGGTCTTTGGGGACGTCGGTGCGGCGGCTCACTCGTGCTGGTCCTGCTGGTCCTGCTGGTGCTGCGGGTCCTGCTGGCTGTGCTGGTCGTGCCGGTTCCTCGTTGGGTCAGTGCGCTGCGGCACGGGCCATGCTGCCGCGGTGCGGCTGCACGGACACCGATGCCGATGCGGTCTGACGTACCCCGCCACCGCCGCCGCCCGGGGTGCCCGGAGCTGCGGATGGGCCGGGTGCTGCACGGCGCGGCTGAGCTGCCACACCGTTCTGGACGTCCATCACGGCGTGCGCCACGAGTCCGCCCATGGGGTCGTGCCGAATCAGGTCCCTGAGACGAGACCTGGACGACCGGCCCTCGTTGCCGGGATACAGGTGCTTGCCGAGCCCGACTGCGTGGGCCAGCGCGGCGAGCGCCGCGGTCCGCGGGTCCGGCGGTACGCCGGTGCGGATCGCACTGTCCAGCCGGGCACGGATGTCCCGGCTGATTGCCGTGTCCGTCGCCTGATAGCGAGTCGTCGGCAGTACCCCGCACATCTGACCCGATACGGCATGCACCATGCCGCACCGCTCCAGGTGCGCGAGATAGATCTGGCGCAGCCCCAGTCGGGGCCCACCAATCCAGTGGACCGCCCGAACCGGGCTGCCGCGTCGGCGCAGCAGTTCCAGTGCGGAGTCCAGTGTCGGATCTCCGGTCGGCCGTGGCATCACCACGGCGATACGATCCCCGTCAGGGGCTATCCGTCCTGCCAGAGCCAGCTCCACTAGCTGTGCCCCGGCCAGGCCGAGGTCGAGCGACTGCGGCTGCGCTGTGGTACCCGTTGCCGGGTCCAGAGCGAGCAACAGAAGCTCCTCCGGAATTGTTCTGCGGCTCCTGCCCATCCATGCCTCCCCGCGTGGATGAATGACAGGGTGACCCCTCTCACATTCATCTGTCGAGGGTGCCTGGGTGCTTCGTACGGGAACCAGTAGGTATGTCGTTCTCGTCTAGCACGTGGGTGCGGGTCCCGTAGCGGGACACTGGTCCATGGATCGGACAGGCGGGGGAGTCCCCCGCTACGACCTTTTTGCGTTGAGGAGGCATCGGTGGCGGGCGAGTCCCCCGGCAAGTCGGAGCAGCGGAAGTCGTCGGGGGAGACGGCTGACAGCGAACGCGATCCCCGTCTCGCGGTGTTCCGCGAGAGGACGCCGGAGACGGCGGCGTCGGTCGCGGAGCCGGAACCTGAGTTGGAGTCGGAGTCGGAGTCGGAGTCGGGGTCGGAGTCGGGGTCGGATTCGGAGTCGGCGCAAGAGAGCGCCGACTCCGAAGAGGTCATGCACGAATCGGCTGCGGACGCCGATACGGACGCGGATACGGATGCGGAATCCGCGTCCGAGGAACCGGAGTCGGAGCACGACCCGGAGCACGAGTCCGAGCCGGAAGAGGCGTCCGATGACGCCCCGGTGGCGGAAGACTCACGGCTGCGTGCGGCGGTGGCCGCCTGGGTGGCGACGGCGGAAGAGCCCGACGCGGACGCGGATACGGATACGGATGCAAACGGTGCCGATAACGACACCGACAACGACACCGACCCCGAGCCGGCCGCTGGTCCGGGTGACGCGGCTGCGGATGCGGACGTCGACGGTGGCGAGCAGGACCGTTCCGCCGCCGCTGCTGACGAGGCCACTGCCGACGCTGATGGCGACGAGTCCGGCCCGGACGACGAGCCCGTTTCCGACGACGACAAGCCCGTCGCCGACGATGAAGGCGCCAAGTCGGCTGCTGCCGCAACTGCGGAGGACGTAACGGCCCCTGACAAGTCCGCCGACGACGCCTCCGAAGCGGCCGCCGACAAGCCCAGCGAGTCCGACAAGCCCAGCGAGTCCGACGACGCGGACGACTCCAGCGACGCCGACGTCTCCGATGACTCCGACGACGCCGACGACGGCAAGGGCGTGGATCAGGCCACCGCCGTCTTCAGGACGATGCCGCGTTCGGCGCCGCAGTCCGACCAGCCGACGGCGATGCTGAAGCTGCCGCCCAAGGAGCCGACCGGCCCCAAGGGTTCCAAGGGCCCCAAGGGTTCCAAGACGGGCCGGCCCGAGTCGGACACCGAGCGGACCAGCACCTTCGTACCGCTGAAGCCTGATGCCGTACGGCCGTCAGGGCCGCCCAGGAAGCCCGGCCAGACCGGGGCCCAGCCCGGCGCCCAGCCCGGCGCCCAGCCCGAGCCGCAGGGCCGGCCCTCGTGGGCCGCAGGGCCGCCGCCTGCCGCACCCGCGGCTTCCGGCCTCCCCGAGGCCGAGCGGACCAAGCAGCAGCCGCTGCCGCCGAAGCCGCCGCTCGACCTGCTCGCCGAGCTGACGAACAAGCCCGCCCCGCCGGAGACGCCGGTACGGACGACCGTGCGCCGGTTCAAGATCTGGACGCCGCTGGTCCTGCTGCTGGTGGTCGTCTTCGCGGTGGTGCAGTTCGTGCGCCCGCTGCCGGACACGCAGCTGGCGCTGAGCGCGACGCCCTCGTACACCTTCGAGGGCGGCAGGACCGATATGCCGTGGCCCGGCGAGGGCCAGTCCGCGATCGAGGTCGAGGGCGTCGGCAGCATGGGCACCGAGGGCGCCCAGAAGCCCGCGCCGATCGCGAGCATGGCGAAGGCCATGACGGCGTACGTGATCCTCAAGGACCACCCGATCACGGGCAAGGAGAACGGCCCGAAGATCACGGTGGACCAGCAGGGCGAGGACGACGCGGGCAAGGGCGACGAGTCGACGGCGCAGGTCAAGAAGGGCCAGGAGTACACGCTGCGCCAGATGCTCCAGATGCTGATGATCCCGTCCGGCAACAACGTGGCGCGGCTGCTGGGCCGTTGGGACGCCAAGTCGGAGGAGGAGTTCGTCAAGAAGATGAACGCCGCCGCCAAGGACCTCGGCATGACCAACTCGACGTACACCGACTCCAGCGGCTTCGACAAGGGCACCGTGAGCACCCCGGTCGACCAGATCAAGCTGGGCAAGGCCGTCATGGCGAACGACATCTTCCGCGAGATCGTCAACATGCCGGAGGTGGAGATCCCCGGCCTCCCCGGCAAGATCTACAACAACAACAACATCCTGCTGAAGCCGGGCGTGAGCGGCATCAAGACCGGCTCGACCACCCCGGCGGGCGGCAACCTGCTGTTCACGGCGAACACCGTCGTCGACGGCAAGGAGCGCCGGATCATCGGTGCGGTGATGAACCAGCACACCGGCACGAAGCTCATCGACAAGCTCCAGACGTCGATCGACAACAGCCTGAAGCTGATCCAGAAGGCGCAGGAGGTCGTGACCTCGGCGACGGTGATCAAGAAGGGCGATGTTGTCGGGTACGTGGACGACGGGCTCGGCGGACGTACTCAAGTCGTCGCGACGAAGGACCTCAAGGCGGTGGGCTGGCCGGGCCTCAAGGTGAACCTGGCGATCGGCGCGGCGGCGGGCAAGACGGTGCCGCACACCGGGAAGGCGGGGGACGTGGTCGGCGAGGTGACCGCCGGTACGGGCCCCGGGAAGGTCTCGGCGCCGGTGGCGCTCAAGTCGGACCTGGCCGAACCGGGCTTCGGCGCGAAGCTGACACGGGTGGGCTGACGCGGGTGGGCTGATACGGGTGGGCTGATACGGGTCGGCCGACGGCCGGACCGCAACGCCGGACGGGCCGAAGACGCAGGAGCCTTCGGCCCGTCCGGCTCGCCGGCGAACTCGTCGTGCCACCGGCGAACTCGTCGTGCCGAGGACGGTTACCGCCCTGATCACGTGGGTACATTCGGTCCCCGCGCTGCGCCACGAGATCGCGGTCTCGAATACTTCGCCTACTCGCCGTGCCGAAATGCTCGCGGCATGCTACGGTTATTCGTAGTTGCAGTTGTGGTTCCCGAAAAGACTTACAAGTGCTCTCCTCGGATTCGTCACATTCGTCTCCGGTGGGCGCACTTTTCTTTTGTATTTCCGGTGCTTTTCTCCCGGACGGGGTCATCATCGCGCGACGTGGGACACGCACAGTGTGTGTTCCCCGGGTTTTTACCCCGAAGGAGATTTGACATGGCTACTGGCACCGTGAAGTGGTTCAACTCGGAAAAGGGCTTCGGCTTCATTGAGCAGGACGGCGGCGGCGCCGACGTCTTCGCCCACTACTCGAACATCGCCACCTCTGGCTTCCGTGAGCTCCAGGAAGGCCAGAAGGTGAACTTCGACGTCACGCAGGGCCAGAAGGGCCCGCAGGCGGAGAACATCACCCCCGCCTAATCACTGATCACCGGCTTCGTGCCTGATCAGCGGTGACAAGCGCGGCTGGGACCTGCACCTAGGGTGCAGGTCCCAGCCCGTTTTTGCGCGTGGGCCCCGGGCGCGCGACCGGGAATGAAACAGGTCCGTTCGTTGTTTAAACGAGCCGGACCTACTTTTTGTTTTTAATCTAATTCGGCTCGTTCTTGAAATACGGCTCCACTGATGGTGTCGGGATTTCCTCGATACGTGCCGGTATCGAGAGGACTCCCTGTGAGTACGAACTATGCCCGCTTCGGCGGAAATCGTGACACCAGCGCCGGAAAGAAATCCGGCGGCGGATCCGGCAATGGCAACCGCAGCGGCAGCCGCACCAACGGCAGCAACAACAGCAGCGGCAACCGCACCGGCGGCAGCAACAACAGCAGCGGTGGCGGCCGGTCGCGCCGCCCCGTGGCGCTGAAGGGCGAGTTCGCCCTCCCGGTCACGGTCACCCCGGCCCTGCCCCCGGTCACGGCCTTCACCGAGCTGGACATGCCGGACACCGTGCAGAGCGCACTGGTCGCGGAGGATGTCACCGAGCCCTTCCCGATCCAGGCCGCGACCCTCCCCAACGCACTCGCCGGGCGCGACGTCCTCGGCCGTGGCCGCACCGGCTCGGGCAAGACCCTCGCGTTCGGTCTGGCGCTGCTCACCCGTACGGCCGCGTACGGCAGGCGGGCGCAGCCCAAGCTGCCGCTCGCGCTCGTCCTCGTACCGACGCGTGAACTCGCGCAGCAGGTCACGGACGCGCTCACCCCGTACGCCAAGGTGCTGAACCTCAGCGTCGCCACCGTCGTCGGTGGCATGTCGATCGGCCGCCAGTCCTCCGCGCTCCGCCGCGGCTCGGACGTCGTCGTCGCCACCCCCGGCCGCCTCAAGGACCTGATCGAACGCCGCGACTGCCGGCTCGACCACGTCAGGATCACGGTCCTCGACGAGGCCGACCAGATGGGCGACATGGGCTTCATGCCCGACGTCACCGAACTCCTCCAGCAGGTCAGGGAGGACGGCCAGACGATGCTCTTCTCCGCGACCCTCGACCGAAATGTCGACAAGCTGGTGCGGACCTTCCTGTCCGACCCGGTCGTCCACTCCGTCGACCCGTCCGCGGGTGCGGTCACCACCATGGAGCACCACGTCCTGGAGGTGCACGGCGCGGACAAGCACGCCACCACCATCGAGATCGCGGCCCGCGACGGCCGCGTCCTGATGTTCCTGGACACCAAGCACGCCGTGGACCGGCTCACCAAGGACCTCCAGGACGCGGGCGTCCGCGCGGCGGCCCTGCACGGAGGCAAGTCGCAGCCGCTGCGTACGCGCACGCTCGACCGGTTCAAGAACGGCGAGATCAACGTCCTCGTCGCCACGAACGTCGCGGCCCGCGGCATCCACATCGACAACCTCGACCTCGTCGTCAACGTCGATCCCCCCACCGAACCCAAGGACTACCTGCACCGCGGCGGCCGTACCGCCCGAGCGGGAGAGTCCGGCCGGGTCGTCACCCTGGTCACGCCCGGCCAGCGCCGGGACATGCACCGGCTGATGCGCGAGGCGGGCATCAACCCGCAGACCGCGGCCGTACGTTCGGGCGACGCCGAACTGAGCCGGATCACCGGCGCCCAGGCCCCGTCCGGCGTCCCGGTCCGGCCGGCCTCCGGAGAACGCACCCGCACCGCCACCTCCTCCACCACCGGCTCCGCCGACCAGGGCCGAGGCCGCCCGACCCACTCGCGCCGCTCCCCGGCCCCGTCGCGCGGACGCCGCGAGAGCGCCGAGATGGCCGCGGCCCGGAAGGCGGCGGCGGTACGCCGGGCCTCCTGACCGACCCGACGCATCGGCGGGCAGCCCACCGGCGTGCCCGCCGTGTCACGGGTCAGTCACATCAGCACCCCACCTTCTTCACGCCCCGGATGATGGTCCCCTCACCACAGCAATATCCCAGGGGGGACCATGCACCACCGCTCGACCGCGATCGCACTCACCACCGCGGCGCTCCTCGCACTCACGGCCTGCCAGGACGTCACGTCCGGCGGAGTCCCCGGGCCGCCCACTGTCACCAGCACCCCGAGTTCCCCGAGCACCCCGAAGGCGCCCGGGAAAGGCGCGGACGCCCCGGCCGCGGCCAAGGGCCCGGCGGCACTGCCCGACTTCGTGGGCCAGGGCCTCCAAGCCGCGCAGGACGGCGCCCAGGCCGCGGGTTTCTACGCACTGAAGAGCCACGACGCGCTCGGCCGCGGCCGCAAGCAGGTCCTCGACCGTAACTGGAAGGTCTGTTCCCAGACCCCGGGCCCGGGGACGCACGCCCTCTCGACCGCCGTCGACTTCGGCACGGTGAAACTTGAGGAATCGTGTCCCGCCGCCGACGCGGGCGAACCGGAGAAGGCCACGGGCACGATGCCGGACCTGATCGGGAAGAGCGTCAAGGCGGCCCGTACGACGCTGCCCGCCAACGCATCCGTGACCGTCCGGGACAGTTCGGGCCAGGACCGCATGGTCCTCGTCGAGTCGAACTGGACGGTGTGCACGATCACCCCCGCCGCCGACTCGTCCCTCGACGGAAAGCCGGTCACGATCAGCGCGGTCAAGTTCGGCGAATCCTGCTGACCGGCCACCGAACACACGAGGGCCCTCCCGCTCGCACGAACGGGAGGGCCCTCGACCGCACGGACCGAATCTCTGCCCGGCAGGCTGGACCGGTGGGCCTGTTGTGGTCCTCGCCGTCACCCTTATCAACAGGTTCACTCCGCTGCCTACCACCGCACCCACGGGGTGCCCACTTCCACGGCTGCGCGTCCTGGGCCAATCCCACCGAGGCCCACTTCGGCCCCCTCGCTGGGGCGGCAGACCAGCCCTCGCCTCGTGATCGAACAACTCGGCGAACGTTGTCGGGCATTACTGCCACGCTTGACGGAGCAACGAGAGGAACGCGCGCCGGGTCGGGGCGTGATCACGGTGGACCTCCCCGGCCGCACGGCGAAAGACTCGCGGACATGGTGACTCTGCGGGTTCTCACGACAGACGACCGGCCGTTGTGGCGAGCACTCCGCCTTGCGGCGCTGACCGATGCGCCGAACGCGTTCAAAGCCCGGCTCGTCGACTGGGACAGAGGCGAAGAAGAACGCTGGCATGCCCGCCTGGAGTTTCCCGGCGCCTACCACGTTGCCGCACTGCTGGATGGGCACGCCGTTGGCATGGCCAGCGGCCTTCCCTGCGCCGCTGATATCAGGGAGTTGAGGTCCGTCTGGGTCAGCTCTGAGGTGCGAGGCCGTGGAATCGGCAACCAGCTGATTACCGCAATTGAGACCTGGGCTCTGGGCTCGGGCGGAGCAGCCTTGAAGCTCGCGGTGCTCCCGGGCAACGAACCCGCCAACGCCTTCTACCGGCGCAACGGGTTCATGGCCACGGGAGAGCGCGGCGACGTGCTGCCCGATGGGACGACCAGGGAACAGATCATGATGAAGGCCCTTCGCCGGACCTGACCGGAGGGCTTGATCCACTCCGGGGACAACGTCCGGGGCCGAACACTGCCGCTCCGGTGAACCTTCCCGGTCGGAGGACCAGCGATGTTTCGGTGACGATGTCCGCTGGAATCCATGGGGGGCCACTCCGGAGCTGGACACCACGACAGGAATGGTTCCTGGCCGCAGAGATTCCGCAGGGCTGTTGGGCGGCTTAGTCCCGGCCTATCCTTCCGACCATGATTCGCGCTGTGGTGTTCGACGTCGGTGAGTGTCTGGTCGATGAGACGCGGGAGTACGGGACCTGGGCGGACTGGCTCGGCGTGCCCCGGCACACGTTCGCGGCCATGTTCGGCGCGGTGATTGCGCAGGGGCGGGACTACCGGGAGGTCTTCGAGGAGTTCCGGCCGGGCTTCGATCTGTACGAGCAGCGGCAGGCGCGTGCTGATGTGGGTCGGCCGGAGCACTTCGACGAGTCGGATCTGTACTCCGACGTCCGCCCCGCGCTCGCGGCGCTGCGGGAGGCCGGGCTGTGGCTGGGCATTGCGGGCAACCAGACTGTGCGCGCCGGGGGAATCCTTCGTGGGTTGTTCGCCGAGGACGTCGACTTGATCGGGACGTCGGACGACTGGGGTGCGTCCAAGCCCGATCCCGAGTTCTTCGTGCGGGTGGCGGCGGTGGTGCCGTTCGCTCCGGAGGAGATCCTGTATGTCGGGGACCGGGTGGACAACGATCTGCGTCCGGCGGTAGCTGCAGGCATGCCGACTGCTCTCGTACGACGCGGGCCGTGGGCGACGATTCAGTGGCGGACCGAGGAGGCGGTGGAGCTGCCGACGTTCCGAATCGACAGTCTTACCGAACTCCCGCAGCTGATTGGCAAGTTCAACGCTGGAGAGCGCTGACGGTAGCCCGCCAGCCGAACATCGCGTCGTCCAGCTCCACGACGCGTGGGTGGTCGCTCCACGGCTGGAGGGTCTGGCGTACGTCGCGAACACGGTCCATGCCAGTGGCGTACCAGGTGACGGTGAGCTGGCCGAGGGCCTTCTGTGCCCACTCGCAAGCGTTCTCGATCTGTCGCTCGCCGACGGCTGCTGCGGCGAGGTCACCGAAAACGACGGCTCGCTGTTTCCCCGCGTCGGCGGGGAGTTCGTCGAGGACGTGGAGGAGAGTCTGGCGGGCCTGGGGGTAGTGGCCTGCCTTGAGTCGGGTGTTTCCCTTGAAGGCCGCCAGCCGGACAGGGCTGAACCAGTCCATCCACTCCGGTGACGGGAACTCGCTGTCCTGGGTGAGGACTTCCTCGGCGTGCCGGATCAGCGTCAGGGCGGTGCGCGGGTGTCCGCAGCGGGTCTCGCACTCCGCTTCGACGGCGTCCAGCCAGGCCAGGAACGCGGTGGACGGCCGACCTCGGCGGGCGTACGAGCGGGCTGCCCGCATCCGTTCCTGCGCGGTGCTGCGGTCGCCCGCCCAGCCCGGGACGAATGCCGTGTGGGCGAGGATCGCCGAGCCGAGGAGCGAGTCGTCGGCTTCGGCGGCGGCCTGGAGGGCGCGGACGTAGGTGTCGGCTGCGGCATCGGGGTCCTGGAGGTCGAAGAACTCGATCCGTCCCGCCATCAGGGCCGACTCGGCGAGGGCGCGGGCCAGGCAGATGCGTGCGAGACCGGTCGTCTCGGACATGAGGGCGGTGCCGAGACGGGTGTGCTCGACGACGGTGGGGTGCATCTGGGCGGGCTGCACGGTCCAATACAGACGCCGGTGGCTGCTGGTGATGAGCGCGTAGTCGGCGGCGACGCTGTCGGGCTGGAAGCCTCCGTCGCCGTTGGGCAGCGGGAGAGGCGCGGGGCCGATCGTGCCGAGGCCGGCAAGCATGCCGCGGGGGACGTCCTCGGGTGCAGGCGTGGCCCCCCAGGAGGGGCTGAAGCCGAGTTCGGCCATGGTCATGTTGCCGAGGACGTGGCGCAGGGCGCGCTGGTAGTGGGCCTGTGGCCACGGGGGTTTCTCGGACTCCCAGCGGCGTACCTGTCGGAGGCTGACCTCCAGGTCGCCGAGCCCGAGTCGGGGGCCCGCGTTGTTCAGCGCGTCGGCGAGGGCCTGTTGGGTGGCGTACCCGGCGGCGACGCGAGCGGCCTTCAACGCGGTGTTGCCGTTAGGGCGGGGCATTCGTACCTCCAGGTTGCTTCTGTTCTCCACGGTAGACGCCAACTCGAATGACAGTAAGGCCCTTTGGAGTCCTGTAAGAGTCCTCTTTACGGCCTTTAAGGGGACGTTCTTCGGGTTCACGATGGGTACCCAGCAGCCATTCCGAGGCAGTGAAGGCGGTCCCCGTGCAGACCCAGAAACCCCAGACCGACGCCAATGCCGAAGCCTCCGGCTGGCTGGCGCGCGCCCATCAGGCCCCTGACGTCGCACCTCTGGAGTGGACGGAGCGGCATGTGGCCGTGCTGCCTCTCGGCTCCCGCTTCGACGCGGTACGCATCCCGGTCGAGGTCGTCTATGCAGCCGTCGGAACCCGGAACCAGGCCGCTGTGGGGCCTCTCTTGGAGGCGGTCCTCGGCGGGCCGGTGATTCAGGATTCCGAGCGGTGGTTCTACCCGCTCGTACCGGTGGGAGGAGCCCCCAACTGGATTGCGCGGTCTGGTACTTATCTCGGACACGGGTGGCTGGGCGTGCCGCGTACGGATCAGCTCGCAGAACCGGGCATGTACTGGTCGGTGCCGATGCGGGCGCCCGGACGTCTCTGCGACCTGATGGCAGTTGCCGAGTTGGTGGAGGTCGGGTTCGCCCGCCTCTCCGGCGAGGGCGGACAGTGATGGACCAGGTTTCTCGCTACCGATACGGGCAGCGGCGGCGTGCGGCGGGCGAGAAGCCGTACGTCCGGGGCGAGTGTGCCCTCGGCCATCACGGCTGGTGCCAGAAGGCCCCGGTCGTGGAGATCTACCTGCCGGTGGCCTCGGCCACTGTGCCGCTGATGACCCTGTGCTGCGACTGCTCCTGTCATCTCCGCCAGCGTGGGCAGCGGACGGTGAACCGATGACTTACTGCATCCATGGCACTGCGCGCCACACGTTCCCGTACGAGGACGGGAGCGGCGTGTACTGCGAAGAACACGGCGTGACGCTCCTGTGGCACGAGCCCTCGATCCCCGCAGCGGACCTGCTGACCAAGAGGGTCGCCACCGATGAAGAGGGGCCTCGTCGAACTCCTGAGCAGCCTGTCCAGGGTGACGAGGATTGAGGGGAACGTGCACTTCCACGATCTTCGGCACGCCGGAAACACCCTCGCCGCGCCGGGGGCAAGCCCGCGTGAGCTGATGTCGAGGATGGGGCACAGCACACCCCGCGCCGCGATGATCTATCAGCACATGGCCAACGGGCGTGACCGGGAGATCGCTGACCGGCTCGGCGCGATGATCCGTGAAGCCCGGGAGAAGGGTCAGCCGCCGCCTCGTGGCACATGAGTGGCACGGTCGCGCTCATGTCGAAGGGCCAGTACCTGGGGATCAAGCCCCCGGTCTGGCCCTTCTCTCTGTGCCCCCGGCAGGATTCGAACCTGCGACACCAGCTTTAGGAGAGCTGTGCTCTATCCCCTGAGCTACGGAGGCGACACCGCCCCTGGGGGCAGCTCAGGACAGGTTAGCGGATGTCGCAGGCGGCTCGCTCGAAGGGGGAGGAGACCGGAAGCAGGTGTTAGTCCCGGGTGATGCGGATCCGGTGATTTCCCGCCTCGTCCTGGTCCAGTACGTCGATGCGGACCCTTTGGTCCTTGTCCGTGAAGGACGTACCGGGCTCGAAGGGGGCGTCGGAGAGCTCCAGGTGGACGTTGGGTCGGCGGGTGCAGCCGCCGCTGTCGCGTTCGCTGTCGGCGACGGTGATGGGGCCGTTGCCGGTGTCCACGTCCGCGTCGACCCGGTAGACGAGGACGCCGGGTTTGCAGATCGCGTCGTCGTTGCCGCCGCGGGTGCGGACCTCGACCGCGTACCCCGTCTTGTCGGAGAGCGGTACGAAGGCGAGCTTCCGGTTGCCGGTCGGGGAGGACAACGGGGCGAGCGTGAGTTCGGTGCTGCCGGGGCGGGTGGCGCAGCCGATCTGGCGGCTGTCGAGCCAGCCGAGCTTCCACTTGTGCCAGCCGAGGAGGTCGTTGTTGGCCCCCCAGTCCTCGGACATGATGTCCCAGTGGCCGACGGAGGCGCCGCCGTCCGTGGTGTACAGGTCGGGCAGGCCGAAGACGTGGCCGTTCTCGTGGGGGAGCACGCGGAAGCCGGTCTCGGAGTAGCTGCCGGAGCCGTCGTCCTGGCGGCTGTAGATGAATGAGGTGTTGGCCAGGGGGACGCCGTCGGCGACCGGGGCCTCGTGGTTGCCGGAGAACGTCACGGACAGCACCGTGTCCAGGGCGGAGGGGCCCGCGTTCGGGGTGACCAGGATGTTCACCAAGTCGTACGCGGAGAAGTCCACTTGGGGGTCGGCAGTGGTGACGATGTCGCGCACGAGCTGTTCGTAACCGGGCTCGAAGGGGGCGCCGCGCTCTATCCCGTACTCGGCGAAGGGGAGCGGCATCCGCAGCCAGTTGGTGACCGGGGCCTCGGGGACGTAGCGCAGCCGCCCGTAGCTGCTGGTCTCGAACCAGGCGGCGGTCTGCGGGGCGAACTCCTGGAAGCGGTCGAGGGCGCGGCCCTGGCCGGGGGCGTCCGAGAAGTCGATCATCAGGTTGAGGGCGCGGACCTCGCCGGTCGAGCGCGTGTAGCCGGGCGGGGTGGGCATGCCCTCCGACATCTGTACGCCCCGGGCGCCCGCTATGCGGCAGGGGCGGACCGCCGCTTCGGCGGCTTCGGCGGAGCCGGGCGGACCGGCGGGCTCAGGCTGCTTGTGGACGCGGCCAGGGATGTCGGCGGAGGCTTTGGTGCGGAGGGTTCCGGCCGGCCCCGGGGAGACATGACCCGATTCCCCGAGGGGAGTGCTGGCCGAGGTCACGGCGGCGAGGGTGAGGGCCGCCACGGCAGCGAAGGTGAAGGTGCGGCGAGGGCCGCCGGTGCCTGCGTGACGGGCACCTGTGTGACGAGTGCCTGTGTGACGAGTGCCTGTGTGACGAGTGCCTGTGTGACGAGTGCCTGCGTGGCGGGCGCCGGATATGCCTGGGCGGGGGCGCGGCTGCTGCATGGGAATCGCCTTCCGCTCCATGCAGCCCTGCCCGTTCTGTCACGGACAGTCCCGACTGCTCCTGTTTGCCCACCCTCTGGTGGTGCGCGCGGGGCCGCTCGCTGGGTGGGCCGATGGTGGAGGGGCTTGTGAGTCAGGTCACATGAGGTGAGGAAATAACCGGGGAGCCGCTCCCCGTTTGCACTTGTGTCCGCAAGGAAGTGGGGAAGCCGTCCCCGTTTCGGCGACAGAGCGCAGAAACAGAGAGCAGAAGGAGAGCCGTGGTGGTCAGCGAAACCGGTACCCCCATCGCACAGCGCCGCGTCCCGCGTCCGCGCGCCGACGCCCTGCGCAACCGGGAGCGGATCGTCGCTGCGGCGCGCGAGATGTTCGTCGAGCACGGGCCCGAGGTGCCGCTCGACGAGATCGCACGGCGTGCGGTCGTCGGCAACGCCACGCTCTACCGCCACTTCCCGGACCGTAAGGACCTGATCCACGAGGTGGTGCTGTCGGTGCTGTCCCGCACCGCCGAGCGCGCCGAAGCGGCGGCCCTGGGGGCCGCCCAGGAAGGTGGCGACCCCTTCGAGGCCCTGCGGCGCTTCGTCCACGAGGCTGCCGACGAGCGGATCGGGGCGTTGTGCCCCATGCTTTCCGAGGGGTTCGACATGAACCACGAGGACCTGCTCGCCGGGCGCGAGCGCCTCGAAGCGGCTCTCGGGGACCTCATGGACCGGGCCAGGAAGGCCGGACGTCTCCGCGACGACGTTGCCGTCGGAGACCTCATGGTGGCGCTGTCCCAGCTCACCCGACCGCTGCCGGGCAGCGGCTGCGTGAACTTCGACCAGTTCGTCCACCGTCATCTGCAGCTGTTCCTCGACGGGCTCCAAGCGCCCGCACGCTCCGTACTGCCGGGCAGCGCGGCAACCCTGGAAGACCTCCGCCGACCCCGGCAACAGCCCCGGTGACAGCCCTGGTGGCAGTCCCGGCAACAGCCTTGGTGGCAGCCCCCGCCACGCCCTAGAAGCAGCCCCCGCCACGCCCTAGAAGCAGCGCGGCCTACGTCCTTTTTTCATGTCTTTCGCATCCCTAGGTGGCTCCTCCCATGCCAAAAACAGACCTTTCCCCGTCCCTGTCCCGTGAGTCCATACCCGACCCCAACCGCTGGAAGGCGCTCGTCTTCATCGCGCTCGCCCAGCTGATGGTGGTCCTGGACGCGACGATCGTGAACATCGCGCTCCCCTCCGCCCAGCACGACCTCGGCATCTCCGACGCCAACCGGCAGTGGGTCATCACCGCCTACGCGCTCGCCTTCGGCGGACTGCTCCTCTTCGGCGGACGCCTCGCCGACCTCTGGGGCCGCAAGCGCACCTTCGTCGTCGGCCTGGTCGGCTTCGCCGCCGCCTCGGCACTCGGCGGCGCGGCGACGAGCGAGGCCATGATGCTCGGCTCGCGCGCCCTGCAGGGCCTCTTCGGCGCCCTGCTCGCACCCGCCGCGCTCTCCCTCCTCGCGGTGACGTTCACCGACGTCAAGGAGCGCGCCAAGGCGTTCGGCATCTTCGGTGCCATCGCGGGCGGCGGCGGCGCGGTCGGCCTGATCCTGGGCGGCTTCCTCACCGAGTACCTGAACTGGCGCTGGACGTTCTTCGTCAACATCCCCTTCGCCGTGGTCGCCGCCCTGGGCGCGTACTTCTTCATCCGTGAGCCGGCAGGCGGCCGCAACCGCTCGCCGCTCGACATCCCCGGCGTGGTCCTCTCCACCCTCGGCCTGGTGTCCCTCGTGTACGGCTTCACGCGCGCCGAGGGCGACGGCTGGCTGGCCGGATCGACGCTCGGCCTGTTCGCCGCCGCGGTGGTCCTGCTTGCCGCCTTCGTGGCCGTCGAGGCACGGGTGAAGAACCCGCTGCTGCCGCTGCGCGTCCTGCTGGAGCGCAACCGTGGCGGGGTCTACCTCTCGCTCGGTCTCGCCGTCATCTCGATGTTCGGGCTGTTCCTGTTCCTGACGTACTACCTGCAGATCGTGAAGGGCTACTCGCCGGTCATGACCGGCTTCGCCTTCCTGCCGATGATCGCGGGCATGATCACGGGCTCCACCCAGATCGGCGCCCGGCTGATGACCCGGGTTCCGCCCCGCCTCCTGATGGGCCCCGGATTCCTGGTCGCCGCACTCGGCATGCTGCTGCTGACGCAGCTGGAGATCGGGTCCTCGTACGCCGGTCTGATCCTGCCCGCGCAGCTGCTGCTGGGCCTCGGCATGGGTACGGCGTTCATGCCGGCCATGTCGCTCGCCACGCACGGCATCGAGGCACGGGACGCCGGTGTCGCGTCCGCCATGGTCAACACCTCGCAGCAGGTGGGCGGCGCGATCGGCACCGCTCTGCTGAACACCATCGCGGCGAGCGCCACCACCGCGTACGTCGCGGCGAACGCGGCCGGTGCGACCAGCCGGCAGCTGCTCCAGGCGCAGGCCATGGTGCACGGCTACGCCAGCGCCATCTGGTGGGCGGTCGGCATCCTGGTCGTCTCGGCAGCCATCGCGCTGACCCTGATCACCACCGGGCGGCCGAGCAGCACCACGGTCGCCTCCGGCACCGGTGACGGTGAGGGCGCCGAGGACGAGGTGCGCATCCCGGTCGTCGCGCACTGACCGTCGGTTCTGCGCGCCCCCGATCTGCCCTGGTTCCGCCGCTCAGCGGAGCCAGGGCAGATCCGCACCCGTACCGGTCGGCTCAAGGCCGTCGGCGATGACGCACATGATTTCACCGAGCTGGTGCACCTGTTCCTCGCTGAGCCGGTCGAACATGGCTTTTCGTACGAGTGACACGTGTCGCGGCGCAGCCTCTTTGAGGACGGCGTAGCCCTCGTCCGTGAGGATCGCGTTCTGGCCGCGCTTGTCGGACGTGCAGTCCTGGCGGCGCACCCAGCCGTTCCTCTCCAGCCGGGCGACGGCGTGCGAGAGGCGGGAGCGGGTGATCTTCGCGTGCTTCGCCAGCTCCGTCATGCGCAGCCTGTGCTCCGGCGCCTGGGCGAGCTGCACGAGCAGCCCGTAGTACATGTGCGGCATCCCCGCGTCGCGCTGGAGCTGGCGGTCCAGGGTGTCGTCGAGGAGGGTCGTGGCGTGGATGTAGGCACGCCAGACGCGCTGCTCCTCGTCGTTGAGCCAGCGCGGCGCCGCCGCCTCTTTGCGGACGTCCCGGTGGACCGCGTTCTTCTGTGTGCTCATGCGCTCCACTGTAGAACTCCTCATTGAAAGTTAAACTAGCCTGCATGGCGAACACCGCAGCGCGTATGCCCGCCCTCTATCTCAGCCACGGAGCACCGCCTCTCGCAGATGATCCGGTCTGGCCGGGTGAACTCGCGGCCGTCTCCGCCGGTCTGCCCCGCCCCACCGCCATCCTGGTCGTCTCCGCCCACTGGGAAGAGGCGCCGCTGGCCCTCGGGACAACCACCACCGTGCCCCTCGTCTACGACTTCTGGGGCTTCCCCGAGCACTATTACGCGGTGCGGTACGCGGCCCCGGGCGCCCCTGAACTGGGCGATTCCGTACGGAAGCTGCTGCGCGGCGCCGGAATGCCCGTCCAGGACGTACCCGATCGAGGGCTCGACCACGGGGCGTACGTACCCCTGGTGGAGATGTTTCCCGACGCGGACATCCCCGTCCTCCAGGTCTCGATGCCGACCCTCGACCCGCAGAAGCTCATGGACATCGGACGCAGGCTGGCCCCGCTGCGCGACGAGGGCGTGCTGATCGTGGGCAGCGGGTTCTTCACCCACAACCTGGCCGCCCTGCGGCACACGGGGCCCGGTGTGCCGCTCTGGTCGGCGGAGTTCGACGACTGGGGGCGCCGGGCACTGGCCGCCGCGGACGTGGACGCGCTGCTGGACTTCGAGCACAAGGCCCCGGCGGGTCGCCTCGCGCACCCGCGCACCGAGCACTTCGCCCCGCTGTTCGTGACGCTGGGGGCGGCCGAGGACGAACTGGCGGACGGGCGCAGCGTCATCGACGGGTTCTGGATGGGGCTGGCGAAGCGCTCGCTGCAATTCGGCTGACACCCCGTCTCTCCTGCGGCCGGCGCCGTCTCTCCTGCGGCCGGCGCCGTCTCTCCTGCGGTCGGGCGCCGCCTCTATGAGGCGGTCAGCGGCTCACTGATCTCGACGGCGTACAGCGTGGCGGAGAGCGCCTGCTCGTCGCCGACGTCGAGCGCAGTGTCGGCGAACTTCACCACGTGCTCGTCGCCGTGCGCGACGGCCCTCTCGAAGACCTCGTCGGGGGTGAGGCCGGCCGCCCGCGAGCGGTACGCCACGGCCTCGTCCGGTGCGTACATCGCGGTGACGGCGGCGGACGCGGTCCAGGCCGCGTGCAGGCTCGGCACCCACAAGGCCTGCGGCAGCGCGGGCAGCGTGCGCAGTACGGCATTGGGCGCCGTCGACGCGTGCACCAGCATTGTCTCCTCGCCGTGCCCGTGCGTGGCGTACCGGTGGACGGTGGCCCGCACCAGCTCGGTCAGCTTCGCCCGTGCCTCTTGAGGCGACGCCGGCGCCGCCGCCCACACGGGCAGGTGCGTCACCCGCGCGAGACGGTCCGGAAAGCCACCGCTGCGTACGTCCAGGGGCGGTACGGAGTCCAGGGCCGCGGCAGCGGTGGCCGCGCCAGGCAGCGGTACGACGT
Organism: Streptomyces sp. NPDC048442; assembly: GCF_040651475.1. NCBI lineage: Bacteria > Bacillati > Actinomycetota > Actinomycetes > Kitasatosporales > Streptomycetaceae > Streptomyces > Streptomyces sp. NPDC048442. Next base: position 36,235 of record NZ_JBEZKB010000009.1, read on the forward strand.
CCGGCGCGGGGAGTTGGCAGGCCGCCCAGTACCCGAGCCCGTGCGCCAGCTCGGCCACCCGGGGCGCTCTCTCCGCGCCGTCCGCCAGCAGCGAGCGCACCGCGTGGCCGACCCGGATCACCGGGTGCGTGGCGCCGCCGTACATGCCGGGCAGCAGCCGCGGCCACCACTGGGCGAGCACATCCCGCCAGGGGCGCCCGTCGAGGAGCCGCTCGAAGTACGCGATCCAGTCGGCGGCCCGGCGCGAATCACCCAGCGCCTCCCGCCAGTTGGCGTCCGTCACGCGCGCGTGGGCGGCGGGGAACTCCTCCAGCCTGGCCGCGTACAGATCCAGCCAGCGGTGCACGGCCCGCCCCTGCCCGTGGGCGGCGAGGGCCTCGACGGCCATCGGCGCGTGATTGGAGAGCCGCCCGAGCCGCTCGGGGCCGGTGGCATGCAGTCGGGTCAGGGCTTCGTCGTACGTCCCGGTGAGGTCCATGCGCCGGACAGTAGGTGCGGGGCCCGCGATCCGTAACGGGCTGCGGACCTAGGCCCCGGGACGGACCGGCCCTGGGCCCTGCGGGGCGGGGGAGGAGTCCGGTGGCAGGTTCGGTGGCGGGCCCGGTGGCAGGTCCGGCGTGCCGAGGTTCTTCTCGTACCAGGCGACGTCCCAGTAACGGCCGAACTTGCGGCCCACCTCGCGGAAGAGGCCGACCTGGGTGAAGCCGAAGCGGGCGTGCAGCCGGGCGGACGCCTCGTTGGGCTGGGTGACGCCCGCGTACGCGCGGTGCACGTCCTCCTTCGCGAGCGCCGCGAAGAGCGCCTCATAGAGGAGCGTGCCGATGCCCCGGCCGCCCGTGTCGGGTGCGCAGTAGACCGTCGTTTCCACCGAGGTTCCGTAGGCGGCCTTTGGCCGGAACGGGCTGCTCGTCGCATATCCCAGAATCCGGGCAGTTCGGGCATCGCGAGCAACCATGAGGCGGTGCGGGCCGTCTTCAGGGTGGGAGAGCAGCCACGGACGACGCTCCTCGGGCGTAAGAGGGGTTGTGTCGAAGGTGATCGAGGTCTCATGGATGAAGTGGTTGTAAAGGTCGGTGAGCTCCCTCAGATCGGCCTCGATACCCGGCCTGACCTGCACTTCTGTGGTGATTTGGGGCAAGATTCCTCCCTGGTGGGCCGACAGGGTACTGCAAGATCACGAAATTGAGTGCGGGTGCGGGGAATTCTGTCCCGATTCCAACCGTTGGATCTTTTGGAGGCGGGGAACCCGAGAAGGGTCCCCGCAGCCACGGCCACACCACACGCGACCTACTCACGCAAGGGAGCACCAAGCATGGCAACCCGTGCCGTCGCCCGTCGGTCCTCGACCGGATCGACCCGGGCAAGCAGCGTTCGCGCCGTAGGCGGGGAGATCGCCGACCGCGACCTGGTCGGCATGTACCTCGACGAGATCGCACGGACGCCCCTGCTCGATGCCGCCAAGGAGGTCGAGCTGTCCCAGGTCATCGAGGCCGGTGTGTACGCACGCCAGATCCTCGACGGCAAGGTGGACGAGTCGGCAGCCGGCGGTGCCTCCCGCGAGGAGCTGGAAGCGCTGTTCGAGGCGAGCGAGCGTGCCAAGGACCGGTTCATCCGGGCCAATCTGCGACTGGTCGTCGCGGTGGCCCGCCGCTACCCGCGCAGCGGTCTGCCGCTGCTCGACCTGATCCAGGAGGGGAACGCCGGCCTGGTCCGTGCGGTCGAGAAGTTCGACTACGCGAAGGGCTTCAAGTTCTCCACGTACGCGACCTGGTGGATCCGCCAGGCCATTACCCGCTCCATCGCCGACCAGTCGCGCACCATCCGCCTGCCCGTCCACCTGGTGGAGGAGCTGGGCCGGATCCGGCGCGTGCAGCGCGAGTTCAACCGGGAGAACGGCCGCGACCCCGAGCACGAGGAGATCGCCCGCCAGCTGGAGACCAAGACCCAGCGCGTCAGCGACGTACTGGACTGGGCGCGCGACCCGGTCTCGCTGAACATGCCGGTGGATGACGGCGGCGAGACCCAGTTCGGCGATCTTCTGGAGGACACCTCCGCGGTGTCGCCCGAGCAGTCCGTCCTGTCGATGCTCCGCAGTGAGGAGCTCGAAGACCTCATCGGCAAGCTCGACCAGCGCACGGCTTCGATCATCCGCATGCGGTACGGCATAGAGGACGGCCGGGAGCGCACGCTCACCGAGGTCGGCAAGCAGCACGGGCTGACCCGCGAGCGGATCCGGCAGATAGAGAAGCACGCCCTGCTGGAGCTGAAGAAGATGGCCCATGACACGGGCTTCGACGCGGCTGCGTGAGGCCTTGTACGAGTCCGTGAGGCCCCGTACCCGACAGACCACGATGCGACGGCATCCCACCCACCAGGCCGTCGCGTCCTTCCCGGGACGAAGCCCCGGCGCGTCTCCCCCCGAGCGCCGGGGCTCCCCACCACCGCCCCCTCAGGCGGATCAGGCGGATCAGGCGGACCCGGGTGTGGCGACCGCCCGCCCGATCCGTGCCCCCAGCGACTCCATGTAGGCCACCAGTTCCTGGGGTTCCCGTACGCCGAACTCGCAGCCCACCATGGCCAGTCGGAAGGCCGTCCACTCCACCGACGACTCCAGGTCGGTCTCCAGGAGGCAGCTGTTGTCGCCCGTCGCGACCGGCGTTCCCAGCGTGCCGTGCAGCCGTGCCGTCACGAATTCGGCGGGCGCCTCGAACGTCACCACCAGTCGGTACGGCTCCTCTCGGCGGCCCCCGCCCAGCGCGGTCAGCGACCGCCGGATGAAGTCCGCCGCGTTCCCCGTCGGCACCCCGCGCGGCACGAACCGCGCCCCCGTCGCGAAGGGTTCGCTGACCCGGTCCACCCGGAACGTACGCCAGTCCTCGCGGTCGATGTCGTAGGCGACGAGGTACCACCGGCGCCCCGTGCTGACCAGCCGGTGCGGCTCCACCAGGCGCTTGGTCTCCGTACCGTCGCCCGAGCGGTAGCCGAACCGCAGCCGCTCGTGGCCGGTCGCCGCCCCCGCCATCACGGTCAGCGTCTGCGGGTCGATGCTCGCGCCGTCGCCGCTGGTCAGCGGGATCGTCGCGGCTTGGAGGACCGAGACCTGGTGGCGCAGCCTGGACGGCAGCACCTGCTCCAGCTTGGCCAGGGCGCGTACCGACGCCTCCTCGATGCCCTCGACCGCGTGCCCGGCGCCGGCCCGCAGGCCGACCGCGATCGCCACCGCCTCCTCGTCGTCCAGTACGAGCGGCGGCAGCGCCTTGCCCGCGACCAGCCGGTACCCGCCCTCCGCACCCATCGTGGCCTGCACCGGATAGCCCAGGTCACGGAGCCGGTCGATGTCCCGCCGTACCGTCCGGCGCGAAACGTCGAGCCGGGCGCTGAGTTCGCTGCCCGGCCATTCACGGGGCGTCTGGAGCAGCGAGAGCAGTTGCAGCAGCCGTGCCGGTGTGTCCGTCATAACACCCAGGATGCCGGGGATGTGGGACACAGGGTGTCCTATATGACGACTAACGTCGTCCACATGACATCAGCACCCCCGTCGGGGGCTCGGGCCGAGTCTCCGATACCCGCCGCAGCCGCAACACCCGCCGCCCCAGAACCTGGTACGCCTGCCACTTCTCCCTCCGACCGCCGCCGCTGGTTCGCGCTCGCCATCGTGATGACCGCCGCCTTCATGGACCTGGTCGACGTCACGATCGTCAACATCGCGATACCCAGCATTCAGGGCAGCCTCGGCGCGACCTTCAGCGCGATCCAGTGGATCACCGCCGGTTACGCACTGGCCTTCGCCGCCGGACTGATCACGGGCGGCCGGCTCGGCGACATCTACGGCCGCAAGCGCCTGTTCCTCATCGGCATCGGCGGCTTCACGTTCGCCTCCGCGCTCTGCGGCTTCGCCGCCAACCCGGACATCCTGGTCGCCTCCCGCATCCTCCAGGGTGCGACGGCGGCGCTGATGGTCCCGCAGGTGCTGTCGATCGTGCACGCCACCTTCCCCGCCCACGAGCGCGGCAAGGTCTTCGGCCTGTTCGGCGCGATCGTCGGGCTCGGTGCGGTGACGGGCCCGCTGCTCGGCGCTCTGCTCACCGAGTGGAACCTGTTCGGTCTCGAATGGCGCCCGATCTTCCTGATCAACCTGCCCGTCGGCATTGCCGGACTGATCCTGGGCCGCAAGTTCATCACCGAGTCCAAGGCCCCGCGCGCACTGCGCCTGGACCTGCCGGGCGTCGTCCTGGTGACCCTCGCGCTGCTCGCGCTGATCTACCCGCTGACCCGGGGCCGCGAGCTGGACTGGCCGCTGTGGGGGTACCTGTCCATGGCGGGCAGCCTGGTCGTACTCGCCGTGTTCGTCGCGTACGAGCGGTGGAAGACACGGCGCGACGGGTCGCCGCTGGTGGAGCTGTCGCTGTTCAAGGTCAAGAGCTTCGCGGCGGGCATCGCCGTACAGCTCACTTTCGGTGTCTTCAGCGGCATCTTCTTCATGGTGTGGACGCTGTACATGCAGATCGGGCTCGGCTGGAGCGCGCTGCGTGCGGGCGTCACCGGAATCCCGTTCTCCATCGCCGTGTCGGTGGCCGCGGGCATCTCGGTGCAGAAGCTGGTGCCGCGGTTCGGCCGCAAGGTGCTGCAGACGGGTGCGCTGACGATGGCGGCCGGCCTGCTGCTCTACATCTGGGAGGCCGACCACTTCGGCAAGGAGATCTCGTCCTGGCAGATGGCGCTGCCGCTGATCGTGATGGGCCTCGGCATGGGCCTGATCGTGGCGCCGCTGACGGACGCGGTGCTGTCCGAGGTGCCCAAGGAGCACGCGGGTTCCGCGTCCGGGCTGATCAACACGACCGGTCAGACCGGCAACGCGTTCGGCATCGGCCTGGTGTCGGTGGTCTTCTTCGGGATCGTCGACAACAAGATGGACCTCGCGCACGGCGCACAGAGCGCGGTCGGGGCGGCCTATGTGGACGCCTTCCAGAACGCGCTGGGCTGGGTCGTCGGCGTCCTGGTGGTGATCTTCCTGCTGATGTTCGCGCTGCCGAAGCGGGCGGCGGGGCACGAGGCGCCGGAGCACGAGGTGCCCGAGCACGAGGGGCCCGAGAGGGCTGACGACGTACAGAAGGAGCCCGCGCTGACGGCCTGATCGACTGCGGCAGGGAGTGCGGCGAGAAGCCCGTGGGGTCCGGTGGACCCTGCGGGCTTCTCGTATGCCCGAGCGGCTCCGGCAAACCCGGACCGAAGTCCGTTCATGCCCGGACGGAGCCCAGATGTGTTTACTTGGGTGGCACCTAGGGGTACTCTGCCAGGGAAACCACAGGTTCGGGCATCGAACGGACGTAAACCCACATGTACGCACCGGAGCGCCAGCAAGAGATCCTCCGTCTCGCCCGCGAAGGCGGACGCGTCGACGTGCTGTCCCTCGCCGACACCTTCCAGGTCACCGCCGAGACCGTACGGCGCGACCTCAAGGCCCTCGACCGGGCCGGGCTGCTGCGCCGCGTGCACGGCGGGGCGATCCCGGCCGGGCGGCTCGACTTCGAGCCCGATCTGGCCGAGCGCGAGTCCACCGCCGCCGACGAGAAGGACCGCATCGCGCAGGCCGCGACCGCCGAGCTGCCGTCCGAGGGCAGCGTCGTCCTCGACGCGGGTTCGACGGCGGGGCGGCTCGCGGCGCTCTTCCCGCTGGAGCGCGCCCTGACCGTCGTCACGCACTCGCTGCCGGTCGCGGCACGCCTCGCCGACCACCCCGGGACAGACCTCCACCTGGTCGGCGGCAGGGTCCGCCACCGTACCCGGGCGGCCGTCGACGCCTGGGCGCTGCGGGCGTACGGCGAGATCCGCGCCGACGTCGTCTTCCTCGGCGCCAACGGCTTCTCCGCCGCGCACGGCCTGACCACCCCCGACCTGGCCGAGGCCGCGGTGAAGCGGGCGGTGATCGCGGCGGGCCGCCGGGTCGTACTGCTCGCGGACTCGGCCAAGCACGGCCAGGAGCACTTCGCGCGGTTCGGAGACCTCGCGGACGTCGACCTGCTCATCACGGACACCGGGCTGAGCCCGGCGGACGCCGCCGCCATCGAGGCGGCCGGAACAGAAGTACAGCGAGTGTGACCCGATGATCCTCACCGTCACCCCCAACCCCAGCCTGGACCGCACCTACGAAGTCCCCTCTTTGATGCGCGGGGAAGTCCTGCGGGCCACCGCCGACCGCATCGACCCGGGCGGCAAGGGCGTCAACGTCTCGCGCGCGGTCGCCGCCGCCGGGCACCGCACCCTCGCCGTCCTGCCGCTGGGCGGCGCCCCGGGCGCGCTCGTCGCCGAACTCCTGGGCGCCGAGGGCATCGAGGTCGCGCCGGTGCCGGTGGCCGGACAGACCAGGTCCAACATCTCCGTCGCCGAACCCGACGGCGCCCTCACCAAGATCAACGCGGCCGGTCCCGAACTGACCGCCGCCGAGTCCGAGGCACTGCTGTCGGCGGTACGGGACCACTCGGGCGACGCCGACTGGATCGCCTGCTGCGGCAGCCTGCCGCGCGGTCTCACGCCCGAGTGGTACGCCGCCCTGGTGGCCCGCGCGCACGAGGCGGGGGCCCGTATCGCCCTGGACACCTCGGGCCCGTCGCTCCTCGCGGCGCTGCGGGAGCGGCCCGACGTGGTCAAGCCCAATGCCGAGGAGCTCGCCGAAGCGGTTGAGCGACCGCTCAAGACGGTGGGCGACGCGGTCGAGGCGGCCGAGCAACTGCGCGCACTGGGTGCGCGGGCCGTGCTCGCCAGCCTGGGCGCCGACGGACAGCTCCTGGTCGCCGACTCCGGCACGTGGTTCGCGACCGCGCGGGTCGAGGTCGTACGGAGCAATGTCGGCGCGGGAGACGCGTCCCTGGCCGGGTTCCTGACGGCAGGCGGCGAGGGCCCCGAGGCTCTGGCCGCGGCGGTCGCACACGGTGCGGCGGCGGTGCAGCTGCCGGGCAGCGTGATGCCGACGCCCGCCGACCTGGACCCGGCGGCGGTGACCGTGACCGCCGACGTGCCGCTGGACCGCGCGCTGACGGAGCCCGCGACGTGAGCGGCACGGGCCACCGTCGCGTGGCCGCCGCCCGTCACCACACAGCTGCTGTGGCCGCCCTGCCGGTGCCCGCCGCGCCTGTGCCCGCCCCGTCTATGCCCGCCCTGCCTGTGCCCGCTCTGCCTGTGGCGCTCGCCGCCCCGTCTGTGGCGCCCGCCCAGCCCGTTGATGCATCCGTGCAAAGGAGCCCGCGATGAGCCAGATGATCACCGCGGACCTGGTCGACCTCGACCTGGCCGCCGACACCAAACAAGAGGCGACCCGTCTCCTGGCGACCCGGATGGTGACGCTGGGCCGGGTCACCGACCTCGACGGCTTCCTCGCGGACGTCGCGGCGCGCGAGGCGCAGATGCCGACCGGGCTCGAGGGCGGCATCGGCATCCCGCACTGCCGCAGCGCCCATGTCACCGAGCCGACACTGGCCTTCGGGCGCAGTGCCGCCGGTGTCGACTTCGGTGCCACGGACGGCCCGGCGGACCTGATCTTCCTGATCGCCGCCCCGGCGGGCGCGGACGACGCCCACCTGACGATCCTCTCCAGCCTGGCGCGGCAGCTGATGAACGCGGAGTTCACGGACGCGCTGCGGGCGGTCGGGGACGCGGCGTCGGCGGCGGCGCTGATCCGGGGCGACGAGACCCCGGAGGTCGCAGCTCCGGCTGTGGAGACTGCGGCCGTGGCCGCAACCCCCGCCCCGGAAGCTCCTCTTGAGGCAGCGGCAGCGGCAGCGGCGGACGCGGCAGAGGCGGACGCGGCGGAGGCGGACGCGGCGGAAGCCGAAAGGCCCGACACTCCCTTCCGTATCGTCGCCGTCACCTCCTGCCCCACCGGCATCGCGCACACCTACATGGCCGCCGAGTCCCTCGAACAGGCGGGCAACGGCGACGGCGTGCAGCTCACCGTCGAGCCGCAGGGCTCCTCCGGCTTCACCCGCCTCGACCCCGCCGTCATCGCCGCCGCCGACGCGGTGATCTTCGCCCACGACGTGCCCGTACGGGACCGCGAGCGGTTCGCCGGGAAGCCGACGGTGGACGTCGGCGTGAAGGCGGGCATCAACCGGCCGCACGAACTGATCGCCGAGGCCAAGGAGAGGGCGGCCAGGGGCGACCTGTCGAGCGCGCCCGCAAAGGGGAGCCCGGTCGAGGAGTCCGGCGCCGCGGGGGAGGGATACGGCAGCAAGCTCCGCAAGTGGCTGATGTCCGGCGTGAGTTACATGGTGCCGTTCGTCGCCGCCGGAGGTCTGCTGATTGCTCTCGGATTCGCCGTCGGCGGGTACCAGATCGACAAGGCGCCCTCCGTGATGGAGCACTTCGCATGGGGCGACCACACCAGCTGGGCGGCGCTGCTGTTCCAGGTCGGCGGCCTGGCCTTCGGTTTCCTGATCCCGGTGCTCGCCGGCTACATCGCGTACGGAATGGCCGACCGGCCGGGTCTCGTGCCCGGCTTCGTCGGCGGATCGATCGCGGTGACCATCAAGGCGGGCTTCCTCGGTGGCCTGGTCGCCGGTCTGCTCGCCGGTGCGGTCGTCATGGCCATCCAGAAGGTGCGCATTCCGGCGGCCCTGCGCGGCATCATGCCGGTCGTCGTGATTCCGCTGCTGTCGTCGATCGTCGTCGGGTTCCTGATGTTCCTGGTGGTCGGGGAGCCGATCGCGAAGCTCCAGTCGGCGCTGACGGACTGGCTGTCCGGCCTCAACGGCAGCAACGCGATCGTCCTGGGCATCGTCCTCGGACTGATGATGACCTTCGACCTCGGCGGCCCCTTCAACAAGGTCGCCTACACCTTCGCCATCGGCGGTCTCTCCGCCAACGCCAGTGAGGGCAACCTCAAGGTCATGGCTGCCGTGATGGCCGCCGGAATGGTCCCGCCGCTCGCGATGGCGCTCGCCACGACCGTGCGCGGCAAGCTCTTCACCAAGGCCGAGCGGGAGAACGGCAAGGCAGCCTGGGTGCTCGGGGCCTCCTTCATCACCGAGGGCGCCATCCCGTTCGCGGCGGCCGATCCGCTGCGTGTCATCCCCGCCTCGATGGCGGGCGGCGCGGTCACCGGCGCCCTGTCGATGGCCTTCGAGAACACCCTGCGCGCCCCGCACGGCGGCGTGTTCGTGGTGCCCCTGATCGGCAACCCGCTGCTCTACCTGGTGGCGATCGTCGCCGGTGTCTGCGTCAGTACGGGGCTGGTCGTCCTGCTCAAGGGGGCGCGCAAGCAGCCGGAAACCCGGTCCGGACACACGACGGAGCAGCCGGAGGAGAAGGTGGCCGTCGCCGCCTGATCCCCCTCCCCGCGGGCGCACGAAGCGCCGTGCCGACCGAGAACCCGCCCCGCGCACACCGCGCGAGGGCGGGTTCTCCGTACGGGGACCGATCCGGTCGGCGCATCGCAGCACCGGGACCGAACCGGTTGGCGCACCGGCACCGGCACCGGCGCCGGCACTGGCACCGGTCCGGTCAGCGCACCCGCCCGCGGAGCGCCATCGCTTCGCGGGCGGTGTTCTTGTCCGCGTACACCTCGCACATGTGGCGTCCGTCGGGGGTCGCCGTGTGCTCGACCTCCCACAGGCTGGCCTCGCTGCCGTCCAGCAGCAGGAACGCGTGCTCGTACAGCGTGAATCCCACTTCCCTGCCCTTGATGCGGCACTGCCGCCCGAACACCTGTGTGATCTCGTGCGCGAGGGCGTCGGCGAGCAGCCGGGCCGTCTCCGCGCCCGGCCGGTCCGCGTTCTCCGCGCGGCGCAGGACCCGGCGCGCGTGGTCGGGGGAGTTGTCCGGCACGAAGGAGCGCCTGGCCGCCCTGCGCGGGTGGGCCAGCAGGCCGGAGAGGACCTCCAGGTCGCTCTCCACATGGTCCGAGAGGTCGTCGGGGACGGCGATGGCGTCGTGCCCGTCGATGTACTCGGGGAACAGCGGCAGGTCGTCGGAGGACGGATCCGCGCCCTGCGGCAGCCGGTTGGCGGCGAGTCTCGCCCCGCCGATGTCGGTGTACAGCTCGTGCTCGGTGCGGTGGTCGCGGCCCGCGTTGTGCACCAGCTCCCACAGGCTGAGGCAGGACCCGTCGGCGAGCAGGAACGTGTGCAGGTGCAGGGAACGGCGGAGGCCGGCGCTGTGGTGCGAGGAGCGCAGCGACGAGCTGTGCGCCAGCGCCGATGTGAGCCGCTCCACGGTCTCGTCGGGCAGGTCGAAGGAGTTCAGTGCACGGCCCAGGAGCAGCCCGAGGTGGTCCTCGGTGGGTTCGAGGCCGTCGCTCTCGTTCTCGTACGGATCGTTCAAGGCTTCTCCAGGCCGTCGCCGCGTGTGACTCTCTCAATACTCAAAGTAGCCGCTGGGTCTGACATCGCGCCCCGGGTTGTCACTTATTGGCCTGTGAACGAAGGGCGGAGTACGAGAGGTTCCCGCAAACCGCCCCCGAAATACCGCAGTTCACCGATTCACCCCGTCCCGGGGTAGAGGTCCCGGTATGAGGGGAAGATCCCGCCCGGCCCGTCGACACCCTCCGCCGCCCGCACCGCCTTGACGATCGCCTGGGACACGGTGTCCGCACCCGCCGCCAGCACCTCATTGAGGGCACCGGCCGCCAGCTGGACGGCGAACGCCGGGTCCTGCTCCCCGGAAAGCAGCGGCCGCGCCCCCGTGGACAGCGCGAAGACCGTGTCCCCGTCCGTCAGCTGGTGCACGGGCCGCAGGGCGCGCGCGAAGCCGTCGTGCGCCGTCCCGGCGAGCTTCTGCGCCTGGGCGCGGGTGAGTTCGGCGTCGGTGGCGACGACCGCGAGGGTGGTGTTCAGCGGGGGGTGCACGGACTGGGCGTAGCGTCGCGCGGACTCCTCGCGCGCCTCTTGAGTACGCCGCACCGCTTCCCGGTGGACCTCTTCGCCGGGGTACGCGACGCGCCCCTGGAAGTACTCCCCGTACAGCACCCCGGTCAGCGGATCGACCGCCGAACCCACCGCGTTGACCACCACGAGCGCCGCCACCGTCGCCCCCGACGCGAGCCGTACGCTCGCGGTGCCGACGCCGCCCTTGAGACCGCCCACCACCGCGCCCGTACCGGCGCCGACCGAGCCCTGTTCCACCGGGGCGCCCACTCCCGTACGGGCGGCGGCCTCCACGGCCGCCCGACCCGTCGCCGCGTTTGGCCGCCGCCGCCAGTCGCCGCCGCGCCCCAGGTCGAAGAGACAGGCCGCGGGCACCACCGGCACCACCTGCGCCGGGTCGAGGCCGATCCGGAAGCCGCGCTGCTGCTCCTCCAGCCAGGCCACCACCCCGGACGCCGAGTCGAGCCCGTACGCGCTGCCGCCGGTCAGCACGATCGCGTCGGTGCGCTGCACCAGATTGCGCGGGTCCAAGGCGTCCGTCTCGCGGGTGCCGGGACCTCCGCCCCGTACGTCCACGGCGGCGACGAAGCCGCCCTCGGGGGCGAGCACCACGGTGCTCCCCGACAGGGCGTACGCACCCCCCACGCGCGCGTGGCCGACCCGGAGGCCGGCCACGTCGGTCAGTGCGTCGTTCGGTCCCGGCTTCCCGCTGAGTTCTCCCATGGGGCCTTGCGTATCACGTCAGTTGGGGCATGCGCAGCGTGTCCGTGTCCGGCCGGTTGGACAGCAGTACGCCGACGGCCACCGCCAGCATCAGGACCAGGCCCGCCGCGAGCACTCCCCAGGTGCCGAGGAAGGTGCACGCGAGCACCGCGACCACTGCCACCGGCATCAGTGCCAGCTCGGCGGTGTCCCGCTTGAAGTGCCGCGCCTGCAGGAACCAGCTGGTGAACAGGAACAGTGCCGTCGGGATCGTCACCGCCGCTGTCGCCGCGACGGAGGAGATGTGCGCCTTGCCGACGACCTGCTCGACCGCCACTTCGACGCCCGCTCCGATCGCCGCCGCGGATCCCAGGATGAAGAGGTGCCCGTATCCCCACTGGAGGGACCGCCTCAAAGAGGTGAGCCATTCCTGGGCGGGCGAGGAGAAGTAGATCCACCAGGCGGCGAAGACGATCAGCAGGCCGCCGGCCGCGATGGACAGCAGCTCGCCCAGCTCGTCGTACTCGTCCAGGCCCTCCTGTACGGCGATGGTGGCGGCGGTGACGGACTCGCCCAGCACGATGATGGTGAACAGGCCGTACCGCTCGGCGATGTGGTGCGGGTGCCAGGAGGTCTGGAAGCTCCTCTCCGCGATCACCGGCACGCTCAGTTCGGCGACGGCGAGCAGCAGGAAGAGGTACAGGCGCACACTGTCGGGAACGAACAGCACGGCGATCCAGCCCAGTTGGACGATCACCAGTCCCAGGGCGTACTTCAGAGCGGTGGCGCGCTCGGCGCCCGTGTTGTGCCGGGCGGCCCGCAGCCACTGGCAGGTCATGGCGAGACGCATCACGACGTAGCCGATGATGGCGACGGCCCAGTTCCCGTCGTCGAAGGCGCGCGGCACCCCGGCCGCCAGCACCAGCACGCCCGCGATCTGCACGAGTACGGCGACACGGTAGAACACGTCGTCGTTGTCGTACGCCGAGGCGAACCAGGTGAAGTTCATCCACGCCCACCAGATGGCGAAGAACACCAGGAAATAGCCGAGGATCCCGGATCCGAAGTGCCCCTCCGCGACCGCGTGCACCAGCCGCGCGCCCGCCTGGGCGACGGCGACCACGAAACACAGGTCGAAGAACAGTTCCAGCGGGGTCGCGGCGCGGTGGCCCTCGTCGGGGCTGCGCGCCGTCATACGGCGCAGCAGGCCGGCGGGCGCGGTCGAGTGGCTCATACGTACAAGAGACCAGAGGCGGCGGCGGGGCGCGCGCGGAAGCGGTGAACAGGACCTCCGAAAGTGGGGACCTTCGGCCCTCGAACGAGGACCATTGCGCGCCCCGGGACGGGGCCCGGAGGAGTGCAATGAAGACATAGCGACGGAGCAGGAAACGGAAGGTGCGGACGATGACCACAGCCCCCGTGGAGACAGCGGTGAACGGCGCGGAAGGCACAGCGACCACGGACGCCTGGGAAGGCTTCCGGGGCGGCCTGTGGAGCGACGCGGTCGACGTCCGCGACTTCGTCCAGCGCAACTACACCCCGTACGAGGGCGACGCCGCCTTCCTCGCCGGACCCACCGGGCGCACCACCGCCGTCTGGCAGAAGCTCCTCAAGATGTTCCCCGAGGAGAACAGCAAGGGCATCCACGACGTCGACGTGAAGACTCCGTCGCGCATCGACGCCTTCGCCCCCGGCTTCGTCGACGCCGACAAGGACCTCATCGTCGGCCTCCAGACGGACGCCCCCCTCAAGAGGGCGATCATGCCCAACGGCGGCTGGCGGATGGTCGAGAACGCCCTCCACGCGTACGGCTACGAGGCCGACCCCGAGGTCCGCGACATCTACACGCACCTGCGCAAGACCCACAACGCGGGCGTCTTCGACGCGTACACCCCCGAGATCCGCGCCTGCCGCTCCTCCGGCATCATCACCGGCCTCCCCGACGCGTACGGCCGCGGCCGCATCATCGGCGACTACCGCCGGGTCGCCCTGTACGGCGTCGACCGCCTCATAGAGGCGAAGGAGGCCGACAAGGCACGCCTCGGCGAGCAGTGGGCCACCGAGCACGTCATCCGGGACCGGGAGGAGGTCTCCGAGCAGATCAGGGCCCTGAACGAGCTCAAGTCGATGGCCGCCTCGTACGGCTACGACATCTCGGGCCCGGCCCGCACCGGCCGCGAGGCCGTCCAGTGGCTGTACTTCGCCTACCTGGCGGCGGTGAAGGAGCAGAACGGCGCGGCCATGTCGATCGGCCGCATCGACAACTTCCTCGACATCTATCTCCAGCGCGACATCGAGCGGGGTCTCCTCACCGAGGAGCAGGCGCAGGAGTTCATCGACGACTTCGTCATCAAGCTGCGCATCGTCCGCTTCCTGCGCACGCCCGAGTACAACGAAGGCTTCTCCGGGGACCCGACCTGGGTCACCTGGTCGATGGCCGGCATCGGCGAGGACGGCCGCCCGTTGGTCTCGCGCACCACCTTCCGCGCCCTCCAGACGCTCTACAACCTCGGCCCGGCCCCCGAGCCCAACCTCACCGTGTTCTGGTCGCAGCACCTGCCGCAGGGCTTCAAGTCGTTCGCCTCGCAGGTCGCCATCGACACCTCGGCGATCCAGTTCGAGTCCGACGAGCTGATGCGCCCCAAGTACGGCGACGACACCGCGATCGCGTGCTGCGTCTCGGCGATGGCGGTCGGCAAGCAGATGCAGTTCTTCGGCGCGCGGGTCAACGTCGCCAAGGCGCTGCTGTACGCGATCAACGGCGGCCGGGACGAGAAGACCGGCAAGCGCGTGGTGGAGGGCTTCGAACCCGTCACGGGCGACCACCTCGACTACGAGGACGTCGCGCCGCGCTACGACGCGATGCTGGACTGGCTGGCGAAGACGTACGTACACGCGCTCAACGTCATCCACTACATGCACGACAAGTACGCCTACGAGCGCATCGAGATGGCCCTGCACGATCAGGAGATCCTGCGCACCATGGCCTGCGGCATCGCAGGACTGTCGGTGGCGGCGGACTCCCTCTCCGCCATCAAGCACGCCCGCGTGAGAGTGATCCGCGACGAGACAGGGCTCGCCGTCGACTACGAGATCGAGGGCGACTACCCGGCGTACGGCAACAACGACGACCGTGCGGACGCGATCGCCAAGCGCATCGTCGAGGACTTCATGCAGAAGATCCGCAAGCACCCGACGTACCGCGACGCCGTGCACACACAGTCTGTGCTGACGATCACTTCAAACGTCGTCTACGGCAAGAAGACCGGCAACACCCCCGACGGCCGCCGGGCGGGCACCCCCTTCGCGCCCGGCGCCAACCCGATGAACGGGCGCGACGAGCACGGCTACATCGCCTCCGCCCTGTCGGTCGCGAAGCTGCCGTACGACGACGCCGAGGACGGCATCTCGCTGACCAACACCATCACCCCGGACGCGCTCGGCCGCACCGCGGGGGAGCGGATCCAGAACCTGGCCGGAGTGCTGGACGGCTTCATGGCGAGCAACGGCTTCCACATGAACGTCAACGTCCTCGACAAGGCGATGCTCGAAGACGCCATGGAGCACCCGGAGAACTACCCGCAACTGACCATCCGGGTCTCCGGCTACGCGGTCAACTTCGTGCGGCTGACCCGCGAGCAGCAGCTCGACGTCATCAACCGCACCTTCCACGGCTCGCTGTAGAGCTGCTCGCTGTAGAGCTTCCCGCCGTAGAGCTTCAGAGAGGTGCTGCCATGACCACCACAGTCCGGCTCGGGGCGGCGGTCCCGGTGGAACCCGCCACCCCGGCCGGCGCCGCCACCCGGCGGCCGATCAGCGGCTCGGCGCACTCCTGGGACCTGTCCACCGGCGTCGACGGGCCCGGCACCCGCTTCGTCACGTTCCTCTCCGGCTGCCCGCTGAGCTGCCTGTACTGCCACAACCCGGACACCTGGAAGATGCGCAACGGGAAGCGGTATGCGGCGGACGACATCGTCGCGGAGGCCGCGAAGTACACGGCGTTCATCCGGGCTTCCGGCGGCGGCGCCACCCTCAGCGGCGGCGAGCCCCTCCTCCAGCCGGTCTTCGCGGGCGAACTCTTCCACCGCTTCAAGCACGAACTGGGCCTGCACACCGCCCTGGACACCTCGGGGTACCTCGGCGCCCGTGCCACCGACGCCCTGTTGAGGGACGTCGATCTGGTCCTGCTCGACATCAAGTCCTGGGACCCGGCGACGTACGCGAAGGTCACAGGACGCGAGGTGGCCCCCACCCTGGCCTTCGCCCGCCGGCTGGCCGCCCTCGACAAGCCGGTGCACATACGTTTCGTCCTGGTGCCCGGCCTCACGGACGATCCCGCGAACATCGAGGGCGTCGCCGCCTTCGCCGCCTCCCTGGGCGTCGTCTCCCGCGTCGACGTCCTGCCCTTCCACAAGCTCGGCGAGACCAAGTGGGAAGCCCTCGGCAAGCCCTTCACCCTGCACGACACCCCGTCACCGGGCCCGGAACAGGTGACGGCAGCCCGCGAGATCTTCGAGGGACACGGCCTGTACGCCGTTTGAGTCACTTGGGAGGTGAAAATGCCCTGTTCACCCTAATTTGAGTTCGTGACTGACCCCACGAACCCCGCCTCGCCGCCAGACCCCAGCTCTGTGGGCAGCAGGGCCGCCCTGGGGGCGGAACGGGTGGGCACAGGGCGGCCCCCGGCGGACGCTGCCCCCTCGCTCCCGCGCACCCCGGTACCGCCCGGCGAACCGGTACCGCCCGGCGAACCGGTACCGCCGGGCACCCCCGTACCGCCCAAGGCCCCGGTACTTCCCCCCGCAAGCCCACCGCAGGTGACCCGGCGCGCCACCCTCGCCGGCACCACCGTCTCCCTCCTCCTCATCCTCGCCATCTACTTCGGCAGCCGAATGCTGCGCGACTTCGACTCCGCCCTCATCCCCTACGCGGTGGCGACGATCTTCCTCGCCTTCGGCATCGCCTACCGCTACACCGTCTGGGTCTCCGCCCCCGGCGCCCGCCGCCTCTTCAAGAGGGGCTGGGGCAGCCTCTTCTCGGCGGAGAACTTCCGCAAGGCCCCCACCGCCCTGCCGAAGATGATCGCCACCTACCTCGGCTTCCAGAAGTTCCTCGGCGCCCGCTCGCACGCCCGCTGGGCCGCCCACCAGCTCATCTTCTGGGGCTGCATCCTGGCCGCCGCGATCACCTTCCCGCTCACCTGGGGCTGGTTCACCTTCACGTCGGGCAGTGGTGCGGGCCCCGGCTACGAGATGCGCGTCTGGGGCATCAAGGTCCTCGGCTACGACTCCTCCAGCATCATCGGCTGGCTGATGTTCCACGGCCTCGACGTCGCCGCGGTACTGGTCATCCCCGGCGCCTCGTACTTCCTGTGGCGCCGCATGAAGGACCGCGGCGCGATGACAGGACAGCGCTTCGCCTACGACCTCGTACCGCTCATCGCGCTGATCGTGATCTCGGTGACCGGTCTGCTCCTCACCT
Source organism: Streptomyces sp. NPDC048442 (assembly GCF_040651475.1). NCBI lineage: Bacteria > Bacillati > Actinomycetota > Actinomycetes > Kitasatosporales > Streptomycetaceae > Streptomyces > Streptomyces sp. NPDC048442. Next base: position 53,274 of record NZ_JBEZKB010000009.1, read on the forward strand.
TCTCGTCGATCTTCCTGCACGGCGGCGGCTACGAGTTCCTGGCGATCCTGCACATGGTCTCGGTGGTCTTCACCCTGATCTACATCCCGTTCGGGAAGTTCTTCCACATCGTGCAGCGGCCCGCGGCCGTCGGCATGCAGCTGTTCAAGTACACCGCCCGGCAGAAGGACGAGGTCTTCCACTGCCGCCGCTGCGACACGCCGATCGACACCGCTCCGTACGTCGAGAACCTCGAAGCGACCATGCGGGACCTGAAGCTCGACTTCGCGCAGTGGGCCGAGTACTGCCCGCGCTGCAAGCGCGAACTGCGCGGCAACGCCTACCTCGCGAACGTCAAGAAGGGGTTCAAGTGACCGCGCAGGACGTCCCGTTGGGGCCCACCGTACGGGGCGGGAGGCCCGCGCCCTCGGGCGCTCGCATCCCGCTGGACCCGTCCATCGCCCCGCCCGGCACCCGCGGCTTCCGCGACGCGGGCGGCATCCCCGCCGACCAGTGGCACGCGGACCAGAACGGCGAGACCCTCGTCCCCACCCACTGCTGCTTCTGTGGCGTGCAGTGCGGCATGTACCTGCGTGTCGACAAGGGAGGCAAGGTCTTCGGCGTCGAGCCCCGCAACCACGACATCAACCGGATGCGGCTGTGCCCCAAGGGCATCAACGCCTACCAGCAGGTCAACCACCCGGACCGGCTGACCGCCCCGCTCATGCGGCGCTCCCGCGACGAGGCGTTCCGGGAGGTCTCCTGGGAGGAGGCCCTCGACTTCACCGTCTCCGAGGTCCGCCGCATCCAGCAGACGTACGGGAACGACGCGTTCGGCATGCTCGGCGGCGCGAGCCTCTTCTCGGAGAAGACGTACCTGGTCGGCAAGTTCGCCAGGGTCGCCCTGAAGACGCGGCACGTCGACTACAACGGGCGGCTGTGCATGGTCGCCGCCGCCGGGGCCAACAAGCTGGCCTTCGGCATCGACCGCGCGGGCAACCCGTTCTCCGACATCCTCCTCACCGACTGCCTGCTCATCGCGGGCTCCAACGTCGGTGAGTGCTTCCCGGTGATGACCCAGTACCTGTGGGGTGCCCGGGACAGGGGGGCCACGCTGATCGTGGTCGATCCGCGCGAGACGGCGGTCGCCCGCACCGCCGACATCCACGTCGCCCTCAGACCGGGCACGGACGCCGCGTTCTTCAACGCCGTGCTGAACGTCGTCGTACGGGAGAACCTCGTCGACGAGGCGTACCTGGCCGCGCACGCCACCGGCTGGGACGAGGTCAGGGCCAAGGTTGCCGAGTACCCGCCGGAGCGCGCCGCGGAGATCTGCGGGATCCCCGCCTCCCAGGTCGTGCAGGTCGCACGGGTCTTCGCGGGCGCGGGCAAGGCGATGGCCTGGCACGCGCGCGGCATCGAGCACCACTCGCAGGGCGTCGAGAACTGCCTGACCGTCATCAATCTGTGCGCCGCCACCGGCAACATCGGCAAGCCGGGCGCGGGCTACGGCACCATCACCGGCCAGGGCAACGGGCAGGGCGGCCGCGAGCACGGCCAGAAGTCGGACCTGCTGCCCGGCGGGCGCTCGATCATGAACCCGGAGCACCGCCGCCAGATCTGCGAGATCTGGGGCATCGAGGAGTCCGAACTCCCCGCCGCCGGAACTTCGATGATGGAAATGGTCTGGCAGATGCAGCGCGGTGAGATCCGCGGCCTGATCGGCGTCTGCAACAACCCCTTCGTCTCGCTCCCCAACCACCGGGTGGTGAAGGAGGGGTACGACGCGACCGAGTTCCACGCCCAGTTCGACTTCTTCCTCTCCGAGACGGCCGCCAACGCGCACGTCGTCTTCCCCGTCACCACCTGGGCCGAGGACGAGGGGGTGATGGCCAACGCCGAGGCCCGCGTCGTCAAGCACAACAAGGCGCAGGAGCCCCCGGCCGGTGTACGCACCGACACCTGGGTGATGTGTCAGCTCGCCCAACGCCTGGGACAGGGCGACAAGTTCGCCTTCGCCGGGTCCCGCGAGGTCTTCGACGAGCTGCGCACCGCCTCCGCCGGCACCGTCAACGACTACTACGGCATCACCTACGAACGCCTGGAGGAGACCGGCGGCATCGCCTGGCCCTGCCCGGACACCGCCCACCCCGGCACCCCCCGCCTCTTCGAGGACGGCCGGACCTACCACCCGGACGGCAAGATCCACCTCCAGGTCGTCGAGTGGCACCTGCCGATGGACCCGTACGACGACGACTTCCCGATGTCGCTCACCACGGGCCGCACCGTCGCGCACTTCCTCTCCGGCAACCAGACCCGCCGGCTCGGCGCCCTGGTCGAGCAGACCCCGCGGCCGTGGGTGGAGGTGCACCCCTCGCACGGCTTCAAGAACGGCGACCCGGTACGTGTCGTCACCCGGCGCGGCAGCTCCGTCTACCCGGCACTCGTCACGGAGGCGATCCGCCCGGACACCTTCTTCATCCCGTACCACTGGCCCGCGCCGACGGCCGCGAACGTCCTGACCATCGACGCACTGGACCCCCGCGCCAAGATCCCCGAGTACAAGGTCTGCGCCTGCCGGATCGAACGCGCGGACCACATCGACGAGGTCCCGGCGCCGCCGGTCGCCCCTGGCCACGAGGCGTACCCCGAGACCCAGGTCTCCCGCACCGACCCCCTGCCGCCCACCGCCCCGCAGGGCAGGGCAACCGCAGAAGAGAGGCGCTGACCAGCCATGATGGGTAAAACGATCTTCATCGACCCGGGGCGCTGCATCGGCTGCCAGGCCTGTGTCTCGGCCTGCCGCGAATGCGACTCGCACCGCGGCAAGTCGATGATCCACCTCGACTACACCGAGCCCGGTCAATCCGTCGCCTCCCTTCCCACGGTCTGCATGCACTGCGAGGACCCGGTCGCACCCTGCGCCGAGGTCTGTCCCGCCGACGCGATCCTGGTGACCGCCGACGGGGTGGTCCAGCAGGCCGACACCACCCGCTGCATCGGCTGCGCCAACTGCGTCAACGCCTGCCCCTTCGGAGTCCCCAAGATCGACCTCGAAGCCAAGCTGCAGATGAAGTGCAACCTCTGTTACGACCGCACTGCCTACGGGCTCGCGCCCATGTGCGCCACGGTCTGCCCGACCGGAGCGCTCTTCTACGGAACCCTCGAAGAGCTCCAGGCCGAGCGCCCCGGCGTCCAGGTCGCCGACTCCTTCGCGTTCGGCGACGTGATGGTCTCCACCGGGGTCGCGATGGTCGTCCCCGCCGACAAGGTCCAGTGGCCGGTGCCCGGCGGGCTCCCGGTCGTCGAGGTGAACGGAGTCGACGTCCGATGAGCACCGTCCAGCCGCCCCCACCGGGCACCACCGAAACCCCCTCCCGCACCGACGACGCCCAGGCCGGCGACTCCCGGGCCGGCAACTCCCCTTCCGCCGACTCCCGTACCGACGACGCCCAGGCCGCCCTGCACGACCGGATCAGTGCCGACTCCCTCACCACCCGCCGCGACTACCTCCGCATCGTCGCCACCGTCTCCGGCGGCCTCGCCGTCGGCGGCCTGGCGGTCGCCGGGGGAGTGCTGCACCGGCACGGCGAACCCGAGGGCGACGGCGCACCCAGGGCGAAGAAGATCGCCGACCGTCTGCCGCGCGGCGAGTCGCTCTCCTTCCGCTACCCGGGCGACGAGGACCGCGCCGTCGCCGTACGCCTGGAGGACGGCTCCCTCGTCGGCTACTCCGCGGTCTGCACCCACCTCGCCTGCGCCGTCCTGTGGCGCAAGGAGCGCGGCACCGAGGGCGAGCTCTACTGCCCCTGCCACGAGGGCATCTTCGACGCCCGCACCGGCGAGGTCACCGCGGGCCCGCCGCCCCGGGGACTTCCCAAGGTGGTCGTCGTCGAAGAGATGGACGGCAGCATCTGGGCGATCGGCACCACCCGCTCCGGCGAGAGCGTCGAGGCCGGCCTGTGCCGCCAGATCATCGACGAACGCCCGGAGTTCGCCGCCCGCATCGGCTGTCCGGGAGCCGCCTCCCGGCTCAAGCCCGGCACCGACCCCCGGCAGCAGAGCAGGCAGACATGACCGAACAGCACCCGCCCCCCAGCACCTCCTCCGGCCCCGGCGTCCCGTCCCGCCCCGACTACCGCCCCGGCAGCGCCGACCCGCGCCTCAACCGCCCGGTCCGCGAGCGCTACCCGCAGATCCGCCCCACCAGCGGCTACGGCGACCCCCGGATCCGCAACACGGGACCCGGCCCCGGCGCGGGCACCGAGCACGAGCCGGAACGCTCCGCCAAGCTCACCGCCCGCCTGGTCCTCGCCCTGTCCGTGGTCATCGGCCAGCTCTGGGCCCTGACCATCACCGTCAACGAGTGGATGAAGGGCGACACCGGCACCGCCTGGTGGGGCGCCGGCTTCCTCTGCCTCTCCTTCCTGGTGGTCCTCCTCCTCTGGCTCCTCGACCCCAAGGACCGGTGACCCCCGTGGCCACGGCAACCCCCACCGGCTCCCCGGCACAGGGGAGCGACACGTACAGACCCGGCACGACGATCACCGACTGGCACCCCGAGGACGAGTCCTTCTGGCAGTCCACGGGACGCAAGGTCGCGAGCCGCAACCTGTGGATCTCGGTCCCCGCCCTGATGCTGGGCTTCGTCGTCTGGCAGGTCTGGTCGGTGACGGTCGTCAAGCTCGGCGACGTCGGCTTCGACTACTCCAAGTCGCAGCTGTTCTGGCTGACCGCCATCCCCGGCATCACCGGCGGCACCTTCCGGATCCTGTACACCTTCATCGGGCCGATCTTCGGTGAGCGGAAGTTCACCGCGTTCTCCACGATCATCCTGATCGCCCCGATGCTGTGGCTCGGCTTCGCGCTCCAGGACACCTCCACCCCGTACTGGGAAATGGCGCTGATCGCCGCGGTCTGCGGCCTCGGCGGTGCGAACTTCGCGTCCTCCATGGCCAACATCGGCTTCTTCTTCCCCAAGCGGGAGAAGGGCAACGCCAACGGCATGAACGGTGGCCTCGGCAACCTGGGCGTCTCCGTCGTCCAGCTGGTGGCCCCGCTGGTCATCACCGCCGCCGTGCTCTTCGCCCCGGCGGGTGGGCCGCTGAAGAGCAAGAAGACCGGCGAGGACGTCTGGCTCCAGAACGGCGCGTTCCTCTGGGTGCCGCTGCTGGTGATCATGACGCTGCTGGCCTGGTTCCTGATGAACGACCTGAAGGTCGCCGCCGCCCCGTTCAGCCAGCAGAAGATCATCTTCAAACGCAAGCACAACTGGCTGATGACCTGGCTGTACGTCGGGACCTTCGGCTCCTTCATCGGCTTCGCCGCAGCCCTGCCGAACCTGATCAACACCACGTTCACGCCGATCGACCCGGCCTACTCGGCGACGACGTACGCCTGGATCGGCCCGTTCATCGGTGCCCTCGCCCGCTGGGGCGGCGGCTGGCTCTCCGACAAGATGGGCGGCGCCCGCGTCACCATGCTGTCCTTCGTCGGCATGGGAGCCGCCCTGGTCGTCGTCATCACCGCACTTCCGCACAACGGCGACACCGGCAACTTCTGGATCTTCTACGCGGGCTTCCTTGTCGCCTTCCTCTTCTGCGGCCTGGGCAACGGCTCGACCTTCCGGCAGATCCCGGTGATCTTCCGCAACCAGCACCTGAAGGAGGCGGAGGGCAAGGGCGCGGACACGAAGGCCGCCGCGCTCAAGCAGTCCGAGATGGAAGCGGGCGCGGTCACCGGCTTCAGCTCCGGCATCGCCGCCTACGGCTTCTTCTTCATCCCCGCGATGTTCGCGAACTTCCCCGTGGTCAGTTCGCTGTGGGTGTTCATCGGGTTCTACGTGACGTGTCTGGCGGTGTGCTGGTGGTTCTACGCCCGCAAGGGCGCCGAGGCCCCCAGCTGACCGGCGCCCCCACGCCGTCCGGCCGCCGTACCCTGGAGGAATGAGCACTCCCGGCACCCCCGGCCCCGGCCCCGGTACTTCCGACGCCGACCCCGCCCCCGAGCCGGCCAAGCGCCCCAGGCCCAAGCTGGTCTTCGACGACCCGCTGGACCAGCAGTCCTCGGACGACACCGACCGGGGCTGGGGCGAGCGGCCCGCCGGGGGCGGCGGCGCGGCGGACCTCGCCCGCTTCCTCGACGAGAAGCCGCCCCACCACGTCTGAACGGACCGCAGGCCGCCCCACCACGTCTGAACGGACCGCAGTACGTGCGCGGCGCTGGCTACGGGTTGCCGTGCCCCGACCCGCGCTGAGCGATCAGCGCGTCCCTGATCTCCTTCAGCACCTCGATCTCGGTGGCCTCCATGACCTCGTCGGTCGCCTCCTTCAGCTTCAGCTTGGCCGCACGCCTGGCGAGGTACTTCGCCATCGGCAGCACCATCAGGAAGTAGACGACGGCGGCGGTGATCAGGAAGCTCAGTACCGCGCTGAGTACCGATCCCCACATGATCGGGATGCCCTGCATGGTGCCGTCGACGACCTTGCAAGGGTCCTTCAGGCAGGAGCTGTAGTGCTCCAGGTCCTTCGTTCCGAAGGCACCGACAAGGGGGTTGATCACGCCCTTGACGATCGAGTTCACGATGTTGGTGAACGCGGCACCGATGACGACGGCGACCGCGAGATCGATCACGTTGCCGCGCATCAGGAAGGCTTTGAAGCCTTCCAGCAGGCTGGTCTTCTCCTCGCTCACGAGTGAGCCTCTTTTCGCATGTGCAGGGGGGTGTGCAAATATCTCCGCAACTTACGACAGCACCGGCCGCCGCTGTCCAATCCGGCAACTCGTACCGGTGACCCCACTGTTCGTCAGCGCGATTAGGCGCTCCGGTATTCACCACAGCGTCACCGCCAGCCGCGAAGTCGCTCCCGCGCCCGCCAACTGGGCGGCGGCGGACCGGGGAACGGACAGCACCACCAGTGCCCCGTCTTGCGAGGAACCCTCCCCGGGCCTCGGCACATCGACCACTCGCACACCGGCCGCCACCACCTTCGCCGGTGAACTCCCGCCATGGTGAGGGGAGTTTGCGGAGGCGATCACATCCACCCGGTCCCCGCGCCGCAGCAGCCGGACCGTCGCCGCGTCCGCGATCCGCACCGGCGCGGACACCAACTCGGCGTGTGGGACTGTTCGTTGACGCACCTGCCCGGGTGCGCCGGCCGCCTCCGCAGGTGCTTCGGTGCGTTCTGTGGCGCGTGGTGCCGAGGCCACCAGTGCGGTGGCGGTCACCGCGAGCCCGACCGCCACCGCCCGCCGCCTGCGCCGCACGGCCCGCCGCAACCGATGTCCGACCCCGCCGCCTCGCAGCCGCAACGGCGCGAATTCCGGCACTCCGCACGGCTCCGGTGCGGACGGTGGAGGAAGGGGCAGGGGAAGTGAAGCAGTAATCGACGACACGGAAATCACCACCAGGTCACGAAGGGCGTTCGCTCTGAACACCCCTCACGATCCCCGTTCCGCGCAGATCCCGCCGAGGCCTGTGGACGGCCCCCGACCTGTGCACAACTCACTCACCCCTGAGGGTTGTCAGGGCAGCATGATCCCGGTCGCCACCCCGTCCAGCGCATGCGCGCACAAGCAGTCCCGCGAAGCGTTCGAGGGCAGCCCCGCCACCGCGTCGAACAGCACCCCGCGCAGCCGGTCCACGTTCGCGCCGAACACCTTCAGCACCTCCTCGTGACTGACGCCCTCACCCGTCTCCGCACCCGCGTCCAGGTCCGTGACCAGCGTCATCGACGTGTAGCAGAGCCCCAGCTCACGTGCGAGCACCGCCTCCGGGTGCCCCGTCATGCCGACCACCGACCAGCCCATCGCCGCATGCCACAGCGACTCGGCCCGGGTCGAGAACCGCGGCCCCTCGACGACCACCAGCGTCCCGCCGTCCACCGGCTCCCACTCCCGCCCGCGTGCCGCGGCCAGCGCCGCCCTGCGGCCCTGCGGGCAGTACGGATCGGCGAAGGACATGTGCACGACCTCCGGCAGCCTCCCGTCGACCGCCGTCTCGCCGTCGTAGTACGTCTGCGTCCTGGCCTTCGTACGGTCGACGAGCTGGTCGGGCACCAGCAGCGTGCCGGGCCCGTACTCGGCCCGCAGCCCGCCCACCGCGCACGGTCCGAGCACCTGGCGGGCGCCCACCGAGCGCAGCGCCCACAGGTTGGCGCGGTAGTTGATGCGGTGCGGCGGCAGGTGGTGGCCGCGCCCGTGCCGGGGGAGGAACGCCACCCTCCGCCCGGCGATCTCGCCCAGGAACAGAGAGTCGCTGGGACTGCCGTAAGGCGTGTCCACCCGTACCTCGGTCACGTCCTCCAGGAAGGAGTAGAAGCCCGAGCCGCCGATGACACCGATCTCTGCCTGTATCTCTGCCTGCGCTGAGTTCGCCATGGCGGCCACCCTAGCCCCGGGCCGGATCGCGCCGGCCCGGGGCGGGCGGCCCCGGCCCCGGGCCGCAAACGCCGAAGTCCCCGCTGTCGTCGACGGCGGGGACTTCGGAAGGAAACGGTTCTCAGGCGGCCGAGGACGACCCCGAGGAGGAGCTCGACGAGCTCGAAGAAGACTTCGACGACGAGGCCGAAGAAGACGCGGACGACGATGAAGGCGACGCCGACGACGAAGCCGCGGGCTTCGAGTCCGAGCCGCCGCTCGACGCGGACGAAGCGGCCTTCGAGGCCGAGGACGAAGACGGCGTGCTGCTCGACGAGGAGCCGCGGCTGTCGTTCCGGTAGAAACCGGAGCCCTTGAAGACAATGCCGACCGCAGAGAAGACCTTCTTCAGGCGTCCCTGGCAGCTCGGGCAATCGGTCAGTGCGTCGTCGGTGAACTTCTGCACGGCCTCAAGGCCTTCGTTACACGCGGTGCACTGGTACTGGTAGGTCGGCACTTGCTCCTCCTGGCACTCTCACTCGATGAGTGCTAACGACGGTCCATAGTGACGTATTCCGCTGGATCAGTCCACCGTGACCGGCACGCGGTGACCCACACCACGTGCCGCGACCCGTCCCGACGACTGCGGTACGAGGCGCGAGCGCAGCACAACCAGCACGGTCAGCGCCAGCGCGGTACCGCCCAGCGGCACCAGGAATCCGGCGCTGGAGCCGTGTGCGTCCGTCAGCCTTCCGGCCACTGTCACGGCCATGGCCTGGCCGAACGCGACGGCGCCGGTCAGCCACGTGAAGGCTTCGGTGCGGGCGGTGGCCGGGACGAGCGTCTCGACCATCGTGTAGCCGGTGATCAGTGCGGGCGCGATGCACAGCCCCACCAGCAGCCCCAGGCCCGCGAGCAGCGGCACCGAGTGCACGGCCCACAGGCCCGACGCGAAGAGCGTCAGACCGATGTAGCCGGTCATCAGGCGGCGGCGCGGCCCGACCTTCCAGGCGATGGTGCCGCAGGCGATGCCCGCCAGCATGTTGCCGCCCGCGAAGATTCCGTACAGCAGCCCGTTCATGCCCGGGTTGCCGGCCTCGGAGGCGAACGCGGTCAGCGAGACCTGCATCCCGCCGAAGACGGCGCCGATGCCCAGGAACGCCACCGCGAGCACCCGTACGCCCGGAATGGACAGCGCGGAGGCGTGCTTGACGTGCTCGGCGCCCGCCGTGCGGCTCGGGGCCGGCTGGGTGCGCTTCTGCGCGGCGAAGAACAGGCCGCCCGCCAGCGTCAGCGTCGCCTCGGCGATCAGGCCCGCAGCCGGGTGCACGCCCGTGCACAGTGCGGTTGCCAGCACCGGGCCCACCACGAAGGTGAACTCGTCCGTCACGGACTCGAAGGCCGCGGCCGTCGACATCAGCGGCGAGCCGTCCAGCTTGGCCGCCCAGCGCGCCCGGACCATCGGCCCGATCTGCGGCACCGAAGCACCCGCGGGAACGGCCGCCACGAACAGTGCCCACATCGGCGCCTCAGAGAGGGCGAGGGCGGTCAGGGCGGCGACGGACGCCGTGTGCACCAGTACGCCGGGCAGCAGTACCGCGCGCTGTCCGAAGCGGTCCGCGAGCTTGCCGCTCTGCGGCGCGAACAGCGCCATCGAGACACCGGTGACGGCGGCGACGATGCCCGCGCTGCCGTACGACCCGGTGGTGTGCTGCACGAGCAGCACGATGCCGATGGTCAGCATCGCGAAGGGCTGCCGGGCCAGGAAGCCGGGGATCAGGTAGGACCAGACCCCGGGGGTACGCAGCAGCTGCCCGTAGCCGGGACGCTTGGATCCGCCGGTCGGGGACGTGTCTGTGGTGGCGTCGGTCGTGACCGTGTTCGTCACGGCCCTTGCCTTTCTGCCGCCTGGTAGCGCATCCCTTTGCACGTACGTCGTACGTGGGCACGCAGTGCGTGCGGAAACCGCCGAGAGCTGTCCTCTTGCGCAGGACCGGCGGTAGATACCAGGGCCCGGTCGATACCGGGGCAGGCCGCCGTGCGGTCGCGCCAGCTCTGCATCAGGCAGAGTTGGTCGATCAATTCACCTTCATGCTACAGGGGCTTTGTGGTTGTTGTCCTTGCTTTCGTTGGAACCGATCGCGCTTTGGTGGGAATCGGCCGTGGCGCCGGCTCCCCGCCCGTGCCCAGCCAGTCCGCCAGCTTGCCGCCCTGGCCGACCGCCCGCAGCCGCCGCTCGGCCGCGTCCCGTACCGGATCGGTCGCCACCACGAGCAGCTCGTCCCCGCGCTGCAGCACGGTCATCGGCTGCGGCACGAAGCTGGTCCCGTCCCGTACGACCAGGGTGACGGCGGCACCGGGCGGCATCCGCAGCTCGCCCACCTCGACCCCGTGCATCAGGGACTTCTCCGGGATCGCCACCGACAGCAGGTGTCCGCGCAGCCGCTCCAGCGGCGCCGACTCGATGCCCAGGTCGGCGGTCTCGCCGCTGTCGCCCAGCTTCAGCCGCCGCGCCACCCAGGGCAGCGTCGGCCCCTGGACCAGCGTGTAGAGCACGACCAGCACGAAGACGATGTTGAAGATCTGGTCGCTGCCGTCGACGCCGCCCACCATCGGAATGGTGGCCAGCACGATGGGCACCGCCCCGCGCAGTCCCGCCCACGACAGAAGTACCTGTTCGCGCATCGACGTACGGAAGGGCAGCAGGCTCAGCAGTACGGACGCGGGGCGCGCCACCATCGTCAGGACGAGGCCGACGACGATCGCGGGCCAGATGTCGTCGAGCAGCTCGTGCGGGGTGACCAGCAGGCCGAGCAGGACGAACATGCCGATCTGGGCGATCCAGCCGAGCCCGTCGGCGAAGCCGCGGGTGGCGGGCCAGTGCGGCAGCTTGGAATTGCCCATGATCATCGCGGCCAGGTAGACCGCGAGGAAGCCACTGCCGTGCGCCATGGCACCCGCCGCGTACGCCGTCACCGCGATGGCCATCACGGCGATCGGGTAGAGGCCGGAGGCGGGCAGGGCGACGCTGCGCAGGCCGAGCGAGCCGATCCAGCCCACCGCGAGGCCTATCGCCGCGCCGATCGCGAGTTCGAGGGCGATCTCGCCCACCAGGACGTACCAGGAGTCCACCGGGCCCGCCGTGGAGAACGCGACGACCAGGATGACCACCGGGGCGTCGTTGAACCCCGACTCGGCCTCCAGGATGCCCGTCAGGCGCGAGGGAAGCGGCACCCTGCGCAGTACGGAGAAGACGGCCGCGGCGTCCGTCGAGGACACCACCGCACCGATGATCAGCGCCTGCCGCCAGTCGAGGCCCACCAGGTAGTGCGCACCCGCGGCAGTGATGCCCACGCTCACCGCGACGCCGAAGGTCGACATGACGACCGCCGAGGGCAACGCGGGTTTGACCTCCTTCCACTTCGTCCCCAGGCCGCCTTCGGCCAGGATCACGACAAGTGCGGCATAGCCGATCACCTGGGTCAGCGCGACGTCGTCGAATGCGACGTTGCCGATGCCGTCCTGGCCCAGTGCGATGCCGATCCCGAGGTAGATCAGCAGGCTGGGGAGCCCGCTGCGCGACGAGATGCGCACCGCAGCGACCGCGACGAGGAGCACGACCGCGCAGATGAGCAGGAGTTCATTGAGCTGGTGGACAGTCAGGGGCCGGTTCCTTCCGTGTGGCCTGCCGGATCGTTCCTCCAGCGGCGTGCCCGTGGGCGAGGTAGTTTCATTACCTTACCTAATCTTTGACGCTTCCTTAACGCCTTTCCCCAACTGCCTCATAGAGGGCATCCGGAGACCGAGTCAGGAGCGGTACGGGGCTGCGCCTATGGTTGCTCCAGCACTCCAGGACCACCCTGCCCCTCGAAGGACAGCGATGCCCGCCACCACACCCGCCCCTTCCGCTGCCCCGCAAGGGAAGAAAAAGAAGGGGCGCCGCGCCCGCCTGCTCGTCATCGTGCTGGTGCTGGGACTCGTCGCGGGGGTCGGTTACGGCACGTACTGGAGCGTCAGTACCGTGCGAGCCTCGTTCCCGCAGACCAGCGGCGAGCTCACGCTCGACGGTCTGGCGGGACCGGTCGACGTCAAGCGCGACGCCAACGGAATCCCGCAGATCTACGCCTCCTCGGACACCGACCTCTTCCGCGCCCAGGGCTTCGTCCAGGCGCAGGACCGCTTCTGGGAGATGGACGTCCGCCGTCACATGACGTCGGGCCGTCTCTCCGAGATGTTCGGCTCGGGACAGGTCGAGACCGACGCCTTCCTCCGTACGCTCGGCTGGCGCCAGGTCGCGCAGGAGGAGTACGACAAGAAGCTGTCGCCGGAGACGAAGAGGTACCTCCAGGCGTACGCGGCGGGCGTCAACCAGTACCTCAAGGGGCGGCCCAACAAGGACATCTCCGTCGAGTACGCGGCCCTCGGCTTCACCAACGACTACACGCCCGAGGAGTGGACCCCGGTCGACTCGGTGGCGTGGCTCAAGGCGATGGCCTGGGACCTGCGCGGCAACATGCAGGACGAGATCGACCGCTCGCTGATGACGAGCCGCCTCGACCAGAAGCAGATCGCCGACCTGTACCCGCAGTACCCCTTCGACCGGCACAAGCCGATCGTCGAGGAGAACCTGGCCAGGACGAGCGGCGGCAGCAGCGGCAACGGTACGAGCAACGGCACCGGCGGCACACGTACCAACAGCGGCGGCGCCAACAGCGTCGGCGCTGGTGGCAACAGTGTCGGGTCCGGTGGCAACAGCGTCGGTGCGGGTGCTCACAAGAGTAGTGTCGGAACCAGCAATTCCGCCGGTAGCGCCACTCAGGGCCTCCAGTCCCAGCTCTCCCGCGTCTCCAACGCCCTCGACAAGGTCCCCGCCCTGCTCGGCCCCAGCGGCAACGGCATCGGCTCCAACTCCTGGGTCGTCTCCGGATCGAAGACCACCACCGGAAAGCCGCTCCTCGCCAACGACCCGCATCTCGCCCCGCAGATGCCGTCCCTCTGGTACCAGATGGGCCTGCACTGCCGCGAGGTCTCCGCGCAGTGCCAGTACGACGCCGCGGGCTACACCTTCTCGGGCATGCCCGGCGTGGTCATCGGCCACAACCAGGACATCGCCTGGGGCATGACCAACCTCGGCGCCGACGTCACCGACCTCTATCTGGAGAAGGTCGGCGCCAACAACACGTACCTGTACGACGGCCGGGAGAAGCCCTTCAGGACCCGCGAGGAGACCATCAAGGTCGCCGGTGGCGAGCCCAAGAAGATCACCGTCCGCTCCACCGAGAACGGCCCACTGGTCTCCGACCGCAACAGCGAATTGGAGTCGGTCGGCCAGAAGGCGCCCGTCACCAATGCCGCCCCCGACCGCGGCAACGGCTACGCGGTCTCCCTGAAGTGGACCGCCCTGCTGCCGGGCAAGTCCATGGACGCCGTCTTCGAGCTCAACCGCGCCAAGAACTTCACCCAGTTCCGGGCCGCCGCCGCCCACTTCGAGGTGCCGTCGCAGAACCTGATCTACGCCGACACCGCGGGCAACATCGGCTACCAGGCGCCGGGCACCATCCCGATCCGCAAGGGCGGCCGCGACGGCCGCCTGCCCGCCGCGGGCTGGGAGTCCAAGAACGGCTGGCAGGGCTTCATCCGGCAGTCCGAGATGCCCTACGAGTACAACCCCGGGCGCGGCTACATCGTCACCGCCAACCAGGCCGTGATCGACACCAAGAAGTACCCGTACCTGCTCACCGAGGACTGGGGCTACGGCGCCCGCAGCCAGCGCATCAACGACCTGATCGAGTCCAAGACCAAGGACGGCGGCAAGATCAGCTCGGACGACATGCGGACCATGCAGATGGACAACAGCAGCGAGATCGCCAAGCTGCTGACGCCCTACCTGCTGAAGATCGACGTCTCCGACCCGTACATCCGTGAGGCGCAGAAGCTGCTGGAGGGCTGGGACTACACCCAGGAGTCCGACTCGGCCGCCGCCGCCTACTTCAACGGCGTGTGGCGCAACATCCTGAAGCTGGCGTTCGGCAACAAGATGCCGAAGGAACTCCGGGTCAAGGGCCAGTGCCTGTACGTCCGCGGAGCCGATGGTTCCGGCCCGGTCGACGACCTCGCCAAGCCCACCCGCGAGTGCGGCGAGCGCGACGGCGACTCGGCGCAGCCCGACGGCGGCGACCGCTGGTTCGAGGTCGTGCGCAAGCTGGTCAAGGACGAGAAGAACGACTGGTGGTCCTCGCCCGCCTCCCGTACGGACAAGGCCACCACGACCCGCGACGAGCTGTTCGCACGGGCCATGGAGGACGCCCGCTGGGAGCTCACCGCCAAGCTCGGCAAGAACATCAAGACGTGGAACTGGGGCCGACTGCACCAGCTCACGCTGAAGAACCAGACCCTCGGCACCGAGGGCCCCGGCTTCATCCAGTACCTGCTCAACCGCGGCCCGTGGAACCTGGGCGGCGGCGAGGCCGCCGTCAACGCCACCGGCTGGAACGCGGCGGGCGGCTACGAGGTCGTCTGGGTCCCGTCGATGCGCATGGTGGTCAATCTGGGCGCCCTCGACAAGTCCCGCTGGATCAACCTGACGGGAGCCTCGGGCCACGCGTACAGCCCGAACTACACCGATCAGACGGACAAGTGGGCCAAGGGCGAGCTGCTCGACTGGTCCTTCAGCAAGGCGGCCGTCGACAAGAGCACCGTCGACACCCTGGTCCTCAAGCCGGGCCAGGAGGTCACACCGGGCGAGCAGTAGGCCCAGTAGTCCGCAGGGCGCGCTTCAGCCGAAGCGCCGGACGCCGCCGGGCGTCACCACCGCGTGCACGGGGTGGTCGTGGGGTTCCGCCGGAACCTCCGCGACCACCTCGTTCTCGTACAGCAGCACCACGAGCCGCGCGGCCGTCGCCACGCGCGCGCGTGGCGACGGCGAAGGGCCCGCGCTCTCCAGCCTGGCCAGCACCCTGTCGTACGACCCGCCGCCGCGCCCCAGCCGCATCCCGTGCCCGTCCACCGCGAGTCCCGGCAGCAGCACCGCTCCGGCCTCGCGTACGGCGTCCACGCCCAGCCGGGGCCCTGCCGGCTCAAGCAGCCCCCGCCCGGCCCTCACAAGCCCCTTCTCGCCCTCGTACGCCGCCCAGTCCAGGTCGTTGTCGGGCAGCAGTACCGGCAGCAGCACCCGCACCCCGCGCGCGTGCAGTGCGTCGAGCAGTACGCGCGTGCCGGGCTCGCGGCCGATCGAGACGTACGCGGCGACGGTGCCGGCCCCGGTCAGTTCGGGCAGTTCCAGTGCGTGTCCGGCGAGAACCGCAGCGGCCTCCCGTGCGTCCCTCTCGGACAACAGGCGCCGCCGGTCCAGGAGTTCGCGCCGCAGTGCGGTCTTCGCCGCCGCCCGGTCCGTCATCTCGGCATCGCTCACGGTCACTTGCCCTTCACAATTCGCTCGTACATCAACAAAAAGGCTGGAAGCCGACCTTCCGTCAGTGGCCAGCCGATATCGTTCCGGCATGACTCAGGTTCACCCCAGGATCAGTAAGGCTGTCATCCCGGCCGCCGGGCTCGGCACGCGCTTCCTGCCCGCCACCAAGGCGACGCCCAAGGAAATGCTGCCGGTCGTCGACAAGCCCGCCATCCAGTACGTGGTCGAGGAGGCCGCCGCGGCCGGCCTGTCCGACGTGCTGATGGTCACCGGCCGCAACAAGCGTCCTCTTGAGGACCACTTCGACCGCAACTACGAGCTGGAGTCCGCCCTCACCAAGAAGGGCGACGCGGGCCGCCTGGCGAAGGTCCAGGAGTCCAGCGACCTGGCGACCATGCACTACGTCCGCCAGGGCGACCCCAGGGGCCTCGGGCACGCGGTCCTGTGCGCCGCCCCGCACGTCGGCGAGGAGCCCTTCGCCGTCCTCCTCGGCGACGACCTGATCGACCCGCGCGACCCGCTGCTGTCCCGCATGGTGGAGATCCAGGAGCAGTTCGGCGGCAGCGTCGTCGCCCTCATGGAGGTCGACCCGGAGCAGATCCACCTCTACGGCTGCGCGGCCGTGGAGGCCACCTCCGAGAGCGACGTCGTACGGGTCACAGGACTCGTCGAGAAGCCGGAGCCCGCCGAGGCGCCCAGTAACCTGGCGATCATCGGCCGGTACGTCCTGGACCCGGCCGTCTTCGGGATACTGCGGGAGACCGAGCCGGGCCGCGGCGGCGAGATCCAGCTCACCGACGCCCTCCAGAAGCTCGCCGTCGACGAGAAGGTCGGCGGCCCCGTCCACGGCGTGGTCTTCAAGGGCCGGCGCTATGACACCGGGGACCGCGGGGACTATCTTCGGGCGATTGTCAGACTCGCATGCGAACGTGAAGACCTGGGCCCGGACTTCCAGACCTGGCTTCGCAGTTACGTCACCGAGGAGATGTAGCAAGTGAGCACCACCGAAGCACAGCCCGCCACCACCGACGGCGGCCACGGCCCCGACCACGTCTGGTCGGTGGACGAGCACCTCGACGACATCCTCGGCGCGGTCCGCCCCTTGGAGCCCATCGAGCTCCAACTCCCGGACGCCCAGGGCTGTGTACTCGTCGAGGACGTCACCGTCCCCGTGGCCCTCCCACCCTTCGACAACAGCTCGATGGACGGGTACGCGGTCCGGGTGGCCGACGTCGCCGGCGCGAGTACGGAGTTCCCCGCCGTGCTCACCGTCATCGGCGACGTGGCGGCGGGCTCCGGCGGTGCCGACGTGCTCACGGTCGGTCCGGGGGAGGCCGCCCGCATCATGACCGGAGCCCCGCTGCCCCCCGGGGCACAGGCTGTGGTTCCGGTCGAGTGGACCGACGGCGGCAGCGGCGGCGGCCCCGCCACCACCATGCGCGCGGCCGGTGCCAATCCGGAGGACTCCACCGGTGAGGTCCGGGTGCACCGCCCCGCGAAGGACCGCGCGCACGTCCGCGCGGTGGGCAGCGACGTCAAGGCCGGTGACACCGCCCTCGAAGCCGGTACGGTGCTCGGCCCGCCCCAGATCGGCCTGCTGGCCGCGATCGGCCGGGCCACGGTCCTGGTCCACCCGCGCCCGCGGGTGGTCGTCATGTCGACCGGCTCCGAACTGGTCCAGCCCGGCGAGAAGTTGGCCGCGGGCCAGATCTACGACTCCAACAGCTTCGCCCTGACCGCCGCGGCCCGCGCCGCCGGCGCCATCGCCTACCGCGTGGGCGCCGTCACCGACGACGCCGACGAACTGCGCGCCACCATCGAGGACCAGCTCGTCCGCGCCGACCTCCTGGTCACCACCGGCGGCGTCAGCGTCGGCGCGTACGACGTCGTCAAGGAGGCCCTCTCCTCGGCCGCCGACGAGGACGAGCCGGGCAGCGGTGTCGACTTCCGCAAGCTGGCCATGCAGCCGGGCAAGCCGCAGGGCTTCGGCTCCATCGGCCCCGACCACACCCCGCTGCTCGCCCTCCCGGGCAACCCGGTCTCCAGCTACGTCTCCTTCGAGCTGTTCGTCCGTCCGGTGATCCGGGCCCTGATGGGTCTGAAGGACGTCCACCGCACGACCGTCCGCGCCACCCTCACCGCGGACGAACCGCTCGGCTCACCCGCTGGCAAGCGCCAGTTCCTGCGCGCGGTGTACGACGCCGAGGCAGGCACGGTCACGCCTGTGGGCGGCTCCGGCTCCCACCTGATCGCGGCCCTCGCGCACGCCGATTCGCTGCTGATCGTTCCCGAGGACACCATTGAGGTGGCACCGGGCACGGAAGTCGAGGTGGTCCTGCTCACCCAGTAATGGGCCGGTGGCGGTACGGTGTCTGCCGCTGCGCCGTGGCAACGACTGCCGAGGCAACGACCGGCGCCGGAACGCGAGGCGGAGTTAATGAGTACGCAAGGCAGCCAGGGCAGCCCGACGAGCCCTCCCGGGCCGACGAGCCCTCCCGGCCCCATGAGCCCTCCGGGCCCGACCGGGCTGACGCACATCGACGAGGCCGGCGCGGCCCGGATGGTTGACGTCTCCGAGAAGAACGTCACCACCCGCACCGCCCGCGCAAGCGGACGCGTTCTCGTCGCGCCGCGCGTGATCGAGCTCCTCCGTGGCGAGGGAGTCCCCAAGGGCGACGCTCTCGCCACCGCGCGCATCGCGGGCATCATGGGCGCCAAGCGCACCCCCGACCTGATCCCGCTCTGCCACCCGCTCGCCGTGTCCGGCGTCAAGCTCGACCTCTCGGTCGCGGACGACGCGGTCGAGATCCTCGCCACGGTCAAGACCACGGACCGTACGGGCGTCGAGATGGAAGCCCTCACCGCCGTCGCCGTCGCCGCCCTCACCGTCATCGACATGGTGAAGGCCGTCGACAAGGGCGCGGTCATCACGGACGTACGCGTCGAGGAGAAGACCGGCGGCAAGTCCGGCGACTGGAACCGCTCATGACGAACCCGCTCATGAGCACCCCACCCCCGCTCGAGGACAGCCTGCCCGGAGCCCCGCTCGCGGAGAGCCTGCCCGGCGTTTCGTTCGCGGACAGCTTGCCCGGAGCCCCGCTCGCGGAGAGCCCGCCCGGAGCCCCGCTCACGGACAGCTTGCCCGAAGCCTCGCTCGCGGACAGCCTGCCCGGAGCCCCGCTCACGGACAGCCCGCCCGGCGCTTCGTTCGCGGAGAGCCTGCCTGCCGCCCCGTTGGCGGACAGCCTGCCGGTCGCCTCCCCGCCTTCGGCGACCGGCTCCGCCGACCGGGTCACCGTCCTCGCCCCCGAAGCCCCCACCGCCACCGATGAGCGCCGCACCTCCGAGGCGCACGCGCACCCGGGCATGGTGCCGGGCCCGGTCTCCGAGCCGGGCTACCAGCCGCAGGGGCCGGGAGAGCCGATGCACGCAGGGCCGGACTTCCGCCCGTACCGCGCGCTCGTCGTCACCGCCTCCAACCGGGCCTCCGCGGGCGTCTACGCCGACAAGGGCGGCCCGCTCGTCGCCGAGGGCCTGACCCGGATGGGCTTCATCGTCGACGGCCCCCGCGTCGTGCCCGACGGAGACCCCGTCGAGGCGGCCCTGCACGACGGCGTCCTCCTCGCGTACGACGTCATCGTCACGACGGGCGGCACCGGCATCTCGCCCACCGACCGCACGCCCGATGCCACCCGTCGCGTCATCGACTACGAGATCCCCGGCATCCCGGAGTCCATCCGCGCCGAGGGCCGCCCGCACGTCGCGACGGCCGCGCTCTCCCGTGGACTGGCGGGAGTGGCCAGCGGCACGACGCTGATCGTCAACCTGCCCGGTTCCACCGGCGGGGTCCGCGACGGCCTCGCCGTCCTCGGCCGGATCCTGCGGCACGCCGTCGACCAGCTGCGCGGCGGCGACCACCCGAAGGCCACCGGCCCCAGCGGCCCCACCGGCCCCACCGGCCCGTCCGATCCGGTCGGGCCGACCGATCCCACCGGGCCGTCCGGGAGCATCAACTGAACGGCTCCGCCTGGCCCGTGGACCTGGTGGACGGGGACGTCACCCTCCGCCCGATAAAACTGCGTGACCAGCGGGCCTGGCGCGAGGTCAACCGGCGCAACCGCGAGTGGCTGCGCCCCTGGGAAGCGACCGTTCCGCCACCCCTGCCCACCGGCCCGGTCGCCCATCGGCCGACGTACCGCCAAATGGTCCGCCACCTGCGCGCGGAGGCCAACGCCGGCCGGATGCTGCCCTTCGTCATCGAGTACCAGGGCCGGCTGGTCGGCCAGCTGACGGTCGCCGGGATCACCTGGGGCTCGATGTGTTCGGGCCACGTCGGCTACTGGGTGGACCGCGACGTGGCCGGCCGCGGCGTCATGCCGACGTCCGTCGCCCTCGCCGTCGACCACTGTTTCCGTACGGTCGGACTGCACCGCATAGAGGTCTGCATTCGCCCGGAGAACGGCCCCAGCCGCCGCGTCGTCGAAAAGCTCGGCTTCCGAGAGGAGGGCCTGCGCCCGCGCTATCTGCACATCGACGGCGCCTGGCGCGACCACCTCGTCTTCGCCCTGACCTCGGAGGAGGTCGTCCCGGACGGCGTTCTCGGCCGGTGGCGCCGGCGCTCCGCATCCCAGCCGTGACATCCAGCCATGCCATCCAGTCATGACACCCAAACGGTGACACCTAAAGAATGAAATAAATGTTCGAATTCGATCGTGGTCGCAATCCCGGACGTCAAAAAAGTTCGGAATATCAGACAGATACGTCCGACACACCGGCCCAATTGGCCGATGGCCCCCTCCAGGCCCCTCTACGGTGTGGGGTGT
The DNA here is from genome assembly GCF_040651475.1 of Streptomyces sp. NPDC048442. Taxonomy (NCBI): domain Bacteria; kingdom Bacillati; phylum Actinomycetota; class Actinomycetes; order Kitasatosporales; family Streptomycetaceae; genus Streptomyces; species Streptomyces sp. NPDC048442. The sequence goes on from NZ_JBEZKB010000009.1 coordinate 73,845, forward strand.
GAGCAGCAGCGGCCTGATCTACGCAGTCATTGTCGGGGCCTGGGCCGCCTACTTGGTGCCGATGTGGCTCCGCAGGCAGGACGAACTCAACGAGGCCCGTCCGACGGAACGCTTCAGCACCGCCATCCGGCTCCTGTCCGGACGGGCGGCGATGGAGCGCCGGTACGCCAAGGAGCTCCAGCAGCGCCCGGCCGATGGCCAGGACGGTACGGCGGACGGCAACCCCGAGGACCCCGGCAACGCGGACCCGATGACCGACTCGGTCGACGTCCGCGCCTTCGCGGCACCCCCGTCCCGGACCGAACGTCCGGCAGCACGCGAGCAGTCGCGGGAACAGGTCCGTGAGCCGGTGCGCGATCAGCCCGCCAGGGACCAGTCGGCCCCAGCCAGGGACCAGTCAGCCAGGGACCAGTCGGCCCGCGACCAGTCGGCCCGCGACCAGTCGGCCAGGGATCAGTCGGCCAGGGACCAGTCGGCCAGGGACCAGTCGGTACGTGACGAGCCCGCCCGCGACCAGTCCCGCCGCCCCCGTGCCGCCGCGCCCGCGCAGCCCTCCCCGGCCTCTGCCGAGCGGGCCCGGCGCTCCAAGGTCCTTGCCCGGCGCCGCCGTACCACCGGGCTGCTCTTCGCCGCCTTCACCCTCGGTGCGATCGTTGCCGCCGTCAGCGGGCTCCGTTACCTGTGGGCGCCCGGAATCCCGGCCGTCCTCCTCAGTGCGTACATCGTGCATCTGCGCGGCCACGAGAAGCGCCGGTTCGCCTTCACCATGGACCGCCGCCGGGCCGAGTTCGCCGCCCAGCGGCTGCGTGAGCAGCGGACCCAGCTGGTCCGCGGCCCCGCAGTGCAGGGGCAGGGGCAGTCGCCCGACCAGCACCAGGGCAACCGCCCACACCGCCCACACCACTCGCACCACTCGCACCACTCGCACCAGCGCACCGAAGCCGACGAGCGGCCCGAGCCGGAGCCCGCTCCCGCCGTCTCCCCGCAGGAGGCCGGCCGCCGCGCCCTGGTCGAGCAGACCGACCACGCCGAGTGGGTCGACCAGCAGCGCGAGCGTGAGCGCGGCGGAGCCCGCGGCGAGAGCTGGGAGCCGGTACCGGTCCCGCTCCCCACGTACGTGACCGCCCCGGTCGCACCGCGCGCCACCGGCGACCTCGACCTCGGCGCCCCCGGAACCTGGAGCGCCGCCCGCTCAAGCACCGCCGACCCGGCGGGCCCCGCGGCCTCGTCACCCTCGTCACCCTCGTCGGCCTCCGCGGCCGACGACTCGGCGCCGCGCCGTCAGCGCCCGCAGCAGGGGCGCCGCTCGCGAGACCACGGACGTACCCCGCTCTTCGACCAGTACGACGAGGACGAGCGGCCCCGCGCCGCCAACGAGTGACCCACCCGACGAGCCCACCGGGAGTCCCGCCGCAGGTGGGGGGCCTGAGCGGGCGGCCGGAACGGATTACCGAGCACCCCGGAAGAGGTGCTAGAGTTCTACTCGTTGCAAGGGCCTGTGGCGCAGTCTGGTAGCGCACCTCGTTCGCATCGAGGGGGTCTGGGGTTCAAATCCCCACAGGTCCACAACAACCGAAATCCCGTCCGATCATTTTGATCGGGCGGGATTTCGTCGTTTCTGGGCTTGTCGGGAGGTCTGCATGCGCGGGCGGGCTGGAGTTGTCGTACGGGGTCGGGTCACTGAGTTCGTTCGGGCCGGCCCGTTCGGTGGGCCAGGGGGTTTCCCAGACGGCCAGGTTGGTGACGGTGAGCATGACCGTCAGGCATGACCGTCAGGCAGTAAGCAGAAGTCCCGCCCGATCTGATGGATCGGGCGGGACTTCTGCGTGTCCGGGGGCCGTCGGGGGCGGGGCTCCCGGTCGTCATTGGGTGCGGTTAGCGGCTCAGGTCCCTGAATCGCTTTACCGCCAGCGGGAAGAACACTGCCACCAGGGCCAACGGCCAGGCCACCGCGAGCAGTTCGGCGTGGGTGGCGGCCCAGGAGTCGCCTGTGGCACCCGGGTTGCCGAAGAGGCCTCGTACCGCCGTGGCCGTCGCGGACATCGGGTTCCACTCCACCGCCGTGCCCAGCCAGGACGGCATCGATTCCGGTGAGGCGATCGCGTTGGAGAGGAAGCTGACGGGCCACACCAGGATCTGTACCGCCTGCACCAGTTCGGGCTTGCCCGCGACCATCGCCAGGTGGATGCCGATCCACAGCATCGCGAACCGCAGCAGCAGGAGAAGGCCCACCGCTCCCAGGAAGGAGGCGAATCCGGTGTGCCAGCGCCAGCCCATCGCGTAGCCGACCGCGATCATCACGGTCAGGCCGACCACCGACTGCAGCATGTCGGCGACGCTCCGTCCGACCAGGACCGCGCCCGAGGTCATCGGCATGGCCCGGAACCGGTCGATGACCCCCTTGCCGAGGTCCTGGGTGACCGAGAGCATCGTCGCCTCAAGGCCGAATGCCATGGTCATGGTGAGCATGCCGGGGACCAGATAGTCCTTGAAGTCCCCCTCGACGCTCCGTCCGCCACCGATCAGGTAGCTGAACATCAGCAGCATCATCACCGGGAAGACCAGCCCGACGACCACCTGCACGGGCTGCCGCGCCCAGTGCGCCAGCTCGCGCCTGGTCATTGTCCAGCAGTCGGCGGCAGCCCAGCTCAGCTTCGAACCGGTGCCGACCGTGGTGCTGTTGGTGCTCGTGTGGTGCGGCGCGCTCACGTCGTGTGCCGTACTCATGCCACGTCCTCCTTCGTGAGGTGCAGGAAGACTTCGTCGAGCGTCGGCCGCCGTACCGCGATGTCCTCCGCCTCGATGCCGGCCGTCTCCAGTGCCCGGACGGTCTCGGTCAGCGCCGCCATCCGGTCGCTGACCGAGGCGCTGACCAGCCGCCGGTCCTCGTCCACGACCGTGCCGCCGGGCAGGAGCGAGGCGGCGAGCGCCAGTTGGGACGTGTTGTGCAGGACCACGTCGATGCGGTCGCCGCCCGTCTTGGACTTCAGCTCGTCCGCGGTGCCCTCCGCGATGACCTTCCCGTGGTTGATCACCGAGATCTGGTCGGCCAGTTGGTCGGCCTCCTCCAGGTACTGCGTGGTCAGCAGTACGGTCGTGCCGTCGCCGACCATGGAACGGACCGCGTTCCACACCTCCGTACGGCCGCGCGGGTCGAGCCCGGTCGTGGGCTCGTCCAGGAAGAGCACCTGCGGTTCGGGGATGAGGGAGGCCGCGAGGTCGAGCCGCCGCCGCATGCCGCCGCTGTACTGCTTGACCGCCTTCTTGCCGGTGTCCGTGAGCCCGAACCTTTCGAGGAGCTCGTCGGCCTTGGTGCCCGCGCGGCGGGCGCCGAGGTGGTAGAGCCGCCCGAACATCTCCAGGTTCTGGCGGCCGCTGAGCTCCTCGTCGACGGCGGCGTGCTGGCCGAGCAGTCCGATTCGCGAGCGCACGTCGACGGCCCGGGTCCGTACGTCGATGCCTGCCACCTCGACGCGGCCCTCCTCGGGGCGCAGAAGGGTGGCCATGATGCGGACGGCCGTGGTCTTGCCGGCGCCGTTCGGCCCGAGGACGGCCTGGACGGTTCCGCGCCGGACAGTGAGATCGAGGCCGTCGAGGGCCTGTTTGTCCCCGTACTTCTTCCGCAGTCCTTCGACGACGATCGCCAGATCGTGGTCAGACAAAGCGCTCTCCTCAAAACAGTGGTCAAACTTGACTACGCCGGGAAAGATACGCCCGGGCTCTTGATTAGTCAAGCTTGACTACTGATACGGTCTACGGTGATCCAAGTTGACGAGAAAGGGTGCCGCTCATGTCAGCGATCCGGCTGCTGGTCCTCGGTGCGGTCCGCCAGCACGGGCGGGCGCACGGCTACCAGGTACGCAATGACCTGGAGTTCTGGGGCGCCCATGAGTGGTCCAACGCGAAGCCGGGATCGATCTATCACGCGCTCAAGCAGATGGCCAAGCAGGGACTCCTCGTCGCGCACGAGATCGCGCCGAGCACCGCGGGCGGCCCGCCCCGGGTCGAGTACGAGATCACCGACAAGGGCAGCGAGGAATACTTCACCCTGCTGCGCGAGGCCCTGACCTCGCACGATCAGAAGACCGACGTGCTCTCGGCCGGTGTCGGGTTCATCGTCGACCTGCCGCGGGAGGAGGCCGTCTCGCTCCTCAAGCAGCGGATCAAGGGGCTTGAGGAGTGGAGAGCGGGAGTCACCGAGTACTACACGCCGGAGGAAGGGCCCGCACAGCTCGGGCACATCGGCGAGATCATGAACATGTGGGTGCACATGGCCGACAGCGGCGCGGAATGGACGCGCAGCCTGATCGGGCGGATCGAGGGCGGTGCGTACACCTTCGCCGGTGAGGGCGAATCGTTCGTGGGGGTGCTGGCGGACGGCGAGCTGAATCCGTTCGCGACGGGGCCGCATCCGGAGGACCGCCGGTAGGGCGTCTCCGTCGGGGCCTGTCCGGTGGGGCCCGTCCGGTGAGGCGGGTCCGGTGGGGTGGGTCAGGCGAGCGGTTTGGCGAAGCAGCGGCTCTCGTCGGTGTGGCGGTAGAGGCCGAACTTCTCCACGGGGAGGTAGCCGCTCGACAGGTAGAGGGCGATCGCCTCGGGCTGTTCGGTGCCGGTTTCCAGCACCATGCGGGTGCGGCCGGCCGTGCGGGCGTCTGCCTCCAGGAGGGCGAGGATGCGGCGGGCCAGGGCCTTGCCGCGGGCCTCCGGTATGACGTACATGCGCTTGAGTTCGGCGTCGCCGTCCGCGTAGTTCTCCTCGCCCGCGTCCTGGGTGCGCCAGCCGCCGGTGGCGACGGGGAAGCCCTGGTCGTCGTACGCGATCAGGTAGAGGCCGCGGGGCGGGGCGAACATGGCGGGATCGAGCGGGGTCAGGTCGCCGTCGCCGTAGCGCTCGGTGTATTCGAGCTGCACCTGGTCGTTGAGCTTGACGGCGTCGGGGTGGTCGTAGGCGGCGGGTCTGATGTCCATGCGTACGAGAGTACGAGTGGGGTGCGGGCGCGAGGAGTGGGGTCCGTGGGTCGGTAGGGTTTCTGGATGCTGACTGTGACCTCTGTGAATGTGAATGGCCTCCGTGCCGCCGCCAAGAAGGGCTTCGTGCCGTGGCTGGCGGAGACTGCCGCCGATGTCGTGTGCCTGCAGGAGGTACGGGCCGAGGTCGAGCAGCTCTCGGAGGACGTACGGGCGCCCGAGGGGTGGCACGTGACGATCGCGCCGGCCGCCGCGAAGGGGCGGGCCGGGGTCGCGCTCTACACGCGGGAGAAGCCGGAGCGGGTGCAGGTCGGCTTCGGGAGCACGGAGTTCGACGGCAGCGGGCGGTATCTGGAGGCGGACGTGGCGGGGGTGACCGTCGCCAGCCTGTATCTGCCGTCGGGGGACGTCGGGACCGAGCGGCAGGACGAGAAGTACCGCTTCATGGACGAGTTCTTGATGTACCTGGTGGGGCTGAAGGCCAGGGCGGCGGAGGCCGGGCGGGAGGTCGTGGTGTGCGGAGACTGGAACATCGCGCACCAGGAGGCCGACTTGAAGAACTGGAAGGCGAACCGGAAGTCGTCCGGCTTCCTGCCGGAGGAGCGGGAGTGGCTCGGCCGGGTCTTCGAGGAGGCCGGGTACGTGGACGTCGTACGGAAGCTGCACCCGGAGGTGGAGGGGCCGTACTCGTGGTGGTCCTACCGGGGGCGGGCTTTCGACAATGATTCAGGTTGGAGGATCGACTACCAGATCGCGACGGGCGGACTCGCGGACCGTGCGACGAACGCGCGGGTGGAGCGGGCGGCCAGCCACGGGGAGCGGTGGAGCGACCACGCGCCGGTGACGGTGGAGTACGGGGTATAGGGCGGGGGTCCACGCGGTCGTCGAGTGCTGTACGGGGTGGGGAGCGCGGCTGCCTGGTCGCGAACGGCCGCTTCGGTGGTGAACTGGTGCTGAGGTGGGGGTAGTTGGCCGGTGTCGGCCGGGGCCCGCCGGCTCGGTCAGGGTTTGCGCAGGTGCCGGTCCAGGGCCATGGAGAGTTCTGCTTCGACGACGCTCTTGGCCAGGGGGCGCAGGCGTTGTGGGTCGGCGTGGTGGGTGGTGACCAGGTTGATGAAGATCTGGGCGAGTACGTCCGCGTGCTCGCGGACCTGGAGGCCGGCGGCCATTACTTCGGCCAGGGGGACTCCCTCGCGGACCAGGGCCGCCGAGACGTCCAGCAGGCGGCGGCTGATGTGGACCACCTCGTCGCCGTCGACGGCGAGGTAGCCCAGTGCCATCGCGGAGGCGAGGTTCTCGGGGGTGACTTCGCCCTCGAAGTAGTCGGCGAGCTGTTCCGGGGTGAGGCGGACCGGGGTTTCCTCGGTGGGTTCGCCGGGGGTGCCCAGGGTGAGCAGTTCGCCCATGTCGCGGCCGCTGTCGAAGGTGGAGGCGAGGTCGGCGATGCCGGTGAGGGTGTGGCCGCGTTCCAGGAGGGCGGCGATGGTGCGCAGGCGGGCCAGGTGGTGGTCGTTGTACCAGGCGATGCGGCCTTCGCGGCGCGGAGGCGGGATCAGCTTGCGTTCGCGGTAGAAGCGCAGGGTGCGCACGGGGATGCCGGCCGCGCGGGCCAGTTCTTCCATGCGGTACTCGCGGTAGGGCTGCGTCTCGGTGCCGGGTGCTTCTTCCACGCGGGGAAGCCTATGGCGTACCACCGGTAACTTGTCGTGCCGTGCCCCTACCGATCAGTACGTTACTGCTCTACGCTCCGAATCGTGCCAGTGATTGCTGGCAGGGTTGTGGTGTGTTGAGTGCGGGAGGCGTCGGGCATGGCCGAGTTCGAGCACGAGCATGTACGAGTGGCGGTGATCGGGTCCGGGTTCGGTGGCCTGGGGGCCGCCGTCCGGCTGCGCAGGGAAGGGATCACCGACTTCGTCGTGCTGGAGCGGGCAGGCTCCGTCGGCGGGACCTGGCGCGACAACAGTTATCCGGGGTGTGCGTGCGACGTGCCGTCGCATCTCTACTCCTTCTCCTTCGCGCCCAACCCCGAGTGGCCGCGCACCTTCTCGGGCCAGGAGCACATCCGCGCGTACCTGGAGCACGTCACCGACACCTTCGGTCTGCGCCCGCACATTCGGCTGAACCACGAGGTCACGATGATGACCTGGGACGCCGGCAAGCTGTGGTGGAAGATCGAGACGGCGAACGGGAAGACGCTCGTCGCGGATGTCGTGGTGTCCGCGACCGGGCCGTTGTCCGACCCGAAGACCCCTGACATTCCCGGTCTCGCCACCTTCCCCGGCAAGGTCTTCCACTCGGCGAAGTGGGACCACGACTACGACCTTCGGGGCAAGCGCGTCGCGATGGTCGGGACCGGCGCCTCCGCCATCCAGATCGTGCCCGCGATCCAGCCCGAGGTCGGGAAGCTGACGCTGTTCCAGCGGACGCCGCCGTGGGTGATGCCGCGCATGGACCGCGAGATCAGCGGGGCCGAGCGCTGGCTGCACCGCCAGGTGCCCGTCACCGGTGCGGTGCGGCGCAGGATGCTGTGGGGGATCAGGGAGCTTCAGGTCCAGGCGTTCACCAAGCGGCCGGGCGAGCTGGGCTTCGTCGAGAACATCGCCAGGGCGAACATGGCCAAGGCCATCAAGGACCCTGCTCTGCGCGCCAGGTTGACCCCCTCGTACCGCATCGGCTGCAAGCGGATCCTGCTGTCGAGCACGTACTACCCGGCGCTGGCCGAGAAGAATGTCGACGTCGTCGCGTCCGGACTGAGCGAGGTGCGCGGCTCGACGGTCGTCGCCTCCGACGGTACGGAGACCGACGTCGACGCGATCATCTTCGGTACGGGATTCCACGTCACGGACATGCCGATCGCGGACCGCGTGGTGGGCGCCGACGGCATCACCCTCGCGGAGGCCTGGAAGGGCGGCATGGAGGCGCTGCGCGGTGCGAGCGCGGTCGGCTTCCCCAACTGGATGACGATCATCGGCCCGAACACGGGTCTGGGGAACTCCTCGATGATCCTGATGATCGAGGCCCAGCTCAGCTACATGGCCGACTACCTACGGCAGTTGGACGTGCTGGGCGGGCGGGTCGCGCTGACGGCACGGCCGTCCGCCGTCGGGGCGTGGAACCGGCGAGTGCAGGACCGCATGAAGCGGACGGTGTGGAACACCGGCGGCTGCGACAGCTGGTACCTGGACGCGAACGGCCGCAACACGACGGTCTGGCCGGGGACCACCTCGGAGTTCCGTCGGGCGACCCGGGAGGTCAACCTTGCGGAGTACCAAGTGGTGCGGGCCGAAGTGAGTGCGCCCGCCAAGGTCGAGGAGGTTGCCGCATGATCCGCCGCACGCGGAGTGAAATCGGTGGTGACGTAAGGGAGTTGAGCGTCACCTCCGCCGACGGAGCGCTGATCCACGTCGAGGTGTACGGCGACGACAGTGCGCCCGCGGTGGTGCTGGCGCACGGGTGGACCTGTTCGATCGCCTTCTGGGCGGCCCAAATACGGGAACTGGCACGGGACTTCAGGGTCATCGCGTACGACCAGCGGGGGCACGGGCGCTCGCCCGACTCCGGTGCGTACTCGACGGACGGGCTTGCCGACGACCTCGAAGCGGTGCTCGCCGCGACGCTCGCCCCCGGCGAGAGGGCCGTGCTGGTTGGGCACTCCATGGGCGGCATGACGATCATGGCGGCGGCCGGGCGGCCCGGTTTCGCGGAGCACGCGGCCGCGGTGCTGCTGTGCAGCACGGGAAGCACGCGGCTGGTCGCCGAGGCGCTGGTGCTGCCGATACGGGCGGGCGGCCTGCGGACCAGGCTGACCAGGTCCGTGCTGGGGGCGAGGGCGCCGCTGGGTCCCGTCACTCCGGTCTCCAAGGCCGTACTCAAGTACGCGACGATGGCGCGCGGGACGGCGCCGGAGCGGGTCGCGGAGTGCGCGCGGATCGTTCACGCGTGTCCGAGGCGGGCGCGGGTGGGGTGGTCGCATGTACTGGACGAGCTTGAACTGGGCGCGGGCATACGTGGGTTGAGTGTTCCGGTCGCGGTGGTCGCGGGGGCCGACGACCGGCTCACGCCGGCTGTGCACGCTCGGGGGATGGAGGCCATGTTGCCCCAGTCGCTGGGGCTGACGTTGCTCACCGGGGTCGGGCACATGACGCCGGTCGAGGCGCCGGAGGTCGTCACGGGGAAGATCCGTGAGCTTGTGGGTACGTACGTTGCCGCTGGGGCGGCAGTGGGGGAGGAAGTCGCGTGAGCTACAGCCTTGAGGGTCAGGTCGCCGTCGTCACGGGTGCGGCGCGGGGTGTGGGTGAGCTGCTGGCGCGGAAGCTGTCGGCACGGGGCGCGAACGTTGCCCTGATCGGGCTGGAGCCCGAGCTGTTGAAGGACGTGACGGGGCGGCTGCACACCGAGAGCGACTGGTGGTACGCGGACGTCACCGACCACGAGGCGATGGCGCGGGTCGCGCGTGAGGTCAAGGAGCGCTTCGGGAAGGTGGACGTCGTCGTCGCCAATGCCGGTGTGGCGTCCGGGGGGCCGTTCGTGGATTCCGATCCGGAGGCGTGGCGGCGGGTGATCGAGGTGAATCTGGTGGGGGGTGCCGTTACCGCGCGCGCTTTCCTGCCGGTGCTGATGGAGAGCCGGGGGTACTTCCTGCAGATCGCGTCGCTGGCGGCGATCACGCCGGCGCCGATGATGAGCGCGTACTGCGCGTCGAAGTCGGGCGTCGAGGCGTTCGCGCACTGCCTGCGGGCCGAGGTCGGGTACAAGGGCGTGCGGGTGGGGGTCGGCTATCTGTCGTGGACCGACACCGACATGGTGCGGGGGGCGGATCAGGACGACGTGATGCGGGAGTTGCGGCAGCGGCTGCCGTGGCCGGCCAACCGGACGTATCCGCTGGGGCCGGCCGTCGACCGGATCGTCGCCGGGATCGAGCGGCGCTCGGCGCATGTGTACGCGCAGTGGTGGCTGCGGGGGATGCAGTCGGTGCGGGGGTATCTGCCGGGGGTCATTGGGACGGTGGGGCAGAGGGAGATGAGGAGGTTCGAGCCGAGGCTGGAGGGGGTGGGGAAGGGGTTGGTCGGGGCCGGGGGTGCGGCGGACGAGTTGGCGCGGGGCTGAGGGGCCGGGGGGGAGGAGGAGGGGCTGGGTGGTGGGCGTGGTGCGGGTGCGTCGTGGCTGGTCGCGCAGTTCCCCGCGCCCCTAAAAGATTGCCCCTCAGCCCCGAGCTCCTTGGGCGGCTGACGCCCCCGCCCGTTCACCTCGGCGGCAGCTCCGGCCGCCTCTTGTCCGGGACTGCGGAGTAGTCCGGTGGGGCTGCCGCCGGGGTCTCCGCCAGGAGTTCCAGGGCTACTCGTACCGCGTCGTCCAGTACCGCGTACCTGCCCTCCGCCCAGTCCAGTGGGGTGCGGAGTGCTTCGATGTCGGGGGTGACGCCGTGGTTCTCGACCGTCCAGCCGTACTCGTCGAACCATGCCGCGTTCATCGGCACGGTGATGACGGTGCCGTCGCCCAGGGGGTGGCGGCCCGTCATGCCGACGACGCCGCCCCAGGTCCGCTGGCCGACCACCGGGCCGAGGGACAGGAGGCGGAAGGCTGCGGTGATCATGTCGCCGTCGGAGGAGGTTGCCTCGTCGGCGAGGGCAACTACCGGGCCGCGAGGGGCGTTTGAGGCGTACGAGATGGGTTGTGCGTCTCGGGTCAGGTCCCAGCCCAGGATGCGGCGGGTCAGGTTCTCGATGACGAGTTCGCTGATGTTGCCGCCCGCGTTGCCCCGTACGTCGACGATGAGGGCGGGTCGGGACACCTCCAGTCGCAGGTCGCGGTTGAACTGGGCCCAGCCGGAGCCGCCCATGTCGGGGATGTGGAGGTAGCCGCACTTGCCGCCGCTGAGATCGCGTACGACTTCGCGGCGCTTGGCCACCCAGTCCTGGTAGCGGAGCGGGCGTTCGTCGACCAGGGGGACCACGGCCACCCGGCGCGGACGGGCTTGTGTGCCCTCCGCTACTTCTGGGAGGAAGGTCAGTTCGACGGTGGTGCCGCCTGCGGCCGAGAGGAGGGGGAAGGGTCCTGCCACCGGGTCGACCGGGCGGCCGTCCACGTGGGTGAGGACCGCTCCGACCCGGATTCCCGTGCCTGCGAGGGGGGAGCGGGCCTTGGAGTCGGAGGAGTCGCCAGGCAGGATTCGCGAGACGGTCCAATTGCCGTCCTTCACGTAGAAGTTGGCGCCCAGGAGTCCCATCGCGCGCTGGTAGTGGGGCGGTCCTTCGTTTCGGCGGGCCGCCGCCACGTACGCGTGCGACGTGCCCAGTTCGCCGAGTACCTCACGCAGCAGGTCGGCGAACTCGTCAGGGGAGGCGACCCGTTCGACCAGCGGGCGGTACTGGTCGAGGACGGCCTGCCAGTCGATGCCGCCCATGTGCGGTTCCCAGAAGTACGCCTTGGTGATGCGGCCCGCCTCCGCGTACGCCTGCCGCCATTCCGCCCCCGGGTCCACTTCGTGCAGGATGCGGCGCAGGTCCAGCTGGACGGTCGAGTCGTTGTCGCCGCGTTCCGTCGAGGGGACGGCGCGCAGTTCGCCGTCCTCCATGACGACGAGGCGCGTGCCGTCGCCGCTGATCGCGAACCACTCCAGGTCGTCGGCGAGTTCGGTCTTGCGGGCCTTCGCCAGGTCGAAGTGTTCGAGGGTGGGGCGGCCGGAGGTGTCGGCGGGGTTGACGAAGGTTTCGCCGAGTGCGCCGGAGATCGGCCAGCGCAGCCAGACCAGTCCGCCGCCGCTGACCGCGGAGAGGGAGGAGTACTTGGAGGCGGAGACGGGGAAGGGGGTGACTCGGTTCGCCAGGCCTTCCACTTCGACCGTCACCGTGCCGTCGCCCTCGGCCGCCTCGTCCGGGTCGAGGCCGCCCGCCGCCGGGCGCCCGTCGGGGGAGAGGGCGAAGGGGGACGGGGTGGCCGAGGAGAGGGGGACCAGGTAGGGGCGGCAGCCCAGGGGGAAGGAGAGGTCTCCGGTGTGTACGTCGTACACCGGGTCGAAGCCGCGCCAGGAGAGGAAGGCGAGGTAGCGGCCGTCGCTCGTGAAGGCCGGGTTCTCGTCCTCGAAGCGGCCGTTGGTGACGTCGATGATGAGGGGGTGGGCCGGGTCGTTGATGCGGGCCATCTTGATCTGGCGCAGCGAGCGGCCGATGCCGGGGTGGGACCAGGTGAGCCAGGCCCCGTCCGGGGAGAAGGCGAGGTCGCGGACCGGGCCGTTGATGGAGCGGATGAGCTCGGTGAGGTTCTCCTCGCCCTCCGTCACGGTCAGCAGGAGGAGGCGGCCGTCGTGGGAGGCGACGGCGATCCGGCCGCCCTCCGGATCCGACAACAGCTCGTGTACGCGGCCCAGTTGGCCGGAGGCGAGCCGGCGGGGTGCCCGGGTGCCCGCGGCCCTCGGCAGGTAGGCGATCTCGACGGCGTCCTCGCCCTCGGCGTCCGTCACGAACGCGACCTGCCCGCTGGAGCCCAGCATCTCGGGCATGCGTACCCGTACGCCCGGAGTGTCCGCGATCGTACGGGCCGGGCCGTCGCGGTGGGTCAGCCAGTAGAGGCTGCCGCGCACCGACACCGCGCTGGCCCGCCCCGTCGTGTCGACCGCGAGTCCGCCGACGTGGCTGGCCGCCGGGACCTGGTAGCCGCGCCGGCCGGTGCGCGGGCCGCCCAGGCGTACGTCGAGCTTGCGCGGCACCCCGGCCGGCGAGAAGTCGTCGACCAGCCACAGGTCGCCCGCGCACTGGTAGACGACCCGGGTGCCGTCCGACGAGGCGTGCCGGGCGTAGAAGGCGTCGTGGTCGGTGTGGCGGCGCAGGTCGGAGCCGTTGGTGCGGCAGGAGTAGAGGTTGCCGATGCCCTCGTGGTCCGAGAGGAAGGCGATCCGGTCGTCGCCCACGAACATCGGGGAGTCCAGGTGCCCGTGCAGGTCGGGGAGCAGCCGCTCCCCGTGCAGCCAGAGGCGGCCGGTCGCACCGCCCCGGTAGCGCTTCCAGGCGGCCGGTTCGTGCGGCGGCTTTCCGGTGAGGAGGAGCGTGCGGCGTTCGCCCTCGCAGCCGGGGAGCGAGTCCGAGACGGCGATGTCGGAGACCGGGCCCCAGGGCAGCCTGCCGCCGGGACTGCCGTCGGTGGGCAGCGAGTACGCCCACGAGAAGTACGAGAAGGGCTGGTTGTGCGACGACACGGCCAGGACGTGCCCCTCCGGGGTCCAGCCGCAGACCCGGGCGTCGACCGCCCCCCAGTGCGACAGCCGCCGGGAGGGCCCGCCGTCCACCGGGGCGATGTGCACCTCCGGGTCGAGGCTGCGCCACGTCGTGTACGCGATCTGGGTGCCGTCCGGCGAGAAGCGCGGGTGCCCGACCCGGGTCCGGTCCACGGTGAGCCGCCAGGCCCGCCCCGGGACGTGCCCGGCCTCGGCGATCGGCGCCACCCACAGGTCGTCCTCCGCCACGAAGGCGAGGGTGTCGCCGTGCAGGTGCGGGAAGCGGAGGTAGCCGGGGGCGGGGGCTTGGGGGGACTCGTTCGTGGGCACTCGCATGCCTTCATGCTTTCCGCGGCAGGGGGGCCCGGCAACTTGTGCGGCGGATCTTTTTTGTCAGGTGCGGGTGCGTCGTGGCTGGTCGCGCCCACGCGGCGGAGCCGCATGTCCCGTACAGCCTCGCGCCCCTATCGGGGTGCGTAGGTGCGCCGCAGGAAGCGGACCAGGGGTGCGCAGTCCAGTTGGAGCAGCACCACCCCCTGCGCCGCGTGCAGCTCCAGCACCGCCTGCACCCGCCCGCACGGCCAGATGCGTACGTCGTCCTGTTCGGCGGGCGCGCGCAGGCCCGCCTCCAGCAGGGCGCGCGGGAACGTCCACACGTGCCGGTCCGGGCTCGGGCCGGGCGCGGGGAGCACGACGCTCACCGCCCGTGCGTCGTGGGCCGGGTCGTGGCGCAGGGTGACCGGGAGGCAGACGGGGGCCGGTGCGTCGGTGATCAGGCCGGCGCGCAGTTCCATCTCGGTCGTGGGCGAGGCCTCCGAAGCGGCGCTCTGCGGGCTCTCAACCGTGCGGGACATGGGCCCGCCTCCTCACCTCGTACGTACGCAACACTCACCTTCGCAGTATTTGCCATCTTATGTCCCATATTTTGCCGCGGGCCTGGCGTGGGTACTTGTTCCCTGGGGGCTTTTGCAACCGCTTTGCAATAACTCCCTATCATCGAACGGCTGCCACCCCCTGAACCCTCTGCGACGGCTCGACCCCGGGAGTACCCCGCCATGCATGTGCCCGACGGATTCATCAACGCCCCCGTGTCGGTGGCGGCCGGAGTGGTGGCAGCCGCCGCCGTCGGCGTCAGCCTGCGCGGTGCCCGGCGCGAGCTGGCGGACGAGCGGGCGGCGCCGCTCGCCGGACTGGTCGCCGCGTTCGTCTTCGCCGTGCAGATGCTGAACTTCCCGGTCGCCGCCGGCACCAGCGGACATCTCCTCGGCGGCGCGCTCGCCGCGATACTCGTCGGCCCGTACACCGGTGTCCTCTGCATTTCCGTCGTCCTGCTCATGCAGGGCGTCCTGTTCGCCGACGGCGGCCTGACCGCGCTCGGCGTGAACATCACGGTGATGGGCGTCGTCACCGTTCTCGTCTCGTACGGGATCTTCCGCGGTCTCGTACGGGTGCTGCCGCGCGGGCGGCGCCGCTCGGTGACGGTGTCCGCCTTCGTCGCGGCGCTCGTCTCGGTCCCGGCCGCCGCCGCCTTCTTCACCCTGATCTACGCGATCGGCGGCACCACGGACGTACCCGTCGGCAAGGTGCTGACCGCGATGGTCGGCGTGCACGTACTGATCGGCATCGGCGAGGCCGCGATCACCGCGCTCACGGTGAGTGCCGTGCTCGCGGTGCGGCCCGACCTGGTGCACGGGGCGCGGGGTCTCGCGGCGCCGCTGAAGCTGCGGGTGGGCGGGGAGCTGGTGGATGCGCCGGCGCCGGAGAAGGCCTCGGGGACCGTGCGCGTTCCGGTTGCCGCGCGGTCTGTCCGGAAGGTCTGGGGTGTGGGGCTGCTGTCCGCGCTCGTACTCGCCGGTGTGGTGTCGTTCTACGCGTCCGCCAGCCCCGACGGCCTGGAGAAGGTCGCCGCCGACCAGGGCATCGACAAGAACGTGCGCGAGCACGCCGCCGCGAACTCCCCGCTCGCCGACTACGGCGTCAAGGACATCGGCAACGCCCGCCTCTCCGGGGGCCTCGCGGGCGTCATCGGCGTCGGAGTGACCGTCGCGGTCGGCAGTGGCATCTTCTGGGCGGTCCGCAAGCGGCGCGACGAGGAGTCCTCGGGTGCGTCCGGTGCATCTGGTGCGTCCGGTGCGTCCGGTGCGTCCGGTGCGTCCGGTGCGTCCGGTGCCTCGGACAGGACTGCGGTCTGACATGGGGGCCGGTCACGCCCACGCGCTCTACCGGCACGGGCACAGCCCCGTGCACGCCCTGCCGCCGCACTGCAAGCTCGCCGCCGTCTTCACCTTCGTGGTCGTCGTCGTGTCCACGCCCCGGGAGGCGGTGTGGGCGTTCGCGGCGTACGCGGTGCTGCTCGCGGGTGTCGCGTACGCGGCGCGCGTACCGGCGCGGCACCTGCTCAGCCGGATGCTCGTCGAGGTGCCGTTCGTGGCCTTCGCCGTCCTGATGCCGTTCGTGGCGGAGGGGGAGCGGGTGGAGTTCGCCGGGCTCTCGCTGAGCGTGTCCGGACTGTGGGGGGCGTTCAACATCCTGGCGAAGGGAACACTGGGCGTCGCGGCTTCCGTACTGCTCGCCTCGACGACCGAACTGCGTGAACTCCTGCACGGACTGGCCAAGCTGAAGCTGCCGCCGCTGCTCGTACAGATCGCGACGTTCATGATCCGGTACGGGGACGTGATCGCCGGGGAGCTGCGCCGGATGTCGATCGCGCGGCGCTCACGCGGGTTCGAGGCGCGGGGCGTACGGCACTGGGGCGTGCTGGCGAAGACGGCGGGGGCGCTCTTCATCAGGTCGTACGAGCGGGGCGAGCGGGTGCATCTGGCGATGATGAGCCGGGGGTACACGGGAGTGATGCCGGTGATCGACGAGGTGCGTGCGTCGCGGGAGCAGTGGGTTTGGGCGGGGGTGCTGCCGGGGGCGGCACTGGTGGTGTGTCTGACGGGATGGGTGTTGTTGTGAGTACTGCTGTGGGTGCGGCCGCTTCGCTTGAGGTGAAGGGTCTTGCGTACGCCTATCCGGATGGGCATCAGGCGCTGTTCGGGGTTGACCTGAGGATCGGGCGGGGGGAGCGGGTCGCGCTTCTCGGGCCCAACGGGGCCGGGAAGACGACCCTCGTCCTGCATCTGAACGGGATCCTGCCGGCGGGGGCCGGAACGGTGGAGGTGGCCGGTCTGCCGGTCACCAAGCGGAACCTGGCGGAGATCCGGCGGCGGGTCGGGATCGTGTTCCAGGACCCCGACGACCAGCTCTTCATGCCGACGGTCCGGGAGGACGTCGCCTTCGGCCCTGCGGCGGGCGGGATGCGGGGTGCCGAGCTGGAGGCGTGCGTACGGGGGGCGTTGGAGCAGGTCGGGATGGAGGAGTTCGCGGACCGGGCTCCGCACCATCTGTCCTTCGGGCAGCGGCGGCGGGTCGCGGTGGCGACGGTGCTGGCGATGCGGCCGGAGATTCTGGTCCTAGACGAGCCGTCGTCGAATCTCGACCCGGCGTCGCGGCGTGAACTCGCGGACATTCTGCGGGGGTTGGACGTGACGGTGCTGATGGTCACGCATGACCTTCCCTATGCGCTGGAACTGTGCGCTCGGGCGGTGGTGCTGAGTGAGGGGGCGGTGGTGGCGGACGGGCGGACGCAGGATCTGCTGCTGGACGAGGAGTTGATGCGGGCGCACCGTCTGGAGCTGCCCTTCGGCTTCGACCCGGGGTCGGTCCGGGTGGGCTGAGGGGCATCGTGCGGGTGCGTCGTGGCTGGGTGCGCAGTTCCCCGCGCCCCTAAATGCCTGCCCCTTACCCCCGAGCCTCCTTGGGCAGGGGGCGGCCCCCGTGCGGAGCCCCGCCCCCTGTGTCCTGGCGTGCCCCCTGCACCATGGAGTCGTACAACACCGATCGAGTGGAAGTGGTGCACACGTGGACGTCCAAGGCACGGTGGCGGCCGGGTTCGAGCCGGTCAGGGACGCCTTCGTACGCAACTTCCAGCAGCGTGGCGAGCGCGGCGC
Organism: Streptomyces sp. NPDC048442; assembly: GCF_040651475.1. Taxonomy (NCBI): domain Bacteria; kingdom Bacillati; phylum Actinomycetota; class Actinomycetes; order Kitasatosporales; family Streptomycetaceae; genus Streptomyces; species Streptomyces sp. NPDC048442. The sequence goes on from NZ_JBEZKB010000009.1 coordinate 91,014, forward strand.
CGCCGTCGCCGTCTACCGGTACGGGCACAAGGTCGTCGACCTCTGGGGCGGCACCCGTGACGTCGACGGCACCGTGCCGTGGGCCCTCGACACCGCCCAGGTCGTGCGGTCCGCCGGGAAGGGGATAGCCGCCGCCGTACCGCTGCTCCTGCACCAGCGCGGGCAGATCGATCTCGACGCCCCGGTGGGGACCTACTGGCCCGAGTTCAAGGCGGCGGGCAAGGAGCGCGCACTGGTCCGGCACCTGCTGTCGCACCGGGCCGGAGTTCCCGCCCTCGACCGGCCGTTGACGCCCGCCGAGGCGTGTGACGGGGTGTCCGGGGCGCGGGCCGTCGCCGCGCAGGCGCCCGCGTGGGAGCCCGGGGCGGACCACGGCTATCACGCACAGACGTACAGCTTCCTCACCGCGGAACTGGTACGCCGGGTGACCGGGCGGACCATCGGGCGCTGGGTCGCCGAGGAGATCGCGCGCCCGCTGGGGCTGGACTTCTGGATCGGGTTGCCGGAGGAGGAGGCCCATCGGGTGGGGCGGATCGCGCCCGTCGAGGAGCCCCCTTCGGAGGGCGGGCTGAAGCTCAGGCCCAAGCGGGCCGTGAGCGAGGCGTACGCGGATCCGGCGTCGCTCACCCGCCGTGCCTTCGGTGCCATCGATCCGCTGCCCGACGAGAACGACCCCGCCTACCGGGCCGCCGAGCTCCCCGCGTCCGGCGCCATCTCCACCGCCCGCGCCCTGGCCCGCTGCTACGCCGCGATGATCGGCCAAGTCGACAACGGGGCACGGCTGTTCGCACCTGCCACGCTCACCCTGGCCCGTACCGAGGAGTCCTCAGGGCCCGACCGGGTCCTGGTCGTCAACACCCGTTTCGGCCTTGGCTTCATGCTGCACGGCTCGGCCTCGCCGCTGCTCGGGCCGGGATCGTTCGGGCATCCGGGGCGCGGCGGATCGCTCGGCTTCGCCGACCCGGAGTCCGGCATCGCGCTCGGGTACGTGACGAACGGTCTGCGCAAGGGCGTCACCGCCGACCCGCGTGCACTGGCCCTCGTCGCGGGCGTACGGGCGGCCTTGTCCTAAGCCTTGTCCTAAGCCTTGGCCTTGGTCTTGGCCTAGGACATCGGGCCTCCTGCCGGTCCTTCTCGGGGGCCAGAACAGGGCTCAAGAACGATGTCCCGCTCACCTCTGTGAGCGGGACATCGTTCGAAGGCCGTGCCCGCGAGGGGCGGGGATCAGAGCTTGAAGCCGTAGTCCATGATCTTCTTCGCGTCGGAGGTCCGGTTGGCCTCGTTCGTCGAGGCGAGAACCGCGCCGACCACCGTGCGCTTGCCGCGCGTCGCGGCGAACACCAGGCAGTACTTGGCCTGCGGGCCCGAGCCCGTCTTCACGCCGATGGCACCCGAGTAGCTGCCGAGCAGCTTGTTGGTGTTGGTCCACGACATGTTGCGGTAGCCACCGTTCTTGGTGGTGACCCGCTGCGTGGTCGACTTCGTCTTCACGACCGCGCGGAAGTTGTTGTTCTTGAGCGCCTGCGCGGCCAGCTTCGAAAGGTCGCGCGGCGTCGAGTAGTTGGCGCCGTTGCCGATGCCGTCGAACGAGTCGAAGCGGCTGTTCGTCATGCCGAGGCTCTTCGCGGTCGCGTTCATCTTCCCGATGAACGACTTCACGCGCGCGTCCCGCGTCTTGCCCGTACCGAACTTGTCGGCCAGCGCGTATGCGGCGTCGCAGCCGGACGGCAGCATCAGCCCGTACAGCAGTGCCCGCACCGGCACCTTGTCGCCGACGATCAGCCGCGCCGACGACGCGCCCCTGCGCACGATGTAGTCGCTGTACGCCTTGTCGATCGTGACCTTGGTGTCCAGATTGAGCCCCTTGGTGCTGAGCACCACCAGAGCCGTCATGATCTTGGTCGTCGAGCCGGTGGAGAGCCGGGTGTCACCGGCCTTGCCGTAGTACGTACGCCCCGACGCGGCGTCCAGCAGGAAGCCACCCTTGGCGACGATCGAAGGCGCCTTGGGCTTGGCGGCGGGTGCGGCGGGTGCGGCCTGCACGGCAGGTGCGACGACCGCTCCGGCGGTGAGCAAGGATCCGGCCGCGACGAGAGTCGCTGCCGTGCGACAGATCGCCTTAATTCCAGTTTTCAACGCGGATGCTCCAAATGCCCTGATATGGAGGCCACATGAGGGGGCCACCTGCTCGTGTGACACATGTGAAGGGCGAATGGATGTACGCCCGACGCAGTCTTTACCTTTTCGCTACCTCGGACGGCTACGGGGCCTAGGGGCGGGCGTCGAAGCGATGCAGGAGCTTGCCGTTCGATCCGTAAATGTCGAGGAAGTAGCCCTTCGGGGCCTCGAAGCCCTCGTGTTGCCTCAGGTAGTCGAGGAGCGTGGCCCGGAGCTTGTCGAAGCCGGCCGCGTCGCTCGCCGTGTCCTGCGACCAGACGATCACCCGCGGCAGCTTCTCCGCGACCGCCTCGCTGTCCACGCCCTGCACGGCCTGCACGGGCTGCACGGCTTTCTCTCCACCGCTCTTCCGGTAGCGCTCGGCGCGCTGGGCGGCCTTCAGTGGTACGGGGCCGATGGTCAGTGTCTGCGCGTAGTACGGGGGAGCGGAGTGCTGCTCCGGTCCGGGGGCGCCGGGCCCCGCGGACTCGTCCGGCGAACTGCAGCCACCGGTCAGCAGGGCGGCGGCGAGGAGCAGGGGAAGCAGCGGGGCCGTTGCGCGGCTGCGCGGCATGGTGAGGTTCACGGCTCGGAGCGTAACGGCGGTACGGGGTCCCGGTACGGGGAATCGTGTGCAGGTCGCCCCTTCGGGCGGAGCGGGCAGGGCCGGACCTGGGATCCTGACAGGGCCGGACCTAGGATCCTGATCATGCCCACTTCATTCAGCGACGCTGCCCGCAAGCTCCTCGACGGCCGCAACCCCGCCGTCCTCGCCACGCTCAACCCCGACGGCAGCCCGCAGACTTCGGTCGTCTGGGTGGGCCGCGACGGCGACGACCTGCTCATCTCCTCGCAGGCCGGCCGCCGCAAGGTGACGAACATGCTCCGCGACCCGCGCGTGAGCCTGAGCGTGTACGACCAGGCGGACTCCGAGAGCTACATCGAAGTACGAGGCCTGGCCACGGTCACCGAGGACGAGGACCGCCGGGTCGCCGTCGCGCTGGCCGAGAAGTACGAGGGGCCGGGGGCGGGCGAGGAGTATGTGCGACTGCCGGCCGATGCGGTGCGGGTGGCGGTCCGCATCGTGCCCGGACGGGTGGTCGGCAGCGCGGCGCGCTGACGGGTCAACCCCCGTGCGTTGCAGCCAGGTTGGCGAAATCGAGCCAGATGTGAGGGGGAGTGATTTCGCCTAGACGCTGAGTGATCACGCGTGTGAGCATTCCGTGGCCGTCGGGTGCGTGGCCCGTGGCCAGGGAGGGTTTTTCATGCTCAGCAGGAGTGCTCGGGTCGTCGCTACGGCCGCCGCGGCGGCAGCCATGGTCTTCGGCTCGACGCAGGCGAGCGCCGCCGTGGCGGTCGACGGGCTGCAGCAGGAGATCGACAAGGTGCTGGCCACCACCGAAGGCGGCGTGCAGATCAGCCGCAACGAGATCGCCTGGAACGGGGGCGAGGCCCTCATGTCCTTCGCCCTCCCCGGGGAGGCCCGCGCCCCGGTGAGCAGCCCCGCGGCGCAGAAACTCCAGGCGAGGACGGCGGGTCTGCCCGAGTCCACGAAGGAGACCGGGTCGTCCGCCCTGGCGGGGGACAACTGCCCCACCGAAGTCTTCGGCGACGACTGGTACTGCTTCTACCAGTACAAGAGCTTCGAGGGGTGGCGCCTGTCCTGGAACGCGCAGCACAACGCGGCCGTCTACTTCAGTACCTACGGCTTCAACGACATGACCTCGTCGTGGTCGAACAAGGGTGACCTGACCCTCCTCGTCTACTCCCGCACCAGAGTCGGCGAGGACCTCTCCTGCACGAACCTCCTCTGGTACGGAGACCCGCACTCCAATGCCGCGTCCGTCGCGGCCGACAACATGGCGGACTGCTTCCGGGCGCGGCCCTACTAGGGACTAGGGCCGTTCACGACCTCTAGCAGCGCACGTCCACAGAGCCGACGCGATGGTGCTGCTCCAGGGAGAGGTCGCCCTGCCACCCGCGGGGCACGGTGCCCAGGTATTCGGCGGGGCCGGCGGAGGAGTAGAGATCGACCAGGCTTCCACCCTTGTTCCACACCGAGCTGGGCCTGAGCACGCCGGGCACCGGGTTCTTCCCGCAGGAGGGGACCACCCACAGCAGGCCCCCGCCGTTCTTGTACTGGAAGAAGCACGCACCACGCTCAGGCATCGCAGGGGCATCTGTCGTTGCCGTGGAGGCTGGGGGAAATCATGGCTTTTCAGGAGTTCGACACTGCCAGCCTGCCGCCGGAATACCGGTTCGAATGTTTATGTGCGGCGGTAGGGCAGGGTGCCGCGCCCCATCGGGCCACCGGCGGCTGTGCGGCGGACTTCTCCGGCCGGGCGCGGAGCGTGGCCCTGGGGCCGGTCCGGCTGACCACCATGCCCTTGCCCGCCCAGGGGTCGGACCGTTGCGCCAAACTCGTACGCAGCGTGGATCCGGACACCTTCGAGCTGACCCTGGTGTTCGACGGGGCCATGAAGGCGGCCCAGGAGGAGCGAAGAGCCCACCTCGACCGCGGAGACGCCGCAAGGGGCGCCTCCTCCCGGCCGTACGGCGATGAGGCTCCCGGCGGCCGGGGCGACAGCGATGGGCGTGCGCTCATCCTGCACCTGCCGCAGGAGTTGGTCCCGCTTCCGCGTGACAGGGTCCGCGCGCTCTTCGCCCACGGGCTGCCGCGGGGCCACTCCGGCATGAGCAGGGTCCTGGCGCACTACCTGCAGTCCGTGGCGGAGGAAGCGGAGACCCTGGACGAAGGTACGGGCGCCCGGCTCGGCGCCACCGGTCTCGACCTGGCCAGCGGATTCTTCGCCGAGCAGATAGGAATCCAGGAGCGGCTGCCGCCGGAGACGCGCCGCCAGGTCCTCCTGGGCGCCATCAACACCTTCATCGACGAGAATCTCGCCGACCCGCACCTCACCCCGGAGACCGTCGCGGCCCGCCACCACATCTCGGTGCGGCACCTGCACCAGCTCTTCCGCCACCTGCCGGAGACCGTCGCGGCCCGGATACGGCGTCGGCGGCTGGAGCGGTGCCACCAGGACCTCGCGTCGCCGCACTTGGGCACCTTGCCGGTGCACGCCGTCGGCGCGCGCTGGGGCCTGACGAGCGCCGCCGGGTTCAGCCGCTCCTTCCGGGCCATGTACGGCATGGCTCCCGGGGAGTACCGGAGCCTCGCGTTGCCCGCCCGCGATTCCGGTACGGCCGGAGTCCCTCCCGTACGTACCGAGCCCTGCGCGCAATGACAAGAAGCGCAGCGCGCCACGGCAACGACACGGCCCTTCCCATGCCCGAGCGTGGTGCCTGGCACATCGGGAGGGGCTGAAGCGGCCCCCGCGAAGGAGAAGGCGAACACATGCGAAAGATGCTGAACACGCTGGCTGTCATCGGTGCGGTGGCCGCGGTCATGGCCGGTACGTCGACCGCCAACGCCGAGAGCCGGATCGTTCCGGTCGCGGGCGAGAGCGGCCTCTACGAGGTGAGCGGACCCGGCGCCGCGATCCTGGGCTGGAACAACTGCGCGGACGGGCAGACGTGCTTCTTCCAGTACAAGAACGGCGGGGGCCTGCTGTGGGTGGTCCCCTCCTGCTGGAAGAACGAGGTGCCCGGCGCGTTCGACAACAAGGCCAGCTCGGTGTGGAACAAGGGCGGCGGCGCGGTCGACCTCTACTACAACCACGGTTACACCGGATACCTGGGCACCACTGCCCGCTGGTGGCAGGGTGACCTCGCCGCCAGCCACGACGACCGCCTCAGCTCTGTGGACGTGCGCTGCTAAGGAGTCGCGCTGCTAGGGAGTAGAGAACGGCGTCGTGGCCGGCCACCCCGGGGCAGCGGGCCGACCACCCCCGGTTCGATCCCCGGGCCGGGCCTGCCGCGACGCCGCCATGCGCGGAAATCCGCTGCCCGGCCGACCCGTTGCCGTGTCAGAATCCAGCGCATGCCAGTTCGATACCCGAGCCCCTTGCGCCCCGGTGACCGCGTCGGAGTCACCTCCCCGTCCAGCGGAGTCGACGAGAGGCTCCGCGAGCGCCTTCACGTGGCTGTCCGCGAGGTGGAGGCACGCGGATACGAGGTGGTCCTCGGACAGTGCATGGACGGCTCGGGTCATGTCAGCGCTCCCGCCGCCGCGCGTGCGGAGGAACTGATGTCGATGCTGACCGATCCCGGCATCAGGGCCGTAGTGCCGCCGTGGGGCGGGGAGTTGGCGATCGACCTCCTGCCGCTGCTCGACTGGGACCGGCTGCGCGCCGCCGAACCGACCTGGCTCGTGGGGTACTCCGACCTGTCGACCCTCATCACCCCGCTGACCCTCCTCACCGGGACGGCGACCGTTCACGGCAACAACCTCATGGACACCCCGTACCGAACCCCCGACGGGCTGCTCTCCTGGCTCGACATCGTCGGCGCACCGCGGGGGAGCCGGTTCGCACAGATCCCGCCCGGCAGCCACAGAACCTCGGGCTGGGACGACTACGCCACCCGGCCAGAGGTACGGGAGTACACGCTGGACACCCCCGGCACCTGGACGCGGCTGGACGGAAGCGAAGACGTGGACGTGGAGGGCCGCCTGATCGGGGGCTGCATCGAGACACTGTGCAACCTCACCGGGACCGCCTACCTCCATGTGTCCGACTTCGCACGCACCGAGGCCCCGGACGGGCTGCTGGTCTATGTGGAGGCCTGCGGCGACGACGCCTTCACCATCGGCCGGAACCTGCACGGCATGCGGCTGGCCGGCTTCTTCGACGCGGCGAACGCGGTGCTCGTCGGACGGACCTCGGCACCGGGCACCCCCTCGCTGTCCCAGCACGAGGCCGTGCTGGATGCGCTCGGCCCGTTGAACGTGCCGATCATCGCCGACATGGAATGCGGCCACGTCCCGCCCCACATGCCGCTCGTCAACGGGGCACACGGCCGCCTGATCCACACACCGACGCGGAGCGAACTCATTCAGACCTTGGTCTGACGGACTTGGGGGGGGAGGGGCTGGCCATGCCGACCGGCCGGGTCGAGCGGGGGCAGGTGCTTGTGGCGCCCGGTTCGGTCGACGCGCAGGTCGGCTTCGCGGCGGACATCTCACTGCTGGCCGAGGAGCACGGCGCTGTCGAGGTACGCACGGGTGAGCGCCTCCGGTTCCACATCCGTACCGCCGCGGTGTGGGGCGTCGTGGCACTGCCCCACGACAGCGGCGTGCTCCGGCCGCTGCACCTGGGCGCGGTGACGGTCACGCTCGAACAGCCCGTCGCCCTGGAGGAAGGCCAGTCCTTCGCCCTTCGGCACCGCGGCCGCGCCGTCGGCTCAGGGACCGTGACCCGGCTCCCGCGCCGGGTCACTCCGCCCGCGCGTCCAGGTAGCACAGGTACATGATCACCGACGGGATTTTGACGTTGAGTGCACCCGCGGTCTCGGTCAGTTCCTCCTCGTAGGCGAGCAGCTTGCCGGTGTACGCGTCGAAGATGAGGGTGTGCCTTGCCGGGAGCCCCCCGTAGTCCGAGTCGACGTAGAACGCCTGCCCGGTACGGCCTGCCCGGTCGATGACGGATCCCCGGTATTTGACGTCGCGCCGCGTGGTGAGGAGGTCGAGCAGGGCGGCGCGCTGCCGTCCGTTCCAGAGTTCGCTCAGATGGTGTTCCGCCACGGAGTCGAAGAGCTCCCCTGAGCCCGCGTACTTCTCGTAGTGGGCGAGGAGCCAGCCGCCCATGCCGCGTACGTCCTCCGGGGCGGGCCGGCCGTGCGGGCCGCTCTTGGCCGCGGGCCCCGATTCGCCCTCGGTGAGTTCAGGGTCGTCGCCGAGCGAGCCGGAGTCCGCCCACACCTCCTCGTCCTGGGCGTTCTGGAACTGCGGGCGCTTCGTCCGTGCCTTCCACTTCTGCGAGCCGTCGGGCTTCTTCCACGACTCCCGCTCCTCCGGGACGACCGCGGAACGGGCCTGCAGGCCGTCCACCTGCGTCCACAGCGCCCAACTCTCGCGCTTGAAGTACAGGTTGCTGCCCGCCGGAACCGACGACGTGTCCTTCCGCGCGGCCGCCGCGAGCCGCCCCAGTACCTCCTTCGCCGTCTCGCCGTCGGCCCTGTAGGTGAGGGCGGGCGGAGTCACAGCCTGTGCGGGCTGGGCGTGGGGGCCGAAGAGGGTGTACGCCGACACGGCCACCGCCATCGACGTCGCCACCGCCAGACCGGCCAGCGGCCACCGCCACCTGTGCAGGCCGCGCGACACGGGCGGCGGCATCGGCCGGCGCGCGCACAGCACCTTCCGCAGCAGTTGCTCGCGGTCGTCCCCGGTGGCCCGCCAGTCGTCCCGTGCCGCGTTGCCCGCGGCCGGGTCGATCGCCTTCAGCGTCTCCAGAGAGCTGTCCTTCGTCCCGTCCTTCATCGCGTCCCCCATTTTGTTCCGCCCGGCCCGTCTGCCGCTGCCACGAAGGGTGTTGAGCGCTGCTGTGGTACGTCCGTCGAGGCGACGGCCTGCCGGAACCGGCGGCGTGCGCGGTGCAGCCGTACATGGAAAGCGGCGGTGGAACAGCCCACCGCCACCGCCGCGTCGCGCGCACTCAGCCCTTCCCAGACATCGACGCGCAGCACTTCCTGATCGGCGGGGCTCAACGCGTCGAAGACCGCCGCGACCAGCAGCCGTTGGGACACGGCCGCCGCGTGATCCTCCTCGATCCGCTCGGCGGCCGGCTTCCCGGCGAGGGTGTCCATGAGCGCCTCGCGGCGTCTCGCGTCGCGGTAGGTGTTGGCCAGCGTCAGCCGGGCCACCCCGTACAGCCAGGGCAGCAACCGGTCCCGGGGCGCCTCGTGCCAGCGCCGCCAGGCGACCGTGAACACCTCGGCCACCACGTCCTGCACGGAATCGGCGCTCGCACGTCGCCGCACGTAGCTCTCTACGGCCGCGAAGTGCCGACGGTAGGCCTCGGTAAACAACTGCTCGTCGTTCATCGTCCTCCTGTCCCCTCCACCTGCTCTATGTCCGGGGCGGGGCGGGACTTACAGGGGGAGGGGCGGGAGTTTCCCTTCCGCTGCCCGCCCGCCTGCCCGCTGGGCAAGCCCCAGGGGTGAAGTGGCCCTGCCGCAGGGCGAGTCGGGGTGCATGGCCAAGGGGGAGGGTGAGGCCTACGATGGCGGGGCCAGGGCTCGGGTATCCGTAGACCAAAGGACCGTCATGACGCTTCCTCCAGGGCAACGTGCCGTCGATGGATTTCCGCGCTTCGGCAAGGACCTGAAGAACCCGCCGCCGCCCGTCCCCGCCGACCCGGTGATCAAGCTGGCCGGAACGGGTGTCCTGACGGAGGATGTCACGGTGGCCGTGTCGGAGCTGGGGAAGCTGCCCCGGCGCGAGGTGCGGGCCGATTTCCACTGTGTGGCGGGGTGGTCGGCGACCGGGCTGGTGTGGGAGGGAGTCGCGTTCAAGGACTTCTACCGGGTGCTGGTGGAGCCGGTCCTGCTGCCGGGAGCGGCGGTGAGCCATCTCGTGTTCACGGGGGCGGACGGAGTGCGGGCGATGGTGCTCCTTGAGGACGCGCTCGGCGAGGACGTGCTCGTCGCCGAACGACTCGGCGGGGAACCGCTCACGGGGGACCACGGCGCTCCGGTGCGGCTGGTCAGCCCCTGGCAGTACGGGTACGTCAACATCAAGCACCTCTGCCGGATCGAGTTCCACGTCACCGCGCCCGCCGTCACCGACCGGTGGTCGCCCCTCGCGGCGCACCCCCGGGCCCGGGTCCGCAAGGAGGAACGGCACCGCCGGTTGCCCGGGTGGGTGGTGCGGCCGTTCTACCGGGGGGTGGTCGTGGTGATCAGGGTGCTCAGCGCAAAGGGTGCGAAGGGTGCGAAGAGCGGGAAGGGTCCTTAACCCCCGCGACCGGACTCGCCCGCCGCTCAACTCGTGTGCAGCATCAGAGCGATGCCCACCACCATCAGCCCCGCCGCCGCGATGCGCGGACCGCCGAAGCGCTCCTTCAGGAAGATCGCGCCGATCGCCGCGCCCACGATGATGCTCGACTCGCGGAGCGCCGCGATGGGTGCCAGCGGGGCGCGGGTCTGCGCCCACAGGACCAGGCCGTACGCGACGACGGCGAGCGCCGCACCGGTGAGGCCGCGTACCGCGAACGGGCGTACCTGGGTGAGGAGTTGGGTCCTGCGCCGGTACAGCGCGTACGCCGGGATGGCGAGGCCCTCCAGGACCATCAGCCACGCGAGGTAGCCGAGCGACGTGCCCGACGCACGCACGCCGAGGCCGTCGACCGTCGTGTAGAGCGCGATGGTGAGACCGGTGGCGAGTGCCGCGCCGATCGCCGCCCACTGGGGCTTCCTGCCGGAGCCCTTGATGCCCCACAGGGCCACGCCGACCAGGCCCGTACAGGCCACCGCCACCCCCGCCAGCTGCCAGCCGGTGGGGATCTCGTCGGCGAAGACCGCCGCGAGTGCGGTCACGGCCAGCGGGGCCGAACCGCGGGCGATCGGATACATCTGGCCGAAGTCGCCGAGCGTGAACGACCGCATGAGCAGCATCATGTACGCGACGTGGAGGGCTGCGGACAGGGCCAGGCAGGGCCAGGCCGCCGCCGCAGGGAACGGCACGAAGAGCGCGCCCACCAGGCCGATGAGCAGTCCGCCGCCCGAGATGAGGGTGAAGGAGACCAGTTGGTCCTTGATGTGGTGCGCCATCGCGTTCCAGCTGGCGTGCGTGAGGGCGGCGACGAGGACGGCGGCTATGACGAGCGGGGTCACGCGGCACCGCCCGCGGTGCCCTCGCGTACGACGAGCGGGGTCATGCGGCGCCGCCCGCGGTGCTCTCGTGTACGACGAGCGGGGTCACGCGGCGCCGCCCTCGGTGCTCTCGCGTACGTCGACGAGGGTGGCGCCCGCGTGCCCGATGAGCGTGTCCGGGGCCATCGGGAAGACCGTGTGCGGGGTGCCGGCGGCGGCCCAGACGACCGGGTGGGTGAGCAGGCCCCGGTCGGCGAGCACACGGGTCTTGGTGACGTGGCCGAACGGCGGCACACCGCCGATCGCGTAACCGGTGGTCCCCCGTACGAGATCCGCGTTCGCCCGCCTGACCTTCTGCGCGCCCAGCACCTGGCGCACCAGCTCGACGTCGACGCGCGAGGAGCCGTCCATCAGCACCAGGACCGGCGCGTTGGACTGCTTCTCGTAGACCGCCTCGAAGATCAGCGACTTGACGATCTCGCTGACGTCGCAGCCGAGCGCGGCGGCGGCCTCGGCCGCGGTGCGGGTGGCGTCCGGGAAGCGGCGTACATCCGCTTCGAGGGACTTCAGCCCCATCTCGTGGAGTGCCCCGGAGAACAGCGGGTGGACAGCGGTGGGTTCGGAGGTGCTCATGGCCCGCACGCTACTGGTAGCTGTACGGGCCATGCGAGTGTGTTCCGAGGGGCGGCGGGTGCCTCAGCGGGGCGGCCGGCGCCTCAGCGGGCGTTGAGGACTTCCGCGACGACGGGTCCGGCGGAGTCGCCGCCGTGTCCTCCGGCCGGGACGGTGGCCGCTGCGGCGAGGTCGCCCGCGTAACCGGTGAACCAGCTGTCGGACTTCTCCTGGCCGCCCATCTCGGCAGAGCCGGTCTTGCCGCCCTTGGGACCGCTGACCGACGACATGGCCTTCGCGGCCGTGCCGTCGCTGGCGGTGCGGGAGAGCAGGGCCCGCATGTTCGCGGCGACCTCGGGGGAGAGCGAGCGGCCCGTGGTGGCGAACTCCCGGTCGTCGAGGTCCTGGGCCACCAGGTAGGGCTGGTGGAAGGTGCCGGTGGTGGCGGTGGAGATGACCGACGCCATGTTCAGCGGGTTCATCTGGACCTGGCCCTGGCCGATGTACTGGGCGGCCGCCTCGCCACCGGTGCCCTCGGGGATCCTGCCGTCGAAGGTGCCGATGCCCGTCTGCCAGTCCAGGCCGACGCCGAAGACGTCCCGGGCGAACTTCGGCAGCGCGGAATCGTCGCCGACGTCGTCGATCAGCTTGATGAAGGCGGTGTTGCAGGACTGGGCGAAGCTGAGCGAGAAGGGCGCCATGCCCAGCTCGAAGTTCTTCAGGTTGTGGAAGGTACGGCCCTGGTAGACGGCCTCCTTCGGGCACTCGGTCGGCTTTTCGGGGCTGACCAGGCCCTTCTCCATCAGCATCGCCGCCGTGACGATCTTGAGGGTGGAGCCGGGGGCGGTGACGCCGCCGATGGCCTGGTTGCCGGAGCCGTTGGCGATGGCCCGGACCGCACCGGTCCTGCGCTGGAGCGCGACGACCGACCCGCCCCGCTGCTTCACCGCCTTCTCCGCCGCCGCCTGGACCCCCGCGTCGAACGTCGTCCTCAGCTCACCGGGGACACCCTTGGCAAGGGTGAGGAGTGTGCGGGCAGGGGCCGTCGTGCCCTCGGCAGGCTCGATGTACAGCTCGACGCCCGGCCTGCCGTCCGTCTTCTCGCCGTACTTCTTGCGGAGCTGGTCCAGGACCGGGCCGAGCGAGGGGTACTTCTCCTTCGTCAGCTCCTTGCCGTTGTGGTCGACGGCCTTGATGGGCGGCGCGGTCGCCGTGCCCGTCTTCAGCGTCTCGCCCCGCTTCAGCCCCGGGTGGACGACCGTCGGCTGCCAGTCGACCAGGGCCTTGCCGCTGCTCTTTCCGCGGACGACGGTGAGGGAGGAGGCGTAGGCGATCGGCTTCTCCTGCCCGCCCGCCGCGACCTTGCCGGTGAGCGTGAACGGCACCTTCGTACCCTGTGCAGTCCCCGGGACGATCTTCAGGCCCGAGATGTGGGCCTCGTCGAAGTACGTGGTGAGGACATGGGAGGCGACGGCGGAGTTGTTGGTGCGCTGGGCCGCCGTGGCGGCGTCCGCCTGGGCCCAGGCGGCGAAGAACGCGTTCGAGGTCTCCGTGACCTCGTCGGCGGAGGGCGGACCGGACGTGACGTCCTTCGTCTCGACCTCGGTGCCGGCCCCGCCCTTGGCGGAAGCGGTGCTGCTGCCGCTGCCGCCCGTGATGCCGGTGTAGAGGTTGTAGCCCCCGTACCCCACACCCCCGGCCACGATGACGAACGCCCCGCCCACTATCGCGATCCTGACCCCACCGCGCATGCCGCAGTCCCCTCCCCAGGAGCTCCCCGGCATTGATGCCGGGGAGTTATCGGGGAGTGACTCTACGGGGTGAGGGGTGACAGGAGCGACGGGCGTTATGTGACTGGTACGTGGGGTGGGACACAGCCGGGCCGGGCCTGACCGGCGGCCCTACAGCTTCCGCCCGCAGTGCGGCCAGGGGCTCGCCCCCCGCTGCACGTACAACTTCTTCGCCCGGAAGGTCTGTTCCGACGCCGGGGCCTCGTGGGCGGCGCCCGAGCCGCCCAGCGCCTGCCAGGTCTGCCGGTCGAACTGGTACAGGCCGCCGTACGTCCCGGACGGGTCCGTCGCGCCCGGCCTGCCGCCGGACTCGCACTGCGCCAGACCCTCCCAGTTCAGTCCGTCCGCCCCGGCCACCGCCGTCGGCATCGGCTTCGTTCCGACCTTGACGATCCGGTCCACCGGCTGCCGGGCGATCTCCTCCGAGAACCTCTTCGGCTTCTCCTTCACCCCGTTGACGGTCCGCAGGACGTACGTGACCTTCCGCGAGCCCGGCTCCCCGGCCCGTACGACCTCCTCCGTGCCCTTGAAGACCGACGGGTCCTCCTTGCGGATCACCTTGAAGGGGATCGGCTCCTCCCGGACCTCCCGCGAACCGGTGATCCGCATGACCGTCACCGTCTGCCCGTCGCGCGGGAAGCTGTCCAGCGGTACGGAGGTGGTGTCCTGGTTGCCGAGGGAGATGCCGGCCTCCTGGACCGCCTCCTCCACCGTCGCCGCGTTCGTCCGGATGGTGCGCTCGCGGCCGTCGGCCATCACCGTCAGCGTGCGTTCCGTACGTACGTCCAGGGACAGGCCCCTGCGCGAGATCGCGGAGGACCGGGACGCCGACAGGTACGCGCCCTCCGCCCGCACTCCGAACTGGCGCAGCGCGCCGTCGACGGTCTGCGCCGTCGTCCACACCTGGCGGCGCTCGCCGTCGAGCGTGAGCACGATCGGGCGGCCGTACCGGACGACGACCTCGTCACCACTGGCCAGCGTCTGGCCCCGGCCGGGCGCCACCAGGTCGTGCTCGCCGACCGGGACGCCCTCCCTCTTCAGGAGTTCGCCGACGTCGTCGGCGAAGGTGTGCAGGGTGCGGGGGGCGCCGTCGACGCTCAGCTCGATCGACTTGTCGTTGGCGACGAACGCCGAGGTGCCGCCCGCCAGGAACGCGACCACCAGGGCCTGCGGCACCAGCTTCCGGAGAGTGTCCGGCTTGTGGTCGCCGCCGGACGCCGCGCCCGTGCCGCCCTTGCGGCGGCGGGCCGCACGCCGGGTGTCGGGTGCCGCGGCCGCCACGGCGACCGTCGGCCACGAGGCCTGGTTCTGGTGGGGGAGGAGAGGGCCGCCGTCCGGGGCGGAAGGGTCCGGGACGGTGGAGGGGGCGGCAGGGGTGGCCGGGGTGGCGGGGGCGGCCGGGGCGTAACTCCCGTACGAATACGGTTCGTACGGCTCCTCGGGCTCGTACGGCTCGTACGGCTCGTAGGGCGCCTGCGTCCCGTAGGCCGGCTGGTAGGTGTCGTACGAGGGCGCCGGCGGGGGCACCTCGTACGTCACACCTCCCCCGTACGGGGCAACCGTCTCCTCGTAGGCCCCCGCACCGCCGTACGGCTGCTGCGGCTCGTACGACCCGTACTGCGCGTCGTACGACAGCGCGCCACCCTGCGTATTGCTCACGTCGCTCCCGGTCCGCCCGACAGGCGGACCGGATGCCGGGCCGCCACGTGCTGCGGCCCGGGACACTAGCGGAGGAGTCGTCACTCTCCAAAGCGACGCGACTACGCAGGGTTGCGCGACGAACCCCAGTGCGAGCTCCCCAGTGCGAGCTTCCGTGCGCGCGCCGGGCCGGACCTAGTAGCCGAACGCGCGGGCCGTGTTCGCCGAGATCGCGGTCGCCATGGCGTCCTCGTCGATCCCCTTCACCGCGGCCATCGCCCGCACCGTGATCGGAATCAGATACGGGGCGTTGGGCCGACCGCGGTACGGGGCGGGGGTGAGGAAGGGGGCGTCGGTCTCGACCAGGACAAGCTCCAGCGGAGCCACGGCGAGCGCGTCGCGCAGCGGCTGGGCGTTCTTGAAGGTGACCGTCCCGGCGAAGGACATGAAGTAGCCCCGGTCCGCGCACACTTGGGCCATGTCGGCGTCGCCGGAGTAGCAGTGGAAGACGGTCCGCTCGGGTGCGCCTTCCTCCTCCAGGACGCGCAGGACGTCGGCGTGCGCGTCGCGGTCGTGGATGACCAGCGCCTTGCCGTGCCGCTTGGCGATCTCGATGTGCGCGCGGAACGACCGCTCCTGCGCGGCCATGCCTTCGGGTCCCGTACGGAAGAAGTCGAGTCCGCTCTCGCCGACGCCGTGGACGTGCGGGAGGGCGGCGAGCCGGTCGATCTCGGAGAGTGCGTCGTCGAGGGCGGCGTCTCCGCCGCCGGGGCGGGCGCCCTGCCGCGACCAGCCGTCGGGGTCGCCGAGGACGATGCGGGGGGCCTCGTTGGGGTGCAGGGCGACGGCCGCGTGGACGTGCTCGTGGGCGGCCGCGGTCTCGGCCGCCCACCGGGAGCCCTTCACATCACAGCCCACCTGCACCAGGGTCGTCACCCCGACCGAGGCGGCCGTGGCGAGGGCCTGCTCGACGGTGGTGTCCTGCATGTCCAGGTGGGTGTGCGAGTCGGCCACCGGCACCCGGAGGGGTTCGGGTGCGGGCGGCGCGGCGTTCTTGTCGGGGCTCGGGCTCATGCGGTCGATCCTACGAAAGCCGCAGGCCCGGCCCCCAGCGGATTACTCGCGGAACAGCCGGATCACTTCCGGAAAGGGTGCAGCAGGTCGGACAGGTGCCAGTGGTGCGGTTCGCGCGGCTGCGGAACGTCGGCGTCCGACTCGGCGAGCGGCGGACCGGCCAGGGGGGCCGTCTCCGCGGCGCGCTGCTGGAGCTCCTGGATGGACGACACCTGGCCGGAACGCATGATGCGGACGACGGTGCCGCCGCAATTGAGGCAGGAGGGGCGGGACAGGGGGGACGGGACGCGCTGGCCGTCCGCGCGGTACACGACGAAGGGGTGACCGGAGCCGTCGGTGTGGTGCTCTATCTCGTACGCCTGCTCCCAGCCGTGGCCGCATTTCATGCACGCGAAGGCGTACGCCTCCTGTGCTGTGGCCTGTGCCGTCGCCTGCGTCTCTGCCGTGGTCCGTGCCGTGCCCAGTGCGGTGATGCTGCCGGCTGTGCTCTGCGCGATCTCGCTCATGCCAGCTCCTTTCCACTCACCATCCAGTGGACGCCTGATCCGGCCGAAATGCGACAGAGCTGTCAAAACGTGGGGAGTATTTGACGAGTGCCTGAGAAAGCTGGCTTATGCACGGGATTCGCTTTGCATTTCAAGACACTCCTTTACCTTCGCCGCCCTTCGCGGCCCCCGTCCGAGCCGCATTCTTTGCCGCCACCACAGCATCGAACACCTCCCGCTTGGGAAGCCCCGCGTCGAGCGCGACAGCGGCGATCGCCTCCTTGCGGCGCTCGCCCGCCTCCTCGCGCACCTGCACCCTGCGCACCAGCTCGTCGGCGTCCAGCTCGGCGGGACCGGCCTGGGGCGCACCCTCGACGACGACCGTGATCTCACCCCGTACGCCCTCGGCGGCCCACTCGGCAAGCGCCTTCAGCGGACCGCGCTTGACCTCCTCGTACGTCTTCGTCAGTTCGCGGCAGACGGCGGCCCGCCGCTCGTCGCCGAACACCTCGGCCATCGCGGCGAGGGTGTCGTCCAGCCGGTGCGGAGCCTCGAAGTAGACGAGGGTGCGGCGCTCATCGGCGACCTCGCGCAGCTTGCCGAGGCGCTCGCCCGCCTTGCGCGGCAGGAACCCCTCGAAGCAGAACCGGTCGACGGGCAGCCCGGACAGCGCGAGCGCGGTGAGGACCGCGGACGGGCCCGGTACGGCCGTCACCCTGAGGTTCTTCTCGACGGCCGCGGCGACCAGCCGGTATCCGGGGTCGGAGACGGACGGCATGCCGGCGTCCGTCACCAGCAGCACCCGCGCCCCGCCCTCCAGCGCCTCGACCAGCTCGGGCGTGCGCGCGGACTCGTTGCCCTCGAAGTACGACACGACACGCCCCGACGTGTGCACCCCGAGCGCCTGTGTCAGACGGCGCAGCCGACGGGTGTCCTCGGCGGCGATCACGTCCGCCGTCTCCAGCTCCTTCGCCAGGCGCGGCGGGGCGTCGGAGACGTCCCCGATGGGCGTCCCGGCGAGGACGAGGACCCCGGCGCCGGGTGCGGCGGTGGAAGCGGCAGAGGCAGATGCGGGTGCAGTCGATCCAGTCACACGGCCCATCCTCCCAGGGTGGCCGGGCGACGCGCACAGCCGCGTTCCCTACGATGGCGCGGTGACGAGTACTGCGCCCCACGCCCAGCACGGACGGGCCCCCGAAGAGGAACCGCCCACCTGGCAGCAGCGGCTGCGCAGATTCGGCTATGCGCCCCGCCGCACGGTCGGGCTGCGGGAACGCCTCGTGCCCCCGTACGTACGCCCGCCCGGACCGTATCTGTGGTCCCTGCTGCGGATCTCCCCGGCCGGTGCCGACCGCCTGATGCGGCTCGCCCCCTGGGGCGGGCCGCTCCTCGTCACGCTGGTCGCGGGGCTCATCCGGTTCTGGAACCTGGGCAAGCCCGACGCGGTCATATTCGACGAGACGTACTACGCGAAGGACGCGTGGGCGCTGGTCAACCAGGGCTACGAGGGCAGCTGGCCCAAGGACGTCGACAGGAGCATCCTGGCGGACCCGGGCTCCGTCCCGATCCCCACCGACCCCGGGTACGTCGTGCACCCGCCGGCCGGGAAGTGGCTGATCGGCTGGGGCGAGCAGCTCTTCGACTTCTCGCCGTTCGGCTGGCGCTTCACGGTGGCCGTGCTCGGCACGCTCTCGGTGCTGCTGCTGTGCCGCATCGGGCGGCGGATGTTCCGCTCCACCTTCCTCGGCTGCCTGGCCGGGCTGCTGCTCACCGTGGACGGCCTGCACTTCGTGATGAGCAGGACGGCGCTGCTCGACCAGGTGCTGATGTTCTTCGTGCTCGCGGCCTTCGGATGTCTGGTCGTCGACCGGGACCGGGCGCGCCGCACACTCGCCGACGCGCTGCCTGTGGACGAGGACGGGTTGCTGCGGCCGGACGCGAAGACCGCGGAAGGACTGCGGCTGGGGTGGCGGCCGTGGCGGCTGGCCGCCGGGCTCTGCCTCGGGCTGGCCTTCGCCACCAAGTGGAGCGGCCTCTACACACTGGTCGTCTTCGGCCTGCTGACCGTCTTCTGGGACGTGGCCGCCAGGCGCACTGCCGGTGCGAAGCGGCCGTACCTGGCGGTGCTGAAGCGCGATGTGCTGCCGGCCTTCGTGTCCACCGTCCCCGTCGCGATCGGCACCTACGTCGTCTCCTGGACCGGCTGGCTGCTCACCGACAAGGGGTACTTCCGCGACTGGGCGAAGGGGCGGGCGGGGCTCTCGCCGGACCGCGTGGGGGGCATTTCGCTGCCCCAGTTCGACATGACGTGGGTGCCGGAGTGGCTGCGCAGCCTGTGGCACTACGAGAGCGAGGTCTACTCGTTCCACATCGGGCTGACCTCCGGGCACACCTACCAGTCGAACCCGTGGTCGTGGATCGTCCTCGGCCGTCCCGTCTCGTACTACTACGAGTCCCCGAAGCCGGGCATCGGCGGCTGCCCTTCGAGTGAGAAGGAGAAGTGCGCGAGCGAGGTGCTGGCACTGGGCACACCGCTGCTGTGGTGGGCGGCGGCGTTCGCCCTGCTGTACGTGCTGTGGCGCTGGTTCTTCCGCAGGGACTGGCGGGCGGGGGCGATTCTGGCGGGCGTGGTGGCGGGATGGCTGCCGTGGTTCCTCTACCAGGAACGGACGATCTTCTACTTCTACGCGGTCGTCTTCGTGCCGTTCCTGTGCCTGGCGGTCGCGATGATGGCCGGCGCGATCCTCGGCCCACCGGGGTCGGACGAGAGGCGCAGGGCGGTGGGGGCGATCGGGGCGGGGGTGCTGGTGCTGCTGATCGTCTGGAACTTCATCTACTTCTGGCCGATCTACACGGGGACGACGATGCCGATCGGGGAGTGGCGGCATCGGATGTGGCTGGACACGTGGATCTGACTCCAGCCCGTCCGGCGTTTGAGGACGCGCGGCGCAGCCGTGCACCGGGCGCAGCCCGGGACCCCCGCCCCCACCGGCGCCAGCCATGAACCGCCTGCGGCGAGCAGTTTCGGGAAGGGTGGGGAGGGGCCGAATCCGCGAAGCGGCCCACTCACCCGCACCGCACCCAGCGGGCTGAGAGGACCCCGTACGCTTGAGCGGTGAGTACCCCTGAGCCCTCCTCCGCCTCCGACTCCCTTCTCGGTCCCGCCGACATCCGGGAGCTGGCCGCCGCCCTCGGCGTACGTCCGACCAAGCAGCGCGGTCAGAACTTCGTCATCGACGCCAACACCGTCCGCCGCATCGTGCGCACGGCCCAGGTGCGCCCCGACGACGTCGTGGTGGAGGTCGGGCCCGGCCTCGGTTCGCTGACGCTCGCCCTGCTCGACACCGCGGACCGCGTCGTCGCCGTCGAGATCGACGACGTGCTCGCGGCGGCGCTTCCGGCCACCGTGCAGGCGCGGATGCCGGGCAAGGCCGACCGGTTCGACCTCGTGCACTCGGACGCGATGCTGGTCGAGGAGCTCCCCGCGGAGCCGACCGCGCTGGTCGCGAATCTTCCGTACAACGTCGCCGTCCCCGTACTCCTGCACATGCTGGAGCACTTCCCGACCATCGAGCGCACCCTCGTCATGGTCCAGGCGGAGGTCGCCGACCGGCTCGCCGCGAAGCCCGGCAACAAGGTGTACGGAGTGCCTTCGGTCAAGGCCAACTGGTACGCGGACGTCAAGCGCGCCGGTTCCATCGGCCGCAATGTCTTCTGGCCCGCGCCGAACGTCGACTCGGGGCTCGTGTCCCTCGTGCGCCGGGAGAAGCCGGTCGAGACCACCGCCACCCGGCGGGAAGTCTTCGCGGTCGTCGACGCCGCCTTCGCCCAGCGCCGCAAGACGCTGCGCGCCGCGCTCGCAGGCTGGGCGGGCTCCGCCCCGGCGGCCGAGGCCGCACTCGTCGCCGCCGGGATCTCCCCGCAGGCGCGCGGCGAGGCCCTG
This sequence comes from Streptomyces sp. NPDC048442, assembly GCF_040651475.1. NCBI lineage: Bacteria > Bacillati > Actinomycetota > Actinomycetes > Kitasatosporales > Streptomycetaceae > Streptomyces > Streptomyces sp. NPDC048442. The sequence continues at coordinate 111,422 of NZ_JBEZKB010000009.1, forward strand.
ACGGTGGAGGAGTTCGCGAGGATCGCGGAAGCCAAGGCGAGCGCCGAGGCCACGGCATGAGCGCCACCCCGGTGACCGTCCGCGTCCCCGCCAAGGTCAACGTTCAGCTCGCGGTGGGCGGGGTACGCCCCGACGGCTTCCACCCCCTCGCCAATGTGTTTCTCGCCGTCGGCCTGTACGACGAGGTGACGGCCACCCCCGCCCCTGAGCTCCGCATCACCTGCACGGGACCGGGCGCGGACCGTGTGCCCCTGGACCGTACGAACCTGGCGGCGCGCGCCGCGATCGCCCTCGCCGAGCTCCACGGCCTGGCCCCCGACGTCCATCTGCACATCGCCAAGGACATCCCCGTCGCGGGCGGCATGGCGGGCGGCAGCGCGGACGCGGCCGGTGCGCTGCTGGCGTGCGACGAGTTGTGGGGGACGAAGACATCGACCGATCAACTCCTGGCGATCTGCGCGGAGTTGGGGAGCGATGTGCCCTTCTCCCTGGTGGGCGGGGCGGCCCTCGGGGTCGGGCGGGGCGAGCAGCTCACGCCGCTGGCCGTCGGCGGCGGGTTCCACTGGGTCTTCGCGGTCGCGGACGGCGGGCTGTCGACGCCGGCCGTCTACGGAGAGTTCGACCGGCTCACGGCCGGCGCGGAGGTCCCGGAGCCCGAAGCCTCCGAGAACCTCCTCGCCGCGCTCCGTACCGGAGACGCGACCGCCCTCGCGGCGGCCCTGACCAACGACCTCCAGGCCGCCGCGCTCTCGCTGCGCCCCTCCCTCGCTGCCACCCTGGCGGTGGGCACGGACGCGGGAGCCCTGGCCGCACTGGTCTCCGGCTCGGGCCCGACGACGGCCTACCTGGTCAAGGACGCGGAAGCCGCGAAGCGGGTCGCGGACGCGCTGCTGGCGTCCGGGACCTGCGTGGCGGCCCGCCCGGCGGTGTCACCGGCACCGGGAGCGACCGTCCTTTAGAGGTTGGTCGGCCGGTCGGAGGCGGGTCAGTCGGTCAGCTTCGCCAGGAAGGCGAAGAGGTTGGTGCGGGTGCGGTCGATCTGCTCGTCGACGGTCAGCGACTCCTCGAACCGGCCGCCCGGCTGCGCCGCCTTCTTCCCGCGCACGTACAGCGAACAGGCCATGTCGGTGCAGATGTAGATGCCGACCGAGTTCCCCTGGCGGCCCGCCGGGCCCGCCTTGGGCGCGGTCATCAGGGACACCCCGCTGCCGGAGTGCGTCGTCATGCAGATCGCGCACATGCTGCGGTGCAGGAAGCCGCGCTGACGGGACGGGAAGCGGAAGGTCACGCCGAACAGGCGGCCGTCCGCCGGGTCCTCCGTCACCAGATAGCTGCGGTCCGGCGCCGACAGATCCCGCCAGCCCATGAAGTCCAGATCGGCCCACGGGCGTTCGGCCAGGTCACGGGGCATGGGGAGACGCTTGGCCTCGCCCTTCGAGCAGTTGATGAACGACGACCTGATGTCGTTTTCGGTGGCTTCCCTCATGAGGTCGACGGTAAGTCTGCCTAGTACCTTTAGGCAAAAGATTAAATGGCATAGGCGGAAGCTCGTGTCCCTTCGGGCGGCACGGCACCCACCCGTACGGCCGTATCGCGGTCCTCCCGGCGGGCCGAACCCCCGCGTCGGCGATCTGCTGGATCTCGTACCAGAGGTACCGCCGACCTGAGGCAGGACGTCATGCACGCATCCGCATCCGCATCCGCATCCAGATCCACATCCGCATCCGTTTCCCGAATATCCACCGCTGCCGCGGCCACCGCCCTGCTGCTCGCCCTGGGCAGCGACGTCGCCTTCGCGCTCGACACCCCGACCGACCCCGGTGAGATCACCGTGATCGACACCTCGGAGGGCAAGGCGCTCGCCGACAAGAACGGCAACGCGCTCTACACCTGGGCGGGCGACGCGAAGGACACATCCCACTGCACCGGCGAGTGCGCCACGAACTGGCCCGCCGCCACCGGATACCCGACCAAGTCGGCCGACGTCACCGGTGAGACCAACCAGATCGACCTCGCCGGCAGCGACAAGAAGCAGGTCGTCCTCGACGAGAAGCCGCTCTACTACTTCAAGGGCGACGCCAAGCCCGGCGACACCAAGGGCAACGGCCTCAAGAGCCCCGACGGCAAGGTGTGGAGCCTGGTCGGGCCCGACGGCAAGGCGCTGGGCACGGCGGCGGAGCCGGAGACGAGCGACTCCCCGACGACGGAGGAGTCCCCGTCCGGCTCCCCGGGCACGGCCACGCCGTCCGCGCCCGTCGTGCCTCCCGTACCGCCCGCACCGACCGGCTCGGGGAAGTCGTCCGCCTCGGCCGCCCCGGTCGTACCGGGGAATCCGACCGCGACCACTTCGGGCAAGGCCACCCCGTCCGGCAAGGCCACCCCGTCGGGCAAGGCCACCCCGTCCGGTGCGGTCAAGGCCGGTACGGAGCAGGGGCAGGGGAGCGGCGGTGCGACCGGCATCGTGCTCGGCCTCGCGGGTGCCACGGCGATCGCGGCCGCCGGTGCCGTCTTCGTCGTACGACGCCGGAAAGGGCACGCGGGCGGCCACTCGTAGCGGCCCGTAACAACCCGTAACAGCGTGGGTGCAGGGGGTCCGGCGCCCGCCGTCGTGGTCGGCGGCGGGCGCCGACTACGCTGGGAGGTCTATCCGTCCCCGCCCCCTGGAGCACCCACTCATGGCCGTCAACCTGGTCAATGTCGAGGCAGTCAGCAAGGTGTACGGCACACGTGCCCTGCTCGACGGCGTCTCCCTCGGCGTCTCGGAGGGGGACCGGATCGGTGTGGTCGGCCGCAACGGCGACGGCAAGACCACCCTCATCCGGATGCTCGCACAGCTGGAGGAGGCCGACGGCGGGCGCGTCACGCACGTCGGCGGACTCCGGCTCGGCGTCCTCACCCAGCACGATTCGCTCGACCCGGCCGCGACCGTCCGGCACGAGGTCATCGGCGACATGGCCGACCACGAGTGGGCGGGCAGCGCCAAGATCCGCGACGTGCTGACCGGACTGTTCGGCGGGCTCGACCTGCCCGGCTTCGGGCAGGGCCTGGACACCGTCATCGGTCCGCTGTCGGGCGGTGAGCGCCGCCGTATCGCGCTCGCCAAGCTGCTCATCGCCGACCAGGACCTGATCATCCTCGACGAGCCCACCAACCACCTCGACGTCGAGGGCATCAGCTGGCTGGCCGGGCACCTCCAGTCGCGCCGGTCCGCGCTCGTCTGCGTGACCCACGACCGCTGGTTCCTCGACCAGGTCTGCACCCGCATGTGGGACGTCCAGCGCGGAGCGGTCCACGAGTACGAGGGCGGCTACAGCGACTACGTCTTCGCCCGCGCCGAGCGCGACCGCATCGCCGCCACCGAGGAGGGCAAGCGGCAGAACCTGATGCGCAAGGAGCTGGCCTGGCTGCGGCGCGGCGCCCCGGCGCGTACGTCCAAGCCGCGCTACCGCATCGAGGCCGCCAACGAGCTGATCGCGGACGTGCCGCCGCCGCGCGACACCAGCGAGCTGATGAAGTTCGCCAACGCGCGGCTCGGCAAGACCGTCTTCGACCTTGAGGACGTCACCGTCCAGGCCGGCCCGAAGATGCTCCTCAAGCACCTCACCTGGCAGCTCGGCCCCGGCGACCGCGTCGGCCTCGTCGGCGTCAACGGCGCGGGCAAGACCTCCCTCCTGAAGGCCCTCGCCGAGGCCGCCCGTTCACAGGGCGACGTACAGCCCGCGGCGGGCAAGGTCGTCGTCGGCAAGACGGTCAAGCTGGCGTACCTCTCGCAGGAGGTCGGCGAACTCGACCCGAACCTGCGGGTGCTCGAAGCCGTGCAGAAGGTCCGCGACCGGGTCGACCTCGGCAAGGGCCGGGAGATGACGGCGGGGCAGCTGTGCGAGCAGTTCGGCTTCACCAAGGAGAAGCAGTGGACCCCGGTCGGGGACCTCTCGGGCGGTGAGCGGCGCCGGCTGCAGATCCTGCGGCTGCTGATGGACGAGCCCAACGTCCTCTTCCTCGACGAGCCCACCAACGACCTGGACATCGAGACGCTGACGCAGCTCGAAGACCTCCTCGACGGGTGGCCCGGCACGATGGTCGTCATCTCGCACGACCGGTTCTTCATCGAGCGCACCACGGACAAGGTCTTCGCACTCCTCGGCGACCACACGCTGCGCAACCTGCCGCGCGGGCTCGACGAGTACCTGGAGCGGCGCGCGAAGGTCGTCGCCGCCGCCACTCCCGCGGCCCCGGCCGCCGCGGCCGCGAAGGCCGCCGCAGCCAGGCCGGAGAAGTCCTCGGGCGACGCGCGTGCCGCGAAGAAGGAGCTCCAGAAGATCGAGCGGCAGCTCACCAAGCTCTCCGACCGGGAGACCAACCTGCACGCCCAGATCACCGAGAACTCCACCGACTTCGCCAAGGTCGCCGAGCTCGACGCCGAACTGCGCCGACTCATCGCGGACCGCGACGAGTTGGAGATGCGCTGGCTGGAGCTGGCCGAGGAAGCGTGACGTCAGCGCGGCCCCGGGCGGGCCGAGTGGCGTGCGGACAACGCCGTGGCGCAGTGCGGGACAACGCCGAGCGCGGTGCGGGACAACGTAGAGAACACGTAGAGGGCTCATAACGAGCGCATCACAGGCCGGTCCTCCCTTGGGAACAGGGGCGGGACCGGCCCCTTGTTCGAGGGTTCCCAGTGATAGAAAGAAGCCCCGCTCGACTGACGTATATCTGCGGGATCCAAGCCCGATTCGCTCCTTTCCGGGAGGATTTCACCGCCCGGAATCGCGGGGGAGACCGACCGGGCAGCGGACCCCCCGTGTGAAGAGGTAAGTGCTGATGTCTCAGCCGCCCAACCAGCCGCCGCAGGGGGGCTTCGGCGCCCCGCAGGACCCGAACGCTCCGCAGGGCGGGGCTCCGCAGGGCCCGCCTCCGGGTGCCCCGCAGCCGCCGCCCGGACCGCCGCAGATGCCGGCAGGCCCGCCGCCCGGAC